>JBKJUK010000125.1:0-5907 GCA_046590705.1 Thermoanaerobaculia bacterium
CATCGTTCTGCGTTCTGAGTTCTGCGTTCATCAGTGTGTGGCACAGGCAATCCTGCCTGTGGCGCGCCAGTGTGAATTTGAAGCCCGACCCGACCGCTCACTTACTCCGTTTGTCTCCCGACACGCTTCTACTCCGGCCCCCGGCCCGCTTCACCGCCGACGCCCGAGTAGTTCCTTCAAAGCATTGCGAGCCCGATGATCACTCCCCATCTTTTCGTCAGCTTTTCTCAAGTAGGCCTGGGCCTCCAGCTTGTTGTTCAGCGACGAGTGGATCCGGCCGGCGAAGTACCAGGAGAGACCACAAGCGGGATCGATGCGCATGACCTCTTTCAGTGAAGCGAGTGCCTGCTCGGCAGTGGCTTTCATGACTTCGTACCTGCAGAAGATGAGCTCCGAGGAGTAGATGCCGTTCTGGGCGTCGCAGTCAGCAGCTCGCTGATAGAAGGGCAGCGCTTCCTTCGCCTTTCCCGCTGCGTACAGCTCGCGTGCTTTGGCGAAGTGGACCTCGGGGTCCAACAGGTTCACCTTATTTTGCGGCGGATCGCTCATGGGGGTTGCACGGCGAATGCGCTCGACTCGCCTGCTCTCGAGCAGCGCAGAACGACGATCCTTATCGAAGAGTTCCGCATACGCGCGCGCTGCCGCTAGAAACAGTTCCTGAGCCTTCTCGCGCAGACCCTCGCCGGAATCGAGCTGGAACCGTGCCGGGAGAAATTTTTCAGCGAAGACTAGGTAGGCTCTGGCGATCGTCCCTGCCGATGCCGACTCTTCGACGTCAAGAAAGTCGAAGGAATCTTTTCGCTTGTGCGTGATGAAGCGCGCCATCAACTCGTCACGGAGCTCGACTGAGGCGGGCTGAACTGAGGGCTCACGAACCGCGAAAGACATTGACGGTGGTTCATTGGACTCGGTGACCAATGGCGCAGTGACGGTATCTTCCTCGTCGAGTTCGAGCTTGAAGAACGGCTGCTGGGCAGTTTGCTGCGTGACCGGCGGAGTGAGCAGGCCTAACGTAACGAGGCAGTACATCATTCGGTTGAACTCGTCCTGCGGCATCTTCCTCGAGCTTCGAACCGCCGCTACCGAGGCAGCACTGAAAAAAGCTTCGAAAAACGACTGGACGGGCGCGGGTAACTTGAAACCACTCGCTGTCAATCGCTCCGTCGATACAGCAACCAGCGTTGCTGTTTCGAGTTTGACGACCTCTGCCTCAATTCGATTCTGCGGAACGATCTTGAGGATCCCGGTGAGAAGAAGCTGCGGTACGCGAATTCGAAGTGGCGAATCCACGTCGGGCACGTCGAACGACAAATTGAAATCGCCACTTTGCCAGGCAAAGCCGTCGAGTACTTTTCGCGCGAGATTCTTCTGCATGATGCGGTAAAGCTCAGCTGGAGCGATGCGGCGCTGCTCGAGCAGAAGATCTTCGAAAGCTACACTCCGGGAAGCCGCGAGTGACAATAGACTCTGGTACTCGCGCTCTTCGATTTTGCCGGTCGACACGAGAAATCGTCCGATTGTTTCCGTGGCGATATTTGATGTGCAGTCCACCGGTGCGCCAGCGTCGAAGATGATCTGCTTCTCGAGCGGTGGACGGCGCATCTGAAGCACGACGCTCCGCTCGTTACGGGCGATTGCCAGCAGAACAGACTCGTAGCGCGTCTCAGCGAAGTTGCCTTCGCGTCGCTCGATGATCTGTTGCAGCGCTTCAGTATCGGATTGCACTCGGTGTCCTCGACAGAGCTCGCTAGGGATGAGTGAGCATAGCCTTCCAGCGGCCCTTCTGATAGGCAACAGGAACGGCTACCTTACGTTCCAGGCTGGAGAGAGGTTTTACACGCCCGCTGCGATCTGGGTCAGGTCGATAGCCGCGGCAGCCGCTCAGAAGCATTTCGCAGCCGTTCTCCGAAGTCAGAGCCTGCGTCGCGCCGGCTTCACTGCTTTGACCATTTCGGTCCATGCCTCGACACCGGGTACGGTACAGCGGGGGATGGGCTGGCCGATGGCTTCTTCGACGTCGCGAATGATCATCAGATCCTGCCAGACCGCAATCGAGGAGACGATTCCTTCGAGTTCGGCACGCGCGGTGCGGCCTGCCCGGTGAATATAGTCCTCCACGGTCTCAGGCACGTCGAAGTTGATCACGTGTGTGATGCCCGGGACGTCGATTCCGCGTCCGGCGATGTCAGTGGCGACGAGAATGCGGTGGGATCCTTCCCGAAATTCCTCGAGCGCCTTGACGCGTCCGCTCTGCGAACGGTCCGAGTGAATGCGTGTGACGGGATGGCCTTCCCGATCGAGAATGTGAAAGAGCCATTCCGCATCCAACTTGCGTCGAGTGAACACCAGCGTGCTGCCGAGTTCCTGATGCAACAGGGCCAGCAGGCAGGGACGTTTGTTTTCAGGGCTGACTACGTAAAGCCGGTGACTGATGCCGACGGCAGCACGACCCTCAGGAAGAATGTCGATACGTATCGGATCCTTCAGCATGGTTCGCGCGAGTTCTTCGATCGCCGAAGGCATGGTCGCCGAGAACATCATGGTGTGCCTCTCGCGCGGAAGCGAACGGACAATCTGACGTACCTGCGGAAGGAATCCAAGGTCCAGCATATGGTCGCCTTCATCGAGAACCAGAACTTCTACCTTGTCGAGCGACAGTGTTCTACGTTCGACGTGGTCGAGCAGTCTTCCCGGCGTTGCAACGACGATGTCCGGATGCTCAGCAAGGGCATCGAGCTGCGGCTTCAGTTTGACGCCGCCGATGAGGCAGGCCGTCGTCAGATTCCGGTTCTTTCCGAAAAGCTCGAGGAACGCCTGCGTCTGCAGCGCGATCTCTCTGGTGGGGGAGATGATCAGCCCGCGCAGACCCTTCCCGTGCGTGAGCCGCTCCGCAATCGGAATCACGAAGGCCGCGGTCTTTCCTGAACCGGTCTGCGCGAGTGCGATCAGGTCACGCCCCTCGAGGGCGGTGGGGATCACTGCAGCCTGGATGGGGGTTGGATGGACGAAGCCGACTGCGGTGATCGATTTCAGGATCGATTCAGAGAGTCCGAGCTGATCAAAGCGTTGTTCTGTGGTTTTGACCGGATGGTCAGGGATTCCATTTACTTGCATTCAACTCCTTTGTAGTTGATCGGAGCGCCGAGTACAAGCCCGACATGAAGACAATGTTAGGATAGTGCTGCGCGGATTTTCCATGATCGATGCATGGTTGCCAACGTGCGAAGGAGGCTTTCATGGCCCGTGGATTTGAGAGTAAAGCCGTTGAAGCGGCTCAGATTGAGGACTCGACCAGAAAACGCGATCGTTCGTTCATCGCCCCGACGATTGAAGAGTCACTGCAGACCTCGAAGATCGCAACGCTCGAACTTTCCCGCAGCAGAATCGTTCGCGAACTCGACGGAACGTCTTCGGCAGTTCACAAGACTGCTCTGCAGAATGCGTTGAACTTTCTCGACGACGAAATCAAGAAACTCACACGCTGAGAATCGAATCAGACGCGGCTCAACCCCTGACGAATCAGGGGTTGAGCCGCTCGATTTTCCAGGCCTGGCCATCTCTGCGATAGCGCAGTCGGTCGTGCAGTCGGCTGGATCTTCCCTGCCAGAATTCGACCACGGATGGATTGAGGCGGAAGCCTCCCCAGTGAAGCGGGCGGGTCACCGGCGCATCCGCAAACCTGCGTTCAATCTCGGCGACCTGCAACTCCAGGTCAGCTCTCGTGTGAAGGAGAGTGCTTTGCGCTGAAGCCCAGGCGCCGATCTGGCTCCCTCGTGGCCTCGATGCAAAGTACTCATCAGACTCGCTCGCGGGAACACGCGTGACCGACCCCTCGGCACGAACCTGACGTTCGAGGATTGGCCACCAGAAGGTGAGTGCGGCGAACGGTTTTTCGCTCAGCTCTCGCGCTTTTCGACTTTCGTAATTCGTAAAGAACGCGAACCCACGTTCATTCACGTCCTTGAGCAGCACCATTCTCGCGGACGGAAATCCATCCTCGCCGGCCGTCGAGAGTGTCATTGCCTCTGGCTGCAGAGTTGCGGAGGCTGAGGCCTCCGCGAACCAGCGACTGAACTGCTCGATCGGATCGGCCGAGAGATCGGCTTCTAGTAATGTATTTGCTGGTTCCATAAACGTCTCCTGACAGCGCGGGTATTTGCAGGGGCGGTTGCGCGCGCCCGCTCTCCGGTGCAGTTTATCGGAGCGGCCGAGGGATCGGGCGAACGCAGTTCGCCCCTACGACCTGCTACTGCTACTGGTTACCGACTACTGGTTACTGACTACTGGTTACTAACTACTGATTACTGGCATGATGCACCGATGTGGCGCTTCCTGCGATTCGTCCCGAAGAATCACGCGAGCTATTTTCTCGGCAAACTCGTTCATCTCGAACTGCCAGGTCCTCTCGCCAGACGCACCATTCGCTGGTTCGCGCGAGCGTTCGATATCGATACGGAAATCTCTGCACGTCCCATGTCCGACTACGCATCCATCGGCGCATTCTTTACACGCGATCTGAAGGAAGGTTCTCGGCCGATCCGAGGAAACTTCGTCAGCCCTGTCGATGGAACCATGCGAAATTTCGGCGCCGTAGAGAATGGTGTACTCGAGCAGGTCAAAGGGAAGACCTACTCGCTGCGCACGTTCCTGGGGGACGACGAACTCGCATCGACGTTCGAGGGTGGAACCTACTTCAATTTTTATCTTTCTCCACAGGACTATCACCACGTGCACAGTCCGGTCTCCGGAACTGTGATTCGAAGTATTCACGTTCCGGGTCGTCTCTGGCCCGTCAACGACTGGTCCATGAGGAATATCGAAAGCCTTTTCGCCGTGAATGAGCGCGTCATCACGTTCCTCGAGTGCAGCCTTGGGCTCGTCGCGGTGGTGATGGTGGGCGCCACGAACGTAGGGAAGATGTCAGTCACCTACGACGCTTTCGTGACCAACACTACCTTCGCCACGCGAAAGATCGAGACGCACCTGTACGATCCCGCGCCTGATCTGGAGGTCGGGGACAGACTGGGGACTTTCCACATGGGATCGAGCGTGGTCGTTTTGCTTCAGAAAGATGCCGTAGCCGTCGGTCAGATTATCGGCTCAGCCCCGCGGAAGGTGGTATTCGGGGAGCCAATCGTCGATGTTGATACTTGAAATTCGTTCAATTCGACTAAATACGATTAGTTTGGTAGAATGCAGTCTGGTTAACGGGCGCGCTCTCTCCGGGCAGCCTCCTTCCCCTCAGACGAACCTTCAATCAGGAGTTCACTCAATGTCCACCACACTCGAAGTCATGGATGCGTTCACTGCCGCCCGCGAAGCCGGCCGCGAACCTTTCAAGGTACGGGACCTCTCGCTCGCAACATTAGGTCGCGCCGAAATCAGACTCGCCGAACATGAAATGCCAGGCCTGATGGCCGTGCGCAAACAGTACGGAACAGAGAAACCGCTTTCAGGCGCAAAGGTCATGGGTTCACTTCACATGACCGTGCAGACGGCTGTACTCATCGAAACCCTGGCTCACCTCGGTGCCGATGTTCGCTGGGTCTCCTGCAATATCTTTTCGACGCAGGATCATGCCGCGGCCGCAGTTGCCGTTGGGCGTCCGGAAACCGGGGGAACGATCGAGAACCCGAAGGGGATTCCGGTCTTCGCCTGGAAGGGCGAGACGCTCGAAGAATACTGGTGGTGTACCTCGGAAGCACTGATGTGGCCTGACGGCAGCGGCCCGGATCTCATCGTTGACGACGGCGGCGATTCCACGCTTCTCGTTCACAAAGGCAAAGAGTACGAAGGCACAGGTGTCGTGCCTGACTTCAACGCCGACGAAGATTCAGCGGAATGGGGGGTCATCCTCGACCTGATCCGCGCCGAAATGAAGAAGGATCCGAAACGCTGGACGCGAGT
>JBKJUK010000229.1:0-3188 GCA_046590705.1 Thermoanaerobaculia bacterium
GCGCGAAGAATCTCGTCGCCGTACTTGCACTCGATCTGGATGCGACTGACCTGTGCTCCGTTGTTGGCCGCGCTCTCGTAGAAAACGCGCTGTACGGCCGCTTCATCCGTGCCGAACGCCGTGACTTCAGATGAAACCAGTTCCTTCAACCCCTCGGTTCCACTGCTGATCGGAGCATAGAGCCTGTAGTCTGAGCCCAGTCGAGGTTTGTAAAACAGCAGCACCGCGTTCTGTCCGAGCCCCCGCAGATAACCGTACTTCCAGAGTTCGATTGGTTGAAGGAGACGGTCGCATTCGCTCTTGAGAATTTCGATCGGCTCGCCATGAAGGAGGTAGGCTTTGGCACGATCGGAGGTCAGGTATTTGTATTTGGTTTTGGCTTCTTCCAGACGATCGTAATACTGCTGCCTGTACTCACTCTTCATAGTGAGAGAGTCGGTATCCCGTCTTTTCCAGAACTGTTCGATGTAGAGGTCGCGCTGCGCATCACTTTCGAGAATGAGGAACGTGTCGAGTTCGGTCGGCAGCATGATCGGCTCGACGTCCTGGAGAAACTGTCTGTAAGCGTCAGATAGCGCCTTGATGCGATCTTTCCGATCTCTGCGCGAGAGTTTTCGCACACCGGGATCATTCACCGAGGCGGGCTGGGATGCTCCGGCCTTCGCTTTCTCGTCTGCCGGTTGAGTGGGTGTAGTCTGCGCGGGTTCATCAACGCGTGTAGGAAGGCGCAGCAGCGCGTCCGATACCCGTGTAGTCTGCGCAGGCGCATCAATGTTGGAGAGCGCCGCGATGAAAGCGAATGCAAGAAGTCGTTGCCTCATAACTGTCATTCCTCGATGATCATTGAAAGCAGAAACGATGCGAATCTATCTGGACAACAACGCCACCACTCAAATCCATCCAGCCATTCTGTCTCCGCTGATGGATGGGATGCGTGACGTTTTCGGTAATGCTTCGAGCGTGCACGCCGAGGGTCAGCGGGCTCGGGGGGCGCTGGAGGAGGCGAGGGAGGCGGTTGCCGCTCTCATCCGGGCTGATCCGAAAGAAATCGTGTTCACCAGCGGGGGAAGCGAATCGAACAACGCCGCACTCCTGGGATTGATCGGTGAACGTGCACCGGCACACATTGTCTGCTCTTCGATCGAGCACCCCTCGGTGCTTCGCCCGGTTGAGCATCTGCGGACTGCGGGGCACCGGGTCACGTTCGTCGCATGCGAATCGTCCGGGCGTGTAGATGCCTCCAGAATGATTGCCGCCATCGAGCAGGACACCAGGCTGGTGACTCTGATGCTCGCCAATAATGAGACTGGCGTTCTGCAGCCTGTCGAAGAGATCGGTGCGTTCTGCAGGTCGAGAGGCATCCACTTTCACTGCGACGCGGTGCAGGCGGCCGGAAAAATCGCCGCGGATGTCTCGATGCTGGCCGTCGATACGCTCGCGATCTCTGGACACAAGTACCACGCCCCAAAAGGGGTCGGCGCTCTGTACGTACGACGGGGAGTCGTCCTCGAACCTCAGATGCTCGGCGGCGCCCAGGAGCGACGGCGGCGGGCCGGTACAGAGAATGTTCCTCTCGCTTCAGCGATGGGGCTGGCTTCGTCGATCGCGGGCGAGGACTCCGGAAGCGCTGCAGTCGCGGCGCTGCGCGACGAATTCGAGCAGCTGCTACTGAAGGAATTTCCCTGGGCAGTGATCGCCGGTGGCGAAGTTCCGCGGCTTCCGAATACTTCGAACGTGAACTTTCCGCAGCACGACGCCGAGGGGATCGTGATCGGGCTCGATCTCGCAGGCATCGCGGTCTCGACAGGTTCGGCCTGCTCCTCGGGGCGAGTCGAGCCGAGTCACGTGTTGCTCGCAATGGGTCTTTCGGAGGAAGATGCTCGAAGCTCTGTTCGCTTCTCGCTCAGTCGCTTCAATCGTCTCGAGGAGATTCGGCAGGTCGTCGTTGTACTGCAGCAGCTCGTTCCGAAAACTCTGAGGAGATAAGAAGCTACCGCTCATGCATGAAGCGTCCCCAGACCTGATCCTGCACGGCGATCTTTCGGCGATCGCGCTACCGGACGTGCTGACGTTCGTCTCGATGATTCAGATCGCCGGAAAACTGGTCGTCAGTAAGCCGAGTGAAGAGCGCGCGATTTACTGGAACAACGGCGAGGTCGTCTTCGCGACCTCGAGTTCGCCTGAGCACTCGCTTGGAAACTTTCTGCAGCGCAACGGAAAGATTACTGCGCAGCAGTATAAGGAGTCCTTCGAGCGCCTTACGCCCGAGACGCGTCACGGGAAGCTGCTGGTGCAGATGGGTGCGCTCTCTCCGAAAGATCTCTGGTGGGGAGTCAAAAATCAGGTTCTGGAGATCATCTACTCGATTTTCCCGTGGAAAGAAGGGACGTTTTCTTTCTACCAGCACGTCGAGGATATTCAGGAGCGCATCACCCTCTCGATCTCAACGTCAAGCATCATCATGGAAGGCATCAGGCGACTCGATGAGGGTGCCCGCATTCGCGAGAAAATCACCAGTCTGGAGATGGTCTTTGCGCAGGTTCCAGGTGCGGAACCACGGTTGTCCGAACTCGATATCACGCAGCATGAGATGAAACTTTTTCACAATATCGATGGCAGGCGCACGATCCGGGAGCTGATTCCTCTGGCGGATCTGACTGAGTTCGAAGTGATGAACATCACCTTTCAGATGCTGTCGGCCCGGCTCATCGAAGTGGTTCCTCAGGAGAAGTCGTTTCGCCCGGTCTTCCTCGATGTTGAAGATTCTCCGGAGCTGCTCAAAATCATCTCGTCGTACAACGATATGTTCGGGCGTCTCTACGAGGCCCTTCGCACATCGGTGGGTGGCGAGGAGTCACGAGAAATTTTCACGTCGGCGCTGCATTCATCCGAGTCGAATGAACTCTGGGCCGGGGTGTTCTTCGACCAGAACGGAAGGTTCGACGAGAACATGCTCATCGCCAACATCTCCGAGCTTCCCTTCGAGCAGCGCCAGTCCGTACTCGATGAAGGACTCAATACGCTGTTGTCAATCCAACTGTTCGAGGTCTCGCAACATCTCGACTCACCCAGCAAGGTAGAACTGTTCCGTTTCATCTCGGATCAGAAGAACCAGCTGGAGAGGGTGGGGTGATTGAATGGAGAATGGAGAATGCAGAATGCAGAATGGAGAATGGAGAATGGAGAAT
>JBKJUK010000044.1:0-10697 GCA_046590705.1 Thermoanaerobaculia bacterium
AGGAATCTCCGGTCCGCGCAGACGCGCTTGATCGCCACCTCAGCGCGGCGCGGACCGGAGATTCCTCTTCGCTCTCCAGGCCGCGAGACGATACCGATCACGCGGCGCATCGGAATGACGTGCGAGGGTTTGACTTGCTGCCCGTCGGAAAGATCGCCGTCGCCGTCGGCAAACCGCAGCCAGATGTTGTAGTCCGTCACGTAGCGCGCATCAATGACCGTGTATCTCATAGCTACCACAACCGTTGGATCAGCAGAAACGCGTGAGGATGAACGCCAGGTCGTCTTTGTAGTCGTCAGTTGGCGAGAACGACTTTGCGTCACTTTCGATCCGGGCGTACACCGAGGATAGCTCCTCGTTTCCGTGTTCCTCGAGAATGGCCGCGATTCTGTCGATCGAGTAGAACTCGCCGTTCTCGCTTCTTCGATCAGTCAGACCGTCGGTGTAGCAGAAGAGCAGATCGTCGACGCCTATGTCCAGCTGGTGAACGTCGAAGGTCATGCCGGGGATGATGCCGAGCAGATGCCCAGGTGACTCATGCAAAGTCGAAGTCCTGAGCGCTCGCGAGTAGTGAATGAACGGCGGATGCGCTGCATTGGAGTACTCGAGGACTCTGGTGTCACGCTCGTAACTGAAGAGTTGGGCCGTGGCGTACTGCGCTGGAAGACTTGCCGAGTAGAGGAAGTCGTTCAGCTGAGACATGAACCTGGCTAAAGATGTCTCCGCATCGGTCTCCGTATGCAGATAGCTCTTGAGGAGCGAAACGAGAATTGCGGCAGCCAGCCCGTGACCCGAAACGTCGGCGAGGAAGATGAAGAGGCGATCTTCGGCCTTGAAGTAATCGTAGAAATCGCCGGAGAGAGTCTCGCTGGGAATGTAGATCGAGCGGATCTCGACATCCTCACCGGTGTACTCGCGGCCGGGAAGTAACGCCTCCTGCACCGTTCGCGCGAATTGGAGGTCGCTGTTCAATCTCTGATTGAGCGCGACGATCTTCTCGGTCGATTGTTGCAACTCGTCGTAGAGACGTCGCATCTGTCCGGACTGCTCGACGATCCGGTCCTGGAAGGCTTTCACGCGGAGCAGGGCGCGAATACGGGCCAGGATCACTTCGATGTCGGACGATTTTGTGACGAAATCATCGGCTCCCGACTCGAGCCCTTCCACCAGATTCTTCGCGGAGTCGGCCCCCGTGAGCATCAGAACCGGAATCGTGCTCTGCTGCGGGTCACTCTTGAGCCGCCGGCAGACTTCGTAGCCGTCCATCCCGGGCATCCGGTAATCGACCAGGATGCAGTGAGGCGACAGCTCCTCAATCAGTTTCAGCCCTGCTTCTCCCGACTCTGCATAGGTAACGTCGTAGCCGACGCGCTGCAGAACGCGGCGCATCAACTGGCCGTCGTTGGGGTTGTCGTCGATCAGAACGATGCGTTCCTGTGGCGGATTCGGGGTGGACATGAATGGGGGCAGGGGCTTGACCCGCATTTTCTCAAAACGCGAACTCAGTGAGAAAAGCGGGTTGACCCATGACACGTTACGGCGCTGTAATTTACACTCGTCGCAGTGATTGCACAATGCGGTTGATCGTGGGGCTCGGCAACCCGGGCCAGAAGTATGAAAGGACCAGGCACAACGTCGGGTTCGTCGTGGCCGACGCCTTCGCGTCAAAGTATCGCGCCGGGAGTTGGAAGCATGAGCGCGATGCGCTGACCACAACGGTTCGTGCAGCCGGAAGCTCGGTTGTTATCGCCAAACCTCAAACCTACATGAACCTGTCCGGAGAGCCGCTCCTGAAACTGGCCAGACTCTACGAGGTGGCTCCTGAGGAAATCCTGGTGGTCTACGATGACATCGATCTGCCGCTGGGACGCCTGCGCGTGAGAGAGAACGGGTCCGCAGGAACGCATAATGGGATGCGTTCGATCATCAGCACGATCGGGAGTGATCGATTTCCTCGGCTTCGCTTTGGAATCCGCGGTGAAACCTATGGGAGCGACTCTCTCGCAGACTACGTCCTCGACGACTTTTCGAGCGTAGAGAGAGAGATGGTGGATCTCACCGTTTCAAAAGCATGTGAGGCGCTGCTCCTGTTCGTACGGGGCGATCTGAAGCGCGCCATGAGTCAGTTCAACCGGGATCCTGTCGAATCGAAAGCGAAAGAGGAATGATGGCGCATCAGATCACCACAACAGGTCAGCTACGCGAGCAGAAGTACGACGTTCGAAGTGTCAAAGACGAGATGCGCGAAAACCTTCTCGCAAAACTCGCCAGGAAAGAAACGATTTTCCCCGGTGTCTACGGTTACGATCGTACGGTCATCCCTGCGATCCAGAACGCGGTGCTGGCCCGTCATGACATGATCCTGCTGGGACTCCGGGGTCAGGCCAAGACTCGAATTCTCCGCTCACTCGTCAATCTTCTCGACGAAGAAATTCCGATCATCGACGGATGCGAGATCAATGATTCTCCTTTCGCTCCTGCCTGCAAACGCTGCCGAGGACTGTCTGCAGAACGTGGCGACGACCTTCCCATCCGCTGGATCCGGCGGGAGGAACGGTATCGGGAAAAGCTGGCCACTCCTGATGTGAGTGTCGCGGATCTCATCGGTGACATCGATCCGATCAAAGCAGCGAACCAGCGACTGAGTTACTCAGACGAAGAAGTCATCCACTACGGGATTATCCCGCGGACAAATCGTGGGATTTTTGGTATCAACGAATTGCCTGATCTGGCTCCGCGCATTCAGGTAGCGCTGCTGAATATTCTCGAGGAGCGCGATCTGCAGATCCGCGGCTTTCCGGTCCGGATTCCTCTCGACGTTCTGCTGGTGTTTTCAGCGAACCCCGAGGACTACACCAGCCGGGGCAATATCATCACTCCGCTCAAAGACAGAATCGATTCGCAGATTCTCACGCACTATCCCGCCGACGTGAAGATCGGGATGGCCATCACTTCGCAGGAGGCCTGGACCGATCGCGGAGAAGGGCCTGAGGTCATCCTGCCCGGATTCATTCGTGAGCTGATCGAAGAGATCGCCTTCGTGGCACGTGGCTCAGAACTGGTGGATCAGTCCTCCGGCGTCTCGGCGCGCATGACCATTTCTGCGCTGGAGATTCTGCAGTCCAATCTCGAGCGGCGAGCTGCGGTTACCGGCGAGAAGAAGATCTTTCCGCGCCTCGCTGACTTCAATATGCTGCTTCCTGCCATCACCGGAAAAGTGGAGATGGTCTACGAGGGGGAGCAGCAGGGACCCGAAGTCGTGGCGCGACAGTTGATCGGTGCAGCAGTCATGAAACTCTACAACGCCCGCTTTCCGCAGATCGAACGGCCTGGTCGAAGTTCCGGAGCAGGCGAGAGGGGTCGCGGTTATGGCGAGATCGAACGGGATGACGAGTTCGTTCCCCGAGGGAAGAAGCAGCGACAGCAGAATCGCGAACAGAATGGCGACCGAACGCCTGTTGGCGCAAATCCAGAGTATGAGAGCATCGTGGAGTGGTTTACCAAAGGGAACTTCGTCACTCTATCGGATGAGCAGACTTTCGAGGAGTACTCCGGCGAGCTGTCACGCGTCCCGGGACTGATCGAGGTGGCCACGAAACATTTCAAGCCGATCGACGAATTCGAATCTGCGTTCGCCATGGAACTGCTGCTCGAAGCGCTGCATCAGTCGCTGCGCCTGACACGCGAGGACCTCGACTCGACGATCACCTTTTCGGAGTTAATGAAGTTCAACCTGCTTCGTACGGTGAAATGATGCCCAGGCTGACCATCGAGATTTCCACGGAAGTGATGCAGCACCTGGAGCGCATCGTGCGCGACGGCTGGTACGTGGATCAGCAGGCCATCGTTCGAGAAGCGATCGAGCAGCTCGTGGAAGGCAAGACTCTTCTCGGTGACTCTCCGCGCATGCTTCACCGCTTCGCAGCCGACGCTCTGAATGAGTCGAAGCCTGACACGGCGCTGAAGTTTCTAGATCGCGCCGTGTCACTTCTCACGATGCAGAAGATGATGGATATGGCCTTGTATCAGGCGGTCATCGAGCTGCGTGTTCAGGTCCTCCTGGTGCTCGAGCGGGAAGCCGATGCTCTGGCCTCGGTGAAAGAAGCGACCGAACGTCTGCCGAACAATCCGACCATCGCCCGCTGGATGCAGCGCCTCTCGCCACGGAGCACCTAGTCCCGCAATGCGTCATCGTTACGGCTATCTGGATCCGGAGCTCATCCGCCAGCTCCTCAGCGAAGCCGGTCTGCGCAAACTTTTCAATCAGCTGCTTCTGCAGACTGCTGGGAATGTGGATGAAGCGATGGAGTGGATGCGAGCCCTGCAGCAGCGGGGTTACCTCGACCCTGATATCGATCTGGAAGAATTCTTTCGGGCCATGGCCGAGCAGAACGTGTTCGGCACAGATGGGAACGGGAACCTCGTCCTCGGTGTCGCTGGTGAGCGTCAGATCCGCAGAGAAGCTCTCGATGAGATCTTCGGCGGACTCCAGAAATCGCCGGCTGGATACCATTCAGTCAGTTCGTCGGGGCAGGGGAGTGAACGGCTCACCGAGACAAGGGCCTACCAGTTTGGTGATGACCCGACCATGATCGACGGGATCAGGACGCTGCAGAACGCACTCAAGCACGGTGATCCCTCACAGAGGATCGACATCGTAGAGGATGATTTCGAAGTCTACGAGACGGAGCACAACAGCAGCTGCGCCACGGTGGTGATGATCGATATCTCCCACTCCATGATTCTGTACGGCGAGGATCGGATCACGCCAGCCAAGAAGGTCGCGCTGGCGTTGACTGAACTGATCATGACCAAGTATCCGAAGGATTCCATCGATGTGCTGCTCTTCGGTGACGAGGCCGTCGAGGTTCCGATCGCCGAGATTCCCTACGTCGAGGTCGGGCCGTATCACACCAACACCAAAGCGGGACTGGAACTCGCGCAGAGGATTCTCCGGCGTCGCAAGCACAACAACAAACAGATCTTTATGATCACCGACGGAAAGCCTTCAGCGTTGACCGAGAACGGGAGGCTGTACACAAACTCATTCGGTCTCGATATGAAGATCGTAAACAGGACGCTCGAAGAAGCTGACCGCTGTCGCCGAAGCGGAATCACCATCACTACCTTCATGCTCGCCACGGATTCGACGCTGGTCGATTTCGTCGAGCAGCTCTCGCGGATCAATCGCGGCCGGGCCTTCTACTCCTCAACCGACCGGCTCGGCGAGTACATTCTCGCGGACTACATCAAGAATCGCCGCAAGTTCGTGCACTGAACTCTGCCGTCGCGCGCAGGATGATGATCGCAGCATTCCGTGCCTGTCGAGCGCCGCAGACGTCATTCCGATGGAGCACGCCGTGTTCTATGGCGAACGCAGATAGGACTGCGACTGAGGAATCTACGCTCAGGTTTCGCGCTCAACATTTACAGCGCGGTCCCTGTGCGTAGATTCCTCGCACCCACCCATCCCGCCGCTCGGAATGACGGCGCTCCTGCTTGATGCACAGCGATCCTGTTTCTTTCGTTGCGCGACTTGGGGGGAGGGTGGCGCTAAAGGTACCAACCGTGTTCATTTTTTGTAAAACCGGCGTCACGCGCCGATTCCGCTTCTGGATGACGGCTCTCCTGGGGATTCTTAGTGATCTCGTTTCTTTCCCTCCCTCGCCGCGAGCCCGAGGTCCGCTACTCGGAATGACGCGGCCGTATCTTCAGGGGCGAATTCCCGTTCTCGGTATCCGACTCTTCTTTCCCTATGCGGAATCGCCTTCGTCAACCGCCGGTTCTTTCATCTGTGAAAAAGTTATCTTTAGCTGTCGCCTTGCTCTTCACCTTCGCAGCGAGCGCAGCAGACGGACGCGCTGAGCTTGTAAAGTCAACAACCGCACTGCAGCAGAGCGGACTCGATGGCCGCGGACAGATCATCGCTGTCGTTGATACCGGAGCTGACTTTGATCACTGCGCCTTCGCTGAAGCAGACGGGTCGAAGCCCCCTGTCAACACCGGCTCAGCGGCTGGCCTCTCCTGGCAGAACTTCGATCTGGGTCGGCGAAAGATCGTGGCCTACAACTTCCTTTTCTCCTGTGCTCAATTCCCAGGTGTCACCGGCTGCGAAGATCCACAGCTGCCGTCCTCATTCGACAACCATGGTCACGGCACCCGCGCAGCCGGCATTGCCGGTGGTGACATGAATGTGCGCGGCGTACGGGATCCGAACGATTCAATGGCGCCAGCTGCGAAGCTGATCATTCAGGACACAGGATTCTCAGCCTCCAGCCCATGTCAGCTTCCGGGCCTCGGGTGCCCGGCCATTGATCTGCTCCCGATGTTCGAGCAGGCCTACCGGCAAGGGGCCAGAATTCAAACCAATTCATGGGGAGACAGTCAGGCCAATTACTCGATCGGCGCGAGCCAGATCGATCGTTTCGTCTGGAACAATCCCGATGCACTGGTCATTTTCAATGCGGGAAATCGCGGGATGACAGGCGCTTCGAGCGTGTCCAGTCCCGGAAGCGCAAAGAATGGGATTCAAGTCGGCGGTACGCGTTACTTCAACGAAGACGACGACGTAATCTGGAGCGGGAGCGGACGCGGCCCCACTCGTGACGGACGGATCAAGCCCGATCTGGTGCAGCCATCGTTTCTCGTGACTTCCGAATCAGATCGAGATGTACGAACCGGAAATTGCGCGGTGGCCTCGCAGGGAGGGACATCGTGGTCCGCACCTTCTCTGGCAGCGGCGGCCGCCCTCGTGCGCCAGTACTTCGTGGACGGGTTCTATCCGAGTGGCAGCGCGGCTGCTTCAGATTCGCTGATTCCCAGTGCAGCATTGCTGAAGGCCACCTTGATCGCCTCAGCGCGGCCGGTCTCCCGGCGTGAATCTGGTGGAGTCATCAGTCCGGCTGAGCCGGTTCCGTCCTATGAGCAGGGTTTCGGCTTCGCGGATCCTGATCGCGCGCTCTACTTTCAGGGTGAATCTTCACGGTTGAAAATTCTCGATCGCAGTGCGCCGAGCGGACTGCAATCCGGCGATGCCTTCCTCGAGTTGGTTCGCGTTCATGGGAAAGAGCCGATGAGAATCGTGCTGGTCTGGACCGATCCTCCTGCTGATCCTGCGGCCCCTCACACTGCGCTCAAGTTGATCCACGATCTCGATCTCTCAGTCACGGATCCCACTGGAAAGATGGTGTTCGGGAACTCCCGGCTCACCGGCGGAAACCCTGACCGCCTGAACAACGTCGAAATGATTTCGATCGAGGCTCCGGTAGCCGGCACATATCGCGTACGAGTCGCTGCTCATCGCGTCGCCGCTGGAGCGCGGCAGAGTTTTGCGCTGGTTCTCGTCGGCGACTTCAATGAAGCGCCAGTGAGAACGCGGCCCAGAAGATCGCGGTAGAGGGTCGTAGCCTCGCCGCACGCCTTCGAACTCATATCCGAAACCTGTGGAGCACAGGCAATCCTGCCTGTGACTGGACCCCCGAAGTTCAACGGATACGAGTCGAGGCAGGATTGCCTGTGCCACAGAGGCTCAGCTCACGCCGAAACGATTTCTACGCTTAGACCTCTCTCCCCTTCGAAGTCAGTGCGCCGCGCCACAGGCAGGATTGCCTGTGCTCCATCATGGAAACCATCTCGCGCGGTTAGCGTAAGATAGTAGAAACGTCCCTTAACCCGCACTCCTAATAGGAAGAAGCATGCTCGAAGGCACTGCTGCGCCTCGATTTCGCATCCACTCGCCCCTGCTCACCAGTCTTCGCGCCCGCTTTGGCAAGATCCTGCTGCTCGTTCTCGCCGCGGTTGCCCCGATTCTGCTGCTCAGGACTTGCGCGTTCACCTACGTTGCACCCAACGAAGTCGGAATCCGGCAGGTCGCCTACGGGCCGGGCAAAGGACTTCAGAAAAGCATCGTGGAGCCGGGGTACCGGAGGGAGATCTTCGGGTATGAGACTGTGCGCACCTTCCCGCGCGATCTTCAGGCGGTCGAGTTCACGGACAACGCCGCTGAAGGAAGCAAAGATCACAAGGTGGTGAAAGCGGTGAACGTGCCGACCGTCGACGGCTACCCGGTGACAATCGATGTCACGGTCGTCTATCGGATCGCCGATCCTTTTCAGGTCGTCAGGCGCTTCGGTTTCGGTCGCGGTTACGAAGAAGGAGTGGTGATTCGCTTCACCGATCCATCCATCAAGCAATATCTTGGAGCGCTGCGCGCAGAAGAGTTCTATCGTCACACCCGCCTTCGCCAGGTTGCGCTCATGAAGAAGGACCTCACTGCGAAATTCAAAGAGAACGGCCTGGAGCTCACGGACGTCCTGATCAGGCAGTACGACTACCCGGCAACGTTCCAGGACCTGACCGAGCAGAAGAAGATTCAGGACCAGTCAGTGCTCGCCAATCGCGAGTTCACCAAACAGGCCGAAGTGCAGACGCGACTGAATCAGGTTTCCGCAGAGGGAAAGAATCTGATGAACCTGAAGACCGCCGAATTTCAGGCGCAGATCACTGGAATCAATGCCCAGAAGGACCTCTACGAGAGACAGAAGCGCGCCGAGGCTGATCTTCTGGTGAGGGCGGCCGAGGCGAGTGGAACGGAGTTGATCAACCGGGCCATGGAGGGTTCGGGTTCGGACAAGCTGCTGCGACTCAAGAAAGGCCTGGCAATTCTGAACGGCATCAAGGGTCCCATCTACATCACCGATGATCCGACTGACCTCGGACGCATTGTGAACAACAGGAACTGATCATGCGCTCGACAATCATTCTCTCAGTACTTGCTATCGCTGGCCTGAGTGCGGCCTGCACTCCTCATCGTACGGAAGCTACGGAAGTAGGCGTGAAGTTCAACAAGGTCACTAAATCGATCGAGTTGATGGAGGCAGGTGCGACATACCTGTTCGTGCCGATCATCAATGACTGGAAGACCTTCGACACGTCGACGCAGAACCTGATCATGTCCGGGGAGATCAAGTCGGGCGACCGGGGTGGAAAGGACGATCTTCGCTTCAAAACCAGAGATGGCAACGACATCGAGACTGACGTCACTGTGCGCTGGCGAGTGAACCCTGTCAAAGCGGCGTGGCTGTGGCAGCATGTCGGTCCCGATACCGTCTCCGTCAAGGAACGATTGGTGCGACCACAGTCTCGTGCCTACGTTCGTGATGTGCTCAACCGGCTCGACTCCGAAGAGTTTTATCAGCCCGGGCTACGCTTCGCGGCGGCCAACGACGCCACCAAGGTGCTCGCTGCGAATCTCGCGCGCCACGGCGTTATTGTCGAGCAGGTGATCCTGGGGAACTTTTCGTTCAAGGCCGAGTATCAGAAGCTGATCTTCGCGCGGAAAGAAGCGGAGAAGCAGGCCGAGAAACTCGAAGCGGAGATTCTCGCCACGCAGGAGTCGAATCAGGCCAACCTGCAGTCGAGAATTGCTGAACTCACCGCGCAGTTGACGTTCGCGCAGGGTCAGTTCGAGCAGGCCAAGCGTGGTGCCGATGCCTACCTCATCCGCAAGCAACAGGACGCCCAGGCCACGTTGATCGAAAAGACTGCCAGCGCAGAAGGTCTTCGTAAGGAACGCGCGGCATTGAACAGCAGCGCCGGTGATGCCTACGTGAATCTGCAGCTGATCGACGCGCTGCAGAAGAAAGAGTTGCGGCAGATCCCGAAACTTCCCAGCGGCAACGTAATCATCGACGGCAACAAACTGCTGCAACAGCTTGGTGTGATTCAGTACGACAAGCAGCGTTCGGCCGACCAGCCGTGATGTCTCATCAACGGCAATGCTGAATCTTGTCGGCACCTCGTACGACTACGGCTCAGTCACCTTCGCCGTGCTGCAGGAGTGTGAGCACCGGCGCAAGTCGCTGCTCGATGCCGAGGCGCCGGCACTTCTGCAGGCGATTGCTCGCAGAAAGATGAGCGAGCTCGAGGCAGGCTTCAAGGAAGGTGGTGGCGACCCGCTTTACTGGCAGGGACTTCAGTCAGAGATGCTCGAGAACGTCATGCCTCGTTACATCCCGTCAGCAATCGAACAGACCAGGCTCGAACGGTCGCACTTCGATGTGTGGCGCACTGGTGATCTGGTCGCTCGCAGTGCGATCTCGCTGGCCATGCTCATGCTGGGCGGCCTGATCATCTGGCTTCCCTTCATCCCTATTTTCGAAGATGCCTTTGCGTTCTTTCTTGCTCTGGCAGGCTGGTTTTATCCCGAGTTGAAGCGCCTTCTGTTCGAATACCGGCACTCGAGATTTCTAAATGCGGTGGTTGCTGCCGGGACGAAGTACCAGAAGTTGCTGGATAAAGAATATCTGGCTTCTCCGCACCTTGCGGAAGCGCTGCAATCGTACGGTCGACTGGAATTGCCACCGATCGAAACGACGGACGAAACGAAGCAGCCCTGACGGAGTGGACGCGTAGGGGCGAGCTGCGCTCGCCCGCTCCCTCGGCTTCTCGCGAAATGCTGAGCCCGCGCGATCTTCCCTCTCCCCGAGCGAATTGACGCAACTTCGATGCTCGTCTTCGGGGAGAGGGTCAGGGAGAGGGGAGATAGCAAGACGGCAGTAGCAGCTGATTCGATGAGCTGTCATCGTATCCTGCTCCGAAAAGGCTATCAGCTCATTGGCAACCCCTCTCCCTGGCCCTCTCCCCGAAGACGAGCATCGAAGTTGCGTCAATTCGCTCGGGGAGAGGGAAGATCGCGC
>JBKJUK010000097.1:0-4200 GCA_046590705.1 Thermoanaerobaculia bacterium
CGTAGAACTTGCGCTGCTGGTCGGAAATTACCGCCATGAATGTCTCCCTGTTTCGGCGAGTCTGAATCGAGGCCGGATTATAACTTAAAGGGAATCGTGATCGTTTTGTAGGCTTTGACGCGTACGCCATCCTTGGTTGCCGGACGGAATGTGGAGCTCAGAAGGGCCTGCCTGGCAGCGTCGTTGATTCCCACATCCGGCGAGACACCACGGAGAATTTTCACGTCGAGCACTCTTCCGGTTTCCGAAATGAGGGCGCTCATTACGACGATTCCTTCGACCTTCCGCATTTTCGCCAGCGGCGGGTACGAAGGCTTGTTCAAACGGGCCAGCTCGGGAGAGACCAGACCCGGAGTTCCTGCTTCGACCAGTTCACCCTCTCTGACCGCGGCTGGTTTCGACGGCGCGGGCTCCTGCTGTACTGGCGCCGGCTGCGGCGGCGGTGGTTCCGGCCTGTTCTCGGCAACCTGGGGTGGAGGCGTTACCGCCTGGGGAACGACCGCGGCTGGGGCCGGCTGTTCCGCAACGGCCCTCGGGGTTTCTTCGGGAGCGCGCGAGGTTGTCGCAGCGACCTGCTGCGATGTTCGCTGCTGCTCGAGTCGCGCACGTTCCGTAGCTAGCCTGCGCGCGACCTCCTCGTTGATCATTGCGCCTTCGTCGACGGTGGTGGGCGCCGGCGCGGCAGAACCTGCAACTGCAAACGGCAGCGGCGCAGCAGTACCTGTGACCGCAGCTGTACCAGCGGCAGAGCCGCCGGCTACCGCTGCAGCCGGAGTCGCCTTCGCAGCCACTGGTTCGTCGCTCCCACCTCTGGTGAGAAAAAATCCGGCGATTGCGAGTAGCGCCACCGCTGCGACTGCGATCGGAACGATTGGAAGCTTGCGTGGAGTGTCAGGTTCAGAGAGGACGGAGATCTGTGGTTCGGGTTCCGAAACCGGCTCTGGAACGGTCTGCGGCTTCACGGGAAGAACAGGAGCAGCAGTCGCGGCTACCATCGGGGCATGGACAACCGAAGGAATGTCGGTGACCGATGAGGTCGAGAGTACGGTCAGCAACGGAGCTTCCGAGACTTCGCTGTACGTGTTGGCAGGAACCTGATTCATCGGCTCGTCTTCGGCGTACAGACGATGCATGAAGATCGCGAGATCAGCACTGGTGGGCGTCGGTCTGAATTGATAAAGGACTGCATCGAGATCGCGGGCCATCTCACCGGCTGACTGGTACCTTTGGTCAGGGTCGCGCTGCAGGCCTTTGGCGACGATCGCGTCGACCTCAGGAGGCACTTCGTCGTTCAGCTGCGACGGCACTTCGACGCGCGCTTCCCGGACCTGCTCGAGAATCGACATCTCGTTGTCGCCGGTGAAGAGCTTCCGCCCGGCCAGCATTTCGAAAAGTACGACAGCGAGCGCAAACACGTCTGAACGACGGTCGATCGGTCGACCCCAGGCCTGCTCCGGCGACATGTACTGAAGCTTCCCTTTCAGCGCACCGGCCTGAGTATGCGAGGCCTTGGAGGCGGCCTTGGCAATTCCGAAGTCGCACAACTTGATGTCGCCGTCGTACGAGATCAGCACGTTCTGCGGTGAGACATCCCGATGGACGAGTCCCAGGTCCTGCTCGTTGAAGTCGCGCTTGCGGTGAGCGTAGTCCAGCGCGGAAGCGATTTTCGATGCGACGAAAACGGCCAGTTCGATCGGAACCGATCCCCTCTCCTCTCCCCGCTTGAGAATGGTCTTGAGATCGTGACCGTCGATGTACTCCATGGCGATGTAGTACGACTGCGCGATCTTACCGAGGTCGTAGATGTGAATGATGTTGTTGTGGTTGAGCTGCGCGGCGAGCTTGGCCTCATCGACGAACATGGTGATGAAGTCTTCGTTGTCGGAGAGATGCGGAAGGATTTTCTTGATCGCGACGATTTTCTGAAATCCTTCGACACCACGCATACGCGCTTTCCAGACTTCAGCCATGCCGCCGTTGGCAATCCGTTCGAGCAGAATGTATTGCCCGAACCGCACACCATCCGCGTCTTCAGGATGCTCGACGACGACTTCTTCCTTTTTCGGGAAAACAATGGGACTCGAAACCGACATCGTCGGAAACGGCTCCTCCTCTTCCGCCTCGTTCGGCGGAGCAGGTGGAGCGGACGGAACGGTAGCCACAGGCGCGGCTGGCGGAACGATCTTCAGCTCCGGTTTCGGAGAAGCAGCGACCGGGGCCGAAGCTTGCGGAGGTTGCGGTGGAGCGGATACCGGCGAGGGGACCGAGCGTGATCTATTCTTGTCGATCCCTGAGAGCGTCTCGTCAAGCAGTCGGTCGAGATCAGACTTCGATTTGGGCTTGGGCGGAGCGGCGGGCCGTGGAGCCGGGGGTTCAGCGGCCGCAGCGGGCTCGCTCGCGGCCGGGGCCGCCAGAGGTGTCTCGATCGTCTTCTTTTTCGGAGCCACACGAACACCGGAAAGCGTGTCCGCAAGCATTTTATCTAGGTCATCGTTCGAACTTTTTGCCACTTTACGGGCTCCCGGAGCTTCTGGCGTTTGTTCATCGACGAGATCACCGAAGATCTCGCTGGAGGTGAGTTGCTGTGCACTGCTTCCCGCCGCTGCCACGCTGGATGTCGACACGGCTGCGGTCGAGGGAATCGGCCTGGATGGTTCAACTGGGGCAGCGGAGCGAAGACCGAGAAGTGCGTTTACCTTCGCGACGAATTCCGACTCCGAGTAGGGCTTTGGCAGGATGTCGGTCGCACCGAGTCGCTGCGCGTCGACCTGCGGGCTCTTCCCGTTGTATCCGGAAACCGTCAGCAGGATCGGTACGGCCGAGAGCGACTGCTGCGCTCGGATCGCGCGGACGAGATCGGCCGTTCCCACCTTGGGTATGACCGAAGAGAGTACGATCAGTCGTGGCTGCGATGACGCCAGGAGGCGCAGCGCTTCCTCGCCGTCCCGGGCAAAGGCCGGGACACAGGCGTGGCCTGTGAGAGCTTGTCGGACGCGATCCGCGTACCGAGGCTCGTACTCAACGACGAGAATCTCAGCTGACATGTTTATCGATTTAGGCTCGGGTGTTGTCCTCATTTTCACACACGCCACGGGGGCGGTCAATGAGAGTGCCAAAGGAGTGGAATGTATGAACGTGTCTCCCGATTTACATCCATCTGGACGGCCGCGGTTCATTTTCACTTGCAGCGGCCTGTAAAAGTTCCGCTATACTAAACGCCGCACCTCGTGCGACGATCTTTTCCGCGGCATTCCCGCCAGGCGTCGAGAACCGTTAGTCTCCGCTAAAGATCGACAGTTATCCGGATCTCACACACAAGGCAGTTCAATATTGGATCTTGAGATTGCATGACAGAAGAAAACCGTACACCACGTAAACGGCGCCGTCGTAAGCGTCGTCCAGGGGAAGCCGGTGCACCAGCAGCAGGTGCACCGAATCCAGGGAACCAGCTACAGCCACCGCCGCAGGACCGTTCGGCTCCTGTTGACGGGAAATCGCGCTCGTCGCGTCGACGCCGCTCGCGTGGACGCACCGGTAGTGGTCGCGCCGAGGGCGCGCCACGCTCGGAAGCGTCGACCGGCGCACCCGATCTCAACTACTCGGGTGAGACCTCGACGATCAGCGGAGTGCTCTATATCAAGCCAAACGGCAATGGAGCGCTGGTCAGTCCGGCCAATAGCTACATCTATCGCGCCGGCGATCCGGCCGTACACCGCAGCATCATCGAGAAGTATCACCTGAGCGCCGGGCTTCTGCTCAAAGGCGAGGCCCGTCCCGCCAACAATAGCCATGAACTGCTCGCGGTCGAGACCATCGAAGGCCTGACCATCGATGAGTTTCAGGATACGCGCAGGCCGTTCTCGGAACTCGTTTCCATCGATCCGAACCAGCAGTTCAAGCTCGAAACCGACAATGGTCGTCTGAGCGCACGAGTCATTGACTTGCTTTCTCCCATCGGCCGGGGACAGAGATGCCTCATCGTTGCACCACCGAAGGCCGGCAAGACCACCATCCTGAAAGACATCGCCCACGGGATCGAGACCAACCATCCCGAGGTGGTTCTAATGGTTCTGCTCGTTGACGAGCGACCGGAAGAAGTCACCGACATGCGCCGATCGGTGAAAGGCGAAGTCATCGCCTCGTCCTCTGCCGATTCATCAGAGGACGAGGCGATGACTTCGCCTTTCACCGATCGACGCA
>JBKJUK010000375.1:0-32008 GCA_046590705.1 Thermoanaerobaculia bacterium
GGTGCAGCAGTGGGGCTGTTACTCGAGGCGGTGGGGGTGCCCACGTTATTGAAGCTGGAGCCTGGTGAGGGTGCGACATCGTTTACGAAGGCTCCCTGGGGCTCGTCCAGCGGGTACCAGGCCACCATTTGCGCGGGCGGTTCGACGCAGCAGCTCGGTGCCGGAACGCATCGCTCGATCCTACATACAACGCCCGCTTGCCCCATGAGGTCGATGGAGAAACAGATGTTTGCCCCGGCGACAACGCCTGGACCGCCGATCGTCACTGTGATCGTTGTTGAGGCGCCTGCCGCCAGCGGCGGAAACGTGATCGAGGCCGGGGTGATCGTCGTTCCTGCAGGGGAGATCGGTAAGAGAGTCACGCCGGAAACCGTTGCATTCGAAGCGTTCGTGATTGTGAACGTATATGCGAATGTACGATTCGGATTGCAACTTACCGACGGGTTACTCACCTGCAGGCAGCAGAGATTCGAGCTGGCAGAGGCGGCGTAATCGTTGACCACGCCCGAGCCGTCTCGCTCGCCGTTGCCGAGGCCCGAAGCTCCGGGTGTGGACGAATTCGTGGGGTTGGCGGTTGTGCCCGACACTCCGGGCAGACTCGTCCATGTCACTTTCGCCGTATTGATCAACTGACTGCAGTCCACGCAGCTGAGCGTCGCCGAGTACAGCAGCGTTACAGTTCCGTTCACCGGCATCCTGTCGATCGACAGGTTCAGTGTCGGACTCGCTGAACTGTTCGTGACGCCTGTGACACCGCCGCTCGTACTGATTTGAATGTTGCTCAGGTTCGTCAGACAGGCCGGGAGAGTATCCGTAAGTCGCACATCGAACGCGGTTGCTGTTCCGTTGTTGACGAGAGTGAGTGTGTAGGTGGCTGTTGCTCCAACCGTCCGTGAAGGTGCTGTGGCGCTCTTCACGATTGTGATGCTCGGCTCGACAAGCACCGCCGAAGCGCTGTTCGAGGTCGCTAGCTGTTGGCCATTGACGAGAACTCCAAAGCTGTTGTCGCGCGTCGCGCCGCTCTGATTGGATACGGCATTACACACCAGCGCGTTGAATTCCAATGTGATGACTTCCTGTGCCGCGCTGAGATTGGCGTTGGTGACGTTGCCGAAATCAAAAAGCGGACTGCCGCCACTGCACGTGAAAGGTCCGCCCGTGATCAGCGGTGTGGGATTGTCCGCCGTCACGCCGCTGGACATCGTGCTGGTAGTGGTGCTGCCGGGAAGATAGATCAAGCCTGCCGGCAGGTATTCCTGGACTTTGTAACTGCTTGGCGAGGTGCTTTCGGGCACGACCACCTGAAGCTGGTACCGGATGATCTCACCGATGGCGAGTCGCTCCGGGTTGAGCGGGAGCCCCGCAGGCGTGCCGAGTGTGTGCGCTTCGGACGTGGTCCTGACGAGCTTCGTCGCTCGCGGCAGAATGCAAAGCCGCCCCGTATCCTGGAGCGGGCCGCCAAGGCCTGCGCCCGCGAAGTTCGGGCCGCCCGGAGTCGAAGCGTAGCTTTCTACTTTGGCGGTGTTGTCGCAACAGCCCGGTTTGATCTGCTTGATGACACAGGCATCGAAGGTAATCACTACGATGTTCGATCCACTCGAGCCCAGGGCAGGCAACGGGTTTTGCAGTGTGAGAGGCACATTCCCATTGAGAGGAGTACCGGCAGTAAACGGTACAGGAGTGCCGGTCCCGTCGGTGACGCAAAGGGTGGCAAAGTTCGGCGTGAAGCATTCAGGATTGCCTGCCGGATCGAGCGGGAAGAGGTCCTGCAGCTTCACGTCGTAGGCGGCAGAACCTCCGGTGTTCTCGACAACAACCGCGAAGGTGATGCAATCGCTGGCGTCCACACCTGAGATATTGCTGTTGATGGCAGGAAGATTCGAAGAGTTGATCGTCCCATTGAAGCGTCGGCAACTCGTGCCCGGTGGATTGAAGGTGACGGCTCCTCCCTGAGGCGGTGAAAAGAAGGCATTGGGATTGTCGGCGGCGACAATGCCTTTGGTGATCCTCAGCGCCGGCTCCCTCACCCGAACCTCCGCGATCGCGGCCTGGCAGAACATCTCACCAAAGGTATTGCTCTCGCACTCTGCCGCTTCGTTGGTCACATAAAGACCGTCGATGACCGGCGTGCTGGCGACGACAAAGGTAAAGAGCAGATCGATCTTCTGGGTTTGATTGGCTGGGTCATTGAACGTTCCGAAATTGAATCGGATGCTGTTCGACGGTACGTCGGCGGTGAATGTGGGCGGCGGGGCAACGGACAGTGTATGCGCCGGCCCGAGACAACTATTGCCCGGAAGGGGGAGTCCGCACGCAACATTACTGAAAGTCCCACCGACGACTACAAATGTAGGCAGTGGCAGCCAGTCCTGGATGGTCAGGCTCTCCGCATCGCCGGAAGGAATTGTTTTTCTGACCCGGAAGGTCACCTGGTCGCCCGGGAAAACATCCGGCTTCACCGGGCACGGTGATGTGTTCGGTCCACACGCTTCGAGCCCGCCGCGCTTAACAGCATGCGTCGTCTTTTCGAACTGGCCGGAAGCGATCAGCAGTTTTGTATTACTGACGTCGTCGTCAATGGTGCCAGTGGCTGACGGGATTGTGGGCGGGGCACACGTGCCGGTATTCGCAAGGATCGCGGCGGTCAGTGTGACTTTGTTCAGCAGCAGGTCATCCTTGTCCACGAAGAGATCATGAGGGGACGCAACCGGGCATTGGTATGCATCGGCAATCGTGGTTCGAAAAGTGATCGTGCCGGTGGCGGGAACAGTGGAGGAGGGAGATACAGCGGATCCTCCCGTCAGGATGCCGTTCTGATGACGCCATGGGCCCGTCGCAGCAAGACTGGTCATGGCCGCTGAGACATTGATATTCAGTTCCGTGCGGGGAGGAGGCGCGCCGGCGCCGCATGAAAGGGTGTTCTGAGTCCATGCGGACGCTGGAATCGGTCCGGAGGTCGTGCCGCATTGATCGGTCACTGTCAACATCAGCGAAGCGGGGAGGAGTGTATGGCCATCCGAAAGGACATCCTGAACTCTCAAATTGCCGGTGGTCTTGAAGTCGGAGATTTGAAAACTCAGCGTGTATTCGAGCGTATCGCCGGGGATAGGGTGCGCCGGCGGCACGCCGCTGAGGTCAACCACCGTTTTCTGGATAGCCAGGCATTTCGCCGTGATCGTGTAGTCGGCCAGAGTCGCATCGCTGACCACGTTGACGGGACCGATGTCGCATGCGTCGATCGGGGTCCAGAGTCCCTCCACCTTGACGTCATTGATCGATGGGACGTCGCAGGCGCCTGGCGGCAGGACAGGGTTGCCGTTACCATCGAACTCGGGGATGAAAAACTGGAACACGATGTTCGCATCGGGACCCACCGCGCCGGTCAGCGACGAGCATTTCAAAACGAGCCAGTTGGCCGGCCCATTATTCGCCTGGTTCGGTATGGGCGTCTGGAACGGCGCGAGGAAACAGGGCGTGGTGAGCGGATCCATGGCGTGATAGGCCACGTTGTTCGGGAGTTGATCTGTCACCGTCACGTTCTGGATGGTCTGTCCATTGGCGATGTCCACGGTGATCTGATAGCGGCGTTTGAAGTTCGGGCCGCTCGCCGTCTCGTCCTCGGGGCCGAGATACTTCTTTTTAACGAGGATCACTGTGGCGATCGTCTGTTCGTGTGCGAGCCACTGCGTGGCGTCGGGAACCACGTCGCTTACCACGGGCGGATCGGAAGGAAAGTCGATCGCCGGGGTGGCGCCAAAGCGAAATCCACCGCGCGCATAAATCGTCAACGGATCGTTCGCGTCCTCCAGATTGCTCAGATGAGCGGTGACCTCTACGACAACCTCGGGTTGGGTGGGATCGAAGCTTCCGAAGGGAAGCTCCACTGTCACGAGCTGCGAGCCGGCGGGAACCTGCACCGGCGAGACTCCCTCCGCGGCAAATGGGTGGGTCAGTGTGACCGTTGACGGCGACGGAGTACACGGCGCCAACCGCGTATGGGTCACGAGTGGAGGCGCTCCGGCGTTGATGCCGATCAGTGTCGCCTGCACGAAGGTCATCCCATCGCAGGGACAGGCCGGCGACTTCTCGAGGTTGGCGCCGCCAGCATCGAGGATCAGGTCGATGAACGGGCCGTAGCCCTTGATCGAATTTGAAGATGGAGTGTTCCTGAATCTCACCCTGAAAGTGAAGTCCTCTCCGATGACGACCTGGGGTGGCACATCCGGCGGAACAATCGTCTGATCAAACCGCACCTTTGGCGCCGGCGCCTGAGCAAAGAGCGTTTGCGTGCCGAAGCCTGTCAAGGACGAGAGGAGGGCGAGCCCCAGAACCCATGAACTTGTCCCGCGTCTGCCGCTGGGAGAGCCATCAAAAGTCATCGAATCCTTTTCGTCTGTCCCCTTGGAGAGTCGTGATTGCACCATATAGGGAGTCCAGCCCGGCGCCTGCTTCGAGAAGTGCTAAGAGCAGTGAGTCCAGAGGATCTGACTTAGTTCAGATGGACTGAAGGGTCGAGGAAATTTCCTCGAAGTACACACACCATACGGGTTCTGGCCGCGAATGTCATCGAGCACATGGGTTCGCTTCCCCGAAGCGACGTAATTTTCTTTTGAACGCCTTTTGGGAGAGCCGAAAAAGGCGGCCTTTCGGCCGCCTTCGGTACGACGCGATGAACTGCAGTTACTTCACTCGAACTTCCTTTGCCACACTGATGTTGATGGTCGAAGCCGTCGGGGACGAGTTGGCGATCTGTAGCGTGTGCGTTCCGACAGATGACAACGCCGATGCCTCGGCGCCTGACAGGCTGCTGCCAGCGAGCAGTGCCTGACCGGTGGCGACCACGTTGCCGAGCGGGTCGAGCAGCGTGACCGTTACAGGCTGCGTCGCGCCTTCAACCAGAATCGACATTGCTCCGTCGCCTGCTTTCACGTCGATGGCACGTGACACGACTGCGGCTGTAAGTCCGCCGGATGTTGCCGTACTGGTCTCGGTCGTCGAACGGCTCTGCACCGCGCTGCTGTCGGCAGCTCCGCTCACGATCTGGAAACCGTCGATGTAGGCAGCACCGCTCCGGTGAACGATGCGCAGTTCGTGGGAGCCGTTCGTCAGATTGCCGTAGGTCAGGGAGTGCCCGAAGGTCACGGTCTTTGAAGCGTCCGCGTACGAAAGCGTCTCCTTCAAAGCGCCATCAAGGTAGATGTCAGCGGTACCGCCAGCTGAAGACTTCGCGAAGTGATAGGTGATCTGCGACCCGGTGAAGACCAGACGGGCCGTGGGCTCGGCGTTGCCTCCGCCCTTTCCGGCGCGTGTGTGATAGAACCCGCTGCTGGCGCCGGCGTTCTCCTTCTCGTGCCATCCCTGGCGGTACTCGATGGCCGGATCGGCGTCGTCCAGGTTCACGACCGTGCCGTTGTTTCCTCCACCGGCGATCGAGTAGATCCCGGTTCCGACGCCGCTGCCGCCGTCGACGTTACGCACGGTTACATTGCGCGGTCCTGGTGTCGCATTCGCTGCGATGGAGATGTTCACGATCAGCCGTGATCCGCTCTTTACATCGACGGAGTTGACCGAAATTCCGTTGCCACTGAACGCGACTGAGGCTCCAGGCAGAAATTCCGAACCGAAAATCTCCACAGCAACGTTACTCGTTCCTTGTGCGCCCATCGCTGGTTCAGCTTCGATGAGCCCTGGTGTCTCACCAGGTGTAGTCACGTCAGGGCTGTCAGGCAACCAGAGGAATGTGGTCTGGTCGTCGACGGTCGGCCGCGGAGTGAGGTCCTTGGTTGTGTAGGTCGCCGTCGGATTGCCGCTCGCATCGAACAGCGTCATGGAGAACGAATTCACGCGGCCCGTTCGATTAATGAATCCCCCTTCCTTGACTGAAAGGAACCAGGGGTTTTTCTCAGACGGAGGAAGGAACTGGCTGACGTTATCGAGCGTGGTGAGAGAGATCGTGAAATCGTGCCGCCGATTCCCGGTGGTCGCTTCACCCGGCTCGACAATGATTGCGTCTGCCTGAGTCGACGACTTGCCGTCGATGATCAGCTTAGCGCGCTCGAGTTGCGGTCCACTTCCGAGCAGAACCAGCAGATCGTTGTCGAGTGAGTTGTGGGTGATGCTGTATTTGATCTGCGCAACCGAGGGCGCTGTTCCAAGTGTCACCGCGATGGCTGGTTCGGCAATTGTTCCGATGGTCGTGTCTGTCGAGGTGTGGTCGATGCGGTACCAGTAAACTCGACCGCTGGTGAGACCGCTGGCATCGCGGAATGTGTATTCATTCCGGTTCCGCGTCTGCTCGATCACGGCTGATCCGGTACCGGCGATCGGCGTGGCCGTCAACTTCACGAACGTTCCCGGTGCACCGCTCACGTCGTCAGCACGGTAGATGTCGAAGCCGCCGAGGCTGGTCTCGCGCTGTGTGCGCCAGGTGAGATCGATGGCGGCGGAGCCGTCCGCAGCGGCAACCGCTGCAATCGAGACCACCTGCGTTTGAGATGCTTTGTCGCCATTGAGTCGAAGTGCTTCTTTCACGGCTGCGTACGCATCGACCTGTCCCCAGCCGGAGGACGGATGGTAATTCGGATCGCCCTGCGGGAAAGGATTGTCAGTGGGCAGGGTCTTGCCGCGGTTGTTGGAGTGTTCGCTGGTGTGGCGGAGAATGTCGCGCACCTGCGTTGGAGTAAGCGCTGGATTCGCTTCCAGGATCAGAGCAACAACGCCTGCAACATGCGGCGTGGACATCGACGTGCCGCTCAGGATTTTGTACTGCCGGCCGTCGGTGGTGAGCAGTCCGTCGGCCGAAACGATTCCTGATCCCGGCGCGGCCACGAGTGGTTTCATCTCGTCTTCGAAGTCAGCATCTTTGTCGCTGAGACGGGGACCTTCGTTCGAGAACGAAGCGACTGTGTCGTCGGTGCGCCTGATGGTGTTCTTGTCGTCGAGCGCGCCAATCGAGAAAGCCTTGTCAGCAGCGGACGGCGAGGCAATGTAGTCGGTCTTGCTGTCGTTTCCGGTCGCGATGACGGAGATGATTCCGGCATCGAAGGCTGCGTTGATGGAACGTGCTCCTGCATCGCTTCCGTCGGAGTTACTCACTCCGCCCAGACTCAGATTCAGAACGCGAATGTTGAACTTTTCCTTGTTGAGGATTGCCCATTCCACTCCTGCCGCCGAGCCGAAACCGGCGCCTGCATCAGAGAGCACTTTCTCGTCGACGAGCAGGGCACCAGGAGCCACGCCGCCAAACGCCTTCGAAGGGCCACCGGTGCCGAGCGTCGTACCTGCTACGTGACTTCCATGCACCGAGTCGACGCCGCGGTCGACCGGATTCACGCTCTCGTTGTTCTTCGTGTTCAACGCCGGCTGACCCGAAAAGAAATTGCCGCCGCCGAGAAACTTTCCTTTGTAGGTCTGGTGACCTGGGTAACCGGTGACAGAATCAAACTCGTCGTTGACTCCGGTGTCGAGGATCGAGATCACCACGCCTTTGCCAGTGATGGCGAGATTTCCCTGCACGGTCGGAAACTGGCGGAACTTGCTGTCTACGGCACCGCTTGCGCGTGTGGCGTTGTTGTTGACGGGATAAACCATCTCCAGCGCTTCGATGCGGTCGATGCCCGGAAGTGTCGCCACTTTGGCAATCTCGGCGGAAGTGAGCGCCATCTGCACGTATGGGATGGTGACGAACGGGTGGAAAACGCGCGTGTCGACGCCGGAACTCCGCAGGCGCTCGAGATCAGCAGCCGTCGGTTGCTGAAGGTAGCCGACGTACACACCGAAGCGAAGCGCTCCGTCGTCATTCGCTACAGCGAAGATCATCCGTCCGTTCGTAACGTCGCCATTCTCGAAGGCCGCGCTGATGCCGCTGGTGGCGACGGCCTGGATGCGATCGTCAACGCGGTTCTCATCGCGGTCCCAGATCCACGCGGCGCTGGAAGCAGTTGCGGCGAATGTGAGCGCAATTCCGAGGGTGAGTGACTGAAGTTTCAGATTCATCGGGTCTCCTTGATCGGCAGTTCTGACCCGAATGTAGGGAACGACTCTTGAAAAATACTTGAATCGAACTTTACGCAACCGCTCATGGGCGGTTACAGAGAGGCGCAGGGCGGCGAGCGCAGCTGATTGAGATCTATCGAGCCAGAGCCCGCTGGATCGCACGCGCCATGTCGGAGAGTGCCACGATCTCGTCGGCCGCGCCCAACTCTGCCGCCGCCTTCGGCATTCCGTAGACCGTAGAGGACTGGCGATCCTGGGCCATCGTGTGTGTGCCGCCGACCCGGAGCCCTTTCAGGCCAGCCGCGCCGTCGCGTCCCATGCCGGTCAGGAGAACGCCGACGATCCTGCCGCGCCAATGCCGCGCAACGCTGTCGAAGAAAACGTCGACTGACGGGCGGTAGAACAGCTCAGCCGGCTCGCGTGTGTAGCTCAGCGTTCCGTCCTCGCGCAGGATGAGGTGATCGTTGGTCCCGGCGATGAGAATCGTGCCGATTTGCGGACGATCTCCTTCGCGGGCCACGCGCACCGGCAATGCGGTTTGCGTGGCTAACCATGAGGCCAGACCGGGAGCGAACTCCGCGTCGATGTGTTGCACCACGACGATCGCTGCGCGGAAATCTGGTGAAAGACGGGCAAAGATCTCGGCGAGGGCCGTCGGTCCGCCGGCCGAGGAGCCGATGGCGAGCAGATCAATCGAACTGGCGTTTACGAACCGCTCTGGCGAGTTCGGTCGCGGAGTTCTGACCACAACTGGTTCGGCGAGGAGGCGCAGCGTATCGATCTTGCGCAGCAGATCCGCGCTTCCTTCCGTCGCGCCATTCATCATGGCGGGTGTAAGCACCACGTCGAGCGCGCCGCCGCCGAGGGCATCGAAGACTTTCGCTGTATTCGTGTCGATGCTGGAAGTCACGATCAGAATCGGACACGGACTCTGGCGCATGATGCGGCGCGTCGCTTCAACGCCGTCCATGACGGGCATGATGAGATCCATCAGCACCAGATCCGGGAGGTCCTTCGCGCAGCATTCCACCGCCTCCTCGCCGTTCATGGCGGTCCAGGCCACTTCGTGTTTCTCTCTGACGACGCGCCGCAGAATTTCCACTGCCATCGGCATGTCGTTGACGATACCAATCCTCACGAATGGGCCTCGCCGATCAGATCTGCCACGGCGTGAATGAGACTTTCATCCTGGAAGCTTCCCTTACTGAGGTAGTAATCGGCTCCCGCGTCCAGACCTCGCCGTCGATCCTCCTCGCGATCCTTGTACGAAACGATCATCACCGGAATCGCATTCAGCCGGGCGTCCGCCTTGAGTCGGGTGACCAGCTCGATACCGTCCAGCCGGGGCATGTCGACGTCCGTGACAATGAGATCGTATCGGCCCGTTCGCGCTGCGTTCCATCCATCCATGCCATCGACAGCGACTTCGACCTCATAGCCGCTTCGTTCCAGAAGCTTTCGTTCCAGTTCGCGCACGGTGAGAGAGTCATCGACTACGAGAATCCGCTTGCGCTCGGGCCCACTGGCAGTCGAGGTTCCGCCGACCTGCAGCAGTCGCCCGCCAGAAATCAGGTTCTCTATCGTATTCAGTATGTCGTCCACGTCGATGATGAGCGCCGGGGAGCCATCTTCCATCATGGCAGCGGCGCTGATGTCCTGCACCTTCCCGAAGTGAGGATCAAGAGTGCGGACCACAAGCTCACTCTCGGAGAGAAAGCGATCGACGACCAGTCCGAAGCGACGTTCCCCATCGCCAATCACGAGCACGGAGAGTTCTTCTTCCTCGGCAACAGGCTCCAGTCCGAGCGCCTGATGCGCGGCCACGAGGCCGATCTGCTGGTGGCGATACGGAATGTGTTGCCGGCCCTGGACGGAAGCAACGTCTGACCGGGTGACACGAAGAGCGCTTGTCACCCGCGAGAGCGGGAAGGCGTACGGTTCGCCACCGATGTTCACCAGAATGACCCGAAGCACAGAGAGCGTCAGCGGGAGTTGCAGATGAAATTCCGTTCCGCTGCCGCGCCCCGTGGTCATGCGGATCGATCCGCCGACTTCCTTCAGCATGGTTTTGACGACGTCGAGACCGACGCCGCGGCCGGAAATTTCGGTGACCGACTTCTTCAGGGTGAACGAGGGAAGGAAAAGAAATTCCAAAAGCTCAGGGTCGCTGAGTCGGGAGGCCGCTTCGGCGCTGACCATTCCGCGTGTGACGACCGCGTCTCGAATGGCCTCGGTGTCGACTCCTTTGCCATCGTCGGCCACGGTGATCAGCAGCGTGCCTGCGCTGTGCCGTGCTCCGACGCGCAACAGGCCCGCCGGCGGTTTCCCGGTCGCGCGCCGCTCCTCGGGGGTCTCGAGGCCATGATCAATCGCGTTGCGGAGCAGGTGGCCGAGCGGCGCATCCAGTTTTTCGAGGATGTCGCGATCGACGGCAGTCGACTCACCAACGACTTCGAAATTGACCTCCTTGCCCACCGTGCGCGCGATGTCGCGAACCATTCGCGGGAAACCGTCGGATCGGTCGCCAAACGGCCGCATTCGCGACTCGAGGACTTCCTCGTACAGACGATTCGAGACGTTTGTCGCGTCGCGTTCGAAGCGCTGAAATGCTTCGAGCCGTTCGGCTAGGGTTTCGCGGGTCTCACGCTCGACCTCGCGCAATTCAGCGACCAGCCCTGCCGTCAGTGCGGCGTCAGTGTTCTGCATGAAATCTTCATGAAGCTGCGCGACCACATTGGTGAGGCGTTCCTGTTTTCTTTTCAAGTCCAGCAGCTCGCCGGAAAACGTCTCCAGCCATTTCGATCGCACCAGCCCTTCTCCGGCAAACCCGAGGAGTCGGTTGAGATTGGCGGCGCGGACGCGGACGGTGCGGTCAGCCTCGCCACGAGGCTCGGCCTGCGTAGTGGCAGCTCGATCGACGGAGACTGGCGGGGGGGTTTCTGATGGAACTTCCGTTGGAACTTCCGCTGGAACTTCCGGTTCATCCGCAGAAGACAGCGATGCCATGAATGCATCGAGGTCGAGTCGATGTGACGTTTCCCAGGAGTCGACCTGGTCGTCCTCGAGTTTCGCAATGACAGCAAAAAGGTCGAGACCGCGCAGCAGCGCGTCGACCTTTCCTGCGGTGAGATTCGATCGCTCCCGCTGAACGGTGACTACGCAGTCCTCCATGGCGTGCGCGATCCGCACGCCGGCACTCCGTCCTGCAATGCGCGATGCGCCCTTCAGGGAATGACCGGCGCGCATGACTACATCGAGCCATTGCGAAGCGGCCGGATCTTTCTCCAGCGCGAGCAGCGCCTCGATGGCCAGCGCTGATTGATTTTCGACCTCGATGCGGAACAGCTCCGTCAGCGAGAGATTGCTGAGGTCGCGCGAATCGCCCGGCATCAGGTCAGTCCTTTGGCGATGCTGTAGAAAAGAAGCTCATCGTCGAGCAGTCCGGCCCTGGTCTCGTTCCACGGGAGAAGGCCCCGTACGTACGCGCCGGAATCGACCGTTGCCGGAACCGGCATCACTTGCGCGGGATCGTAGTGGCGGACGGCGCTCACTTCGTCACTGAGACAAGCAACACGAAGCGCCCCTCGCCGTATGACGATCACGCGTTCGGTTGACGAGGCGGCGGGTGCAGTCGTCACTCCCAGCAACACCCGGAGCGAGATGCAGGGGAGGAGCTCCCCGCGGATATTAATGATGCCCAACACCATTCCCCGCCGATGCGGGACGGTATGGCGGTGACTGACTTCGGCGACCTGGTCGAAGATGGCCGTCGGAAGAGCGAACCACTCAGTGCCCACGCGGAAGAGCAGCGCGGATTCAGAGCGCACCGCTTCCTCCTGCAGCGGAGAGGCGACCCGGACGGCCGCTTCTCGTAATTCCCTGGTGGTCAACTCGCGGTCGAGCAACCCGCCAGCGCTTAAGTCGTCGTTCATGATGAATGCTTCCGTTGCTGCTCGGCGCGTCGCGCTCGATCGAACAATTGTGTGGCTGCGGTCACATCGCCGCGTTTCTCGGCCAGCAGCGCGTAGTGGACCAGCGCCTCGAGATGATCTGGCTGCAGATACAAAGCCTTGCGGTACGCGTCGGCCGCTCGTGCATCGTCGCGCTCGCCCTCCGCAATGATGCCGAGAAGGTAATGGACTGCTGCGGAATCTGGAGTTCGCCGGAGAATGGATTCAGAGATGGCGCGAGCTCGGGCAAGCTGACCGCTGTCCGCAAGACGTTCCGCATCTCGAAGTGTGTTGTTTTCGATGGCCTTCGCCGGGCGTTCGCCTGGTGGGCGGCGGGAAGCATCGCCACGCACCAGTTTTGGTTTTGGAGCTACCACGCTGATAGGAGCACGCAGCGGCGCCTCAACACGCTTCTGCAGGGCGAACGACAGAGCGTGCCGAACGGGCGTGAAACCGTTGATCGCCGCGAGCGTTGTCTCGGCGGGCCCGACAAACAGAAGTCCGTCGGGTTGCAGCAGACGGTGAAGAGTTGCCAGAATTTTCTGCTGCGCGGCGGTATCGCAGTAGATGAGCAGATTGCGGCAGAAGATTACGTCATACAAATGCTGGAGATCGGGCTGCAGCAGATTGCCCTCTGCAAAATGTACGGTCGAGCGCAGGTCGTCACGAAGGATCCATGACGATCCCGCCGGCTCGAAATGACGCTCGCGGAAACGCAGATCGTCGCCGCGAAACGAATTTTTGCCATAGCGGCCGACTCTGGCCACCGCGAGTGCTCTGCCGCTGACGTCGATGGCATCGATGGTGAAGCGAGCCGGGGGAAGACCGGCCTCGAGCAGCGCCATGGCGATCGAATATGGCTCTTCGCCGGTCGAGCACGGCGCACTGAGAACATGAAGAGGTCCGCGGCGGGGTACCACCAGATCTGCTAGTACGATAAACGCCTCGCGGTCTCGAAAAAACCATGTCTCTGCGACCACCACGTTCTCGATCAGCTCATGGAGTTCACCTTCCGACGAGGCGATGAGATCCGCGTACGCGAGTTCGTTCCGGATCTTCAGTGAGCCCATCCGTTGCTCGACCGCCCGCGCGAGGGCAGCCGGTCCGATCGACTGTGCGTCGAGCCCGATCGCATCGCGAAGCTGCTCGGCGATGGTCGTTGCCGTCACGCGCTCTCCGCGCGGCGGAGCCGCTCGCGCACTGCGGGCGGCATCAGTTCGTCGAGATCGACGTTTTGAATGAGCCCCTGTTGATCTCTCGTGATCCTGCCAAAGTAGGGGGCTTCAGGCACATTGACGCGAGAGGAAACAAAGTCCGTTTCGGACTTGTGAATGGTCTTCGACGCATGCTCCAGTAGCACCGCGACAAGATCGGTGCCGTACCGGACGACCGCAATACGAGTGCTCATCATGCGCTGCGACGGCTTGCCGGTTGCCAGCAACGACAGATCGACCAGAGGAACAATCGTTCCGTGGTAATCGATGACGCCTACGACCCCTCGTTCGGACTGGGGGATAGTCCGCCAAGCGATGAGAGGCAGTAACTCCACGATATGTGATGTTTCAAGGCAGTAGGTATCGTCACCAAGCTGGAAGAGAAGCAGGAGCATCAGCTAAGCCCGCAGAGTGAAGCGGGAAACTCCGGTCTGCAGGATCCGGGTCACGCCGCTGAGCTGTTCGATGGCAACGTTCGACTGCCGCAAAGAGTCGACAGTCTGTTGTGCCGCCTCCGTCAGCTGCGATAGCGATTCGCTGATCTGCTGCGCGGCGACCGATTGCGCCTCCATTCCCTCGTTCACGGATTCGAAAGTCGGCGCCAGGGTCTGCACCTGGTCGATAATTTCTCCCAGCTCGCCACTCACCTGACGCACCACCTCCACGCCGCGCCGAACCTCTTCGGAAAACTTGTCCATTCCCATCACGCCGGCGGACACCGCCGACTGCATCTGCTTGATCATTTGCTCAATGTCGTGCGTGGCTGCAGCGGTCTGATCGGCGAGACGACGGATCTCGGTGGCGACGACTGAAAACCCCCGTCCGTACTCTCCTGCCTTCTCGGCCTCGATGGCAGCGTTGAGAGAAAGGAGATTGGTCTGATCTGCAACCTTGGAGATGGTGGTGATGACCGAAGAGATGTTGCCGGCTTTCTCGTTGAGCACGGCGAGTTTCGCACTGATGGCCGTCGAGGCAGTCGTGATCGCCCCGATCGTTTGCTCCATCCGCGCCAGGCCGGCCTGTCCGCTTCCCGCGACGGCCGCCGTCTTCTCGGCTACGTTGGTGACATTGTTCATGGTCCGCGACAGCTCTTTCGACGTTGCCGAGATCTCGCGAGAGGTGGCGCCGATCTCCGCGGTCGTCGCGGCGATCTCGTTGGCAGTGGACTGCTGTTCGCGAGAGGTGGCCGCGATCTCCGTCGCCGAGGTATTGACCTGGATTCCTGTTTTCTGAATGTCGCCGATCAGTGAAATGAGATCGTCGGTGAAGCGGTTCAGGCCCTCGCCGATCGTGCGGAATTCGTCTTTTCGGCTGGTGTCGACACGTTTGGAAAGGTCGCCTCGGCGCATCACCTCGATGGATTCGAGAAGCGTGGACAGCGGGCGATTGATCGCGTTGTTGACCGCGTTGATCAGTACGATCCCGCTGACGATGGCGATCAGTAGCGCCAGTGCGGGAGCGAAGAGCAAAGCCTTCTTTGTGGTGTGAACGGCATGAAGCGCTTCACGCGCTTCGCTTTCGCCGATCTGATGGTTGTAGGCGACTTCCTTTTCGATCGAGTCCCACAATTGCTGCGCAGCCGCGTCGAAGGTTCCGTTGAGAGCGGGCGTGCGCCCGGCGGCCTCCACGTTCCGAATGGTTTGATCCGTGCTGCGGTACGTCTGCAGAGCAGCCTTGAGCGTCGCGAACAGCCGACGGTCCTCGTCGTTGAGAATCGCTCCCTCATATTTGAGGAGTGCTCCGTCGATCGAGGCGGCGTTGGCCTGAATCGAAGCATCGAGTCCTCGTTGCTGATTTGGATCGTTCGAAGCGAGACGTTTCATCGTCAGCGTGTACGCCGCCCGTGCCGACGACGACACTTCCGCCATGGTAGCGAGTCCGGGCAGAGAGTCATTTGCGATGTCGCGCACTTCCTTCTCTACTGCGTTTAGATGCTGTGTAGCGAACACCGCCAGTGCCAGGATCACGACCGCCACCATGGTGAATGCCGCGATGATGCGGCCTTTGATCGTCCAATCTCTCATTCCGACTCCTCTGTGCCCTTGCGCGCCCGTATTTCCTCGGGACTATTCAAACGCTGTCCTGAGAACTGATCGAGGATGTTCAGTATGTTGGGATGGGTTGCGGCGATTTTATCCACCGTTTGCTTGTCGAGCACCAGAAGTTCCGTAGGGGCCGCCGCAGTTACCGTAGCCGTCCGCGGTTCTCCGGTGAGCAGTGAAATCTCTCCGAAAAAGTCGCCATCCATGAGGTCCCGCACCTTGGTATGTCGACCTTCGCCACTCTTGACGAATGCCTTGACGCGTCCTGTGGTGACGATGAAGAGCCGTGCGTCACGGTCGCCTTCCGCGAAGATGATGTCGCCAGGCGCGAACGACACAAGAGTCAGGCCCCGCATCAGCGACATCAGTTCCGCTTCCGTGAAACTCTCGAACAGCGGAGTCGTCAAGGTTGCCGGTCTCCGACTGGTAGGTGCGGATTCGATCTCCTCCCCTGAGTCGCTTCCGACGTCCGGTGTGACGTCGGAGAGCGCGGGCGAAGGCTGCGAAAGGTCCTTGAATTCCACGGGAGCGCGCGACGAAGTACGTCTGCGCCAGAGTTCGTTATCCTCTTGCTCTTTCTTCGGAATGATGGTCGCGAGTTTCTCGTAGACATCAGTCCGTCCCGGGTCCAGACGTTCCATCTTCTTCAGAATGGCAATCGCTTTCGCGGCGAAGCCTTCCGTGGCGAAGTCGTCCGCGAGTTGGTGGAGAATCCGGAACGCTTCGTCGCGCTCGCCACTCCCGACCAGCGCGTCGGCCAGCATCTGGCGAAGGTATACGTTCGCACCGTCGCGCTGAAGTTGTGCGCGGACGCTTGCGATGGCGCGCCCGTATGCCTTTTGCGCCATGAGACGACTGACATCCTCGCCTTTTGAGCCAACCAACCAGCTAACGGGCATGTAGTCCTCCTGCTCTCCGTTCGGCGCTGCGGTCCCTGTCCGTGCATAGCCGCTCGTTTCCGAGTAGCATCATCCGACCACATGAGCAACGAGTCGTCATCCTACGCCATAAGGACGCATCCGCCCAGTGTCCTGCTGATCGATGATCAAGCCATGGTCGGTGAGGCAGTTCGCAGGCTGTTGGCGGACGAAAAAGACATCGCGTTCCACTACTGCTCCGACCCCAGAGCCGCCCTCGGAATAAGCGCCACAGTCAATCCGACAGTCATCCTGCAGGATCTGGTGATGCCACAAATGGATGGCCTCGCGCTCGTGCGTCTCTTTCGTGCTTCTCCGCATACGCGTGACATTCCGCTCATCGTTCTGTCGACGGAGGAGAATCCCAAGGTCAAGGCCGAAGCATTTGCCTGTGGGGCCAATGACTACATCGTGAAGTTGCCGGACAAGCTCGAACTGATCGCCCGCATCCGTTACCACTCGCGCGCGTACATCAGCCTCCTCGAGCGCAACGAAGCCTTTGGGGCGCTGATCGAAAGTCAGAAGCAACTCGAAATCCGCAATCGCTTCATTCGCGAAACCTTCGGTCGCTATCTTTCGGATGAAGTGGTCAGCAACCTACTCGAAACGCCGGAAGGTCTCAACCTCGGCGGCGAAAAGCGCGAGCTGACCGTGATGATGACGGACCTTCGTGGATTCACATCTTTTTCCGAGACCTTGCCAGCAGAGGATGTCGTAGCACTGCTCAACAATTATCTCGAGGTGATGACCGGGATCATCGCCGAGTACGGAGGAACCATCAACGAAATCATCGGCGACGGCATGCTGGTCCTTTTCGGTGCTCCTCTCGTGCGCGAGGACCACGCCGAACGCGCCGTGGCCTGTGCAGTTGCCATGCAACTCGGTATGGCGCAGGTCAATGAGCGCAGCCAGCAGCTCGGACTGCCCCCGGTGGCGATGGGCATCGGCGTGAATACCGGCGAAGCTGTAGTGGGAAACATCGGATCGCAGAAGCGCGCCAAATACACCGTGGTCGGCAGGAACGTGAACCTGGTATCGCGTATCGAGTCCTACACTGCGGGCGACCAGATCATGGTGTCGCAATCGACAAGGGACGCTGTCTCTTCGATCGCCAGCATTCAGCGGGCGATGGAGGTAATGCCGAAGGGAGTGAAGGAGCCGATCTGGATTTACGAGCTTACTGGCATCGCTGGGGCCTACAACCTTCATCTTCCACAGAAACGCCTGTCCATCGAGCGGCTCACCCGTCCGATTCGCGTCCGCTATTCAATCCTCGACGAAAAGCAGGCTACCGACCGAGGCGGAGAAGGGATGGTAAGCGGCGCTTCCGAACAGGAGTTCAGGATTGAGGGTGCGGAGACGCTGCCTGAGTTCACGAATCTGAAAATTCAGATGCTCAGTGACGAAGGCACGTTTGTCGGAGGACCGATCTACGGAAAGGTGAGATCGAGGGAGGCGGAAACGCCGCTCACGACCATCGTGGTGAGGCTCACCGCGGTGCCTGCGGAATGCGCGCAGTTCGTCGCCTCGTTTCATACCACCATCGATACGACGAGGACTCCTACGTCCTCCTGACCCGATCGCGCCTGAGTACGTTCTCTTATCCACCCAGATTCTCCACGAACGCTCTGCACGATGTGGGTGGTACGTGCGCTGGCAGGTGAATATCTTCTTCACACATGATCATTCATCTCATCGACGGCACTTACGAACTCTTCCGGCACTTCTACGGACTTTGTTCGAACTCTCGTGTACAGGTCTCCGCAGGTCGGCAAACTTACTCGCCATCCGAACATCGCAGAGAAGGGTGTTGCGTTTGAAACAGTCGCGGCGTCTACTGTTGCGGACGAGACATGACGGCCCGCAGGGAGATTCACTCCCATGACCGATGATTTTCCCGGAAACGAACGCTTCGACATTCGGCGTAGAGTCGGTGTCGGCGGCATGGGAGTCGTTTATGAGGCGTGGGACCGGCAGAATTCCATGCGGGTCGCCCTCAAGACGCTGCCCAACAGTGATCCGCGGCGCGTCTATCGCTTCAAGCAGGAATTTCGAAATCTCACCGGCCTTGTTCATCCGAACCTCGCCACCCTCTACGAGCTCTTCGCGGTCGATGAGTCCTGGTTCTTCACCATGGAGTTCGTCGACGGGGTGGACCTGATCGATTACATCCGCGGCGAGCGTGACTCACCCATCCAGCAGGCCGAAGAGTCCTCCGCAGGCGACGAGACGCTGGTGCGGATCCCTGGCAGTGCACCTCCTGATTCCCTCGCGCCGCTCGCCGTCCATTGCCAGGCAATTCGGACAGACGAGCAGTTCGATCGGCTCCGCTCGACACTGCTGCAACTTTCGGCAGCGCTGGCGACGCTTCACGCCTCCGGCAAGCTTCATCGGGACATCAAACCGTCGAATGTGCTCGTCACCGCGGAGGGAAGAACGGTCCTGCTCGACTTCGGTCTGACCATCGATCTGAGCGAAGACGACCAGGAGCGGATGATCTCCGGAACCGCCTCGTACATGGCACCGGAGCAGGCCGCAGGGCGCGCGCTGACTCCCGCGGCCGACTGGTACGCCATCGGAGTGATGATGTTCGAGGCGCTCACCGGAACACTCCCCTTCGACGGCTCGTCTGCTCAGGTGATGCATCAGAAGCAAACGATCGATCCGCCGAGGCCCAGGCAGCTCATGCCCGACATCGCTGATGACCTGGATGCGCTCTGCTACGCGATGATTCAGCGAAATCCGCTGCATCGTCCGCCTGGTGCCGAGATCGTGCGTGCGCTCGGCGGAGAAGAGACAGCTTCCCGCGCGATGGCGGCGAGCGAGGTTCCGCTGATTGGACGCGAAGCGCAGCTCGACAGCCTGCTCGAGGCCTTCAAGAGTGTGCGCGAGCGCAACAGCGTTGCGCTTTACGTGCACGGATCGTCAGGCGAGGGCAAAAGCTTTCTGGTCGATCGCTTCCTTCGGAAGATCAGCGACGGCTCCGGAGCCGTGGTCTTCGCCGGCCGCTGTTATGAAGCGGAGTCCGTTCCTTACAAGGCACTCGACAGTCTCATCGATTCGATGCGGCTTTACCTGATGCGGCATCCCGACCTCGCTGAACAGATCGTGCCGCGTGACATCGGCCCTCTCGTTCGGGTGTTCCCGGTGCTGAGCGACGTTCCAGCGTTCGCGTCGGTAGCTCCTACCCCCGCTCACTCCGGTGCTCAGGAGTTGCGCAGCCGAGCCAGCCGCGCGCTTCGAGAGCTTCTGGCCCGGCTTGGGGATCGCGTCCCCGTCGTGTTGTGCATCGACGACCTGCAGTGGGGTGATCTCGACAGTGGAATGATCATCTCTGAACTCCTGCGAGCTCCGGATCCGCCGGTGCTCCTTCTGATCGGGATGTATCGCAGTGAGTACGAATCGACGAGTCCAATTCTCAGGCTGCTCCTGCAGCCTTCCGAGGAGTCGGGAGGCGCGGAGCGACGCGAGATCAGGCTGGGGCTGCTCTCACCGGAAGCGGGAGAGGCTCTCGCATCGAACATGCTGGCGGGTCACAGCGCCGATCGCGAAACGCTGGCCCGTTCGATCGCCAGCGAATCGGGGGGCATTCCGTACTTCATCCACGAGCTGGTTCGTTTCGTTCGCGGCGGATTCGAGCTCCCGCAGAACGAGAGCCTGTCGCTCGAGCAGGTACTTGCTCACCGCTTCGCCGCGCTCCCTGATGCTGCGCGCCACCTGCTGGAGACGATCGTCGTAGCAGGTCAGCCCATCCGTCAACGGGACGCGTGGGAGGCTGCTGATCTCGAGGGTGAGCAGCGTGGACTTCTCACCCTCCTTCGCAGCGAGCTGCTGATCCGCAGCACCGGAGCGGGCGATCGCGACGCCGTCGAACCGTACCACGACCGTATCCGCGAGACGCTCGTTGCGCAGCTCCCGGCGGCTCGCAAGAAGGCGCACCACGCCCGCCTTGGGGAAACTCTGGAGCGATCCTCGGGCGCGAACGCCGAAACACTGGCCGTTCATTTCCATTCCTCTGATGCGCTGGCGAAAGCTGCTGACTACTACGCCGTAGCGGCGAGTCAGTCGGCTGATGCACTCGCATTCGATCGCGCCGTAAATCTCTACCGCCAATCCCTCGAGCTCCGCTCGCCCTCTGATCCCGACCTGCGCCACCTTCGCACTGCGCTCGCCGATGCTTTCGCCAATGCGGGCAGGGGAGCGGAAGCGGCGAGCGAATACCAGGCTCTGGTCGGTGGCGCTGCACCTCTCGAAGGGGTCGATCTCAGGCGCCGCGCCGCGTATCAGTACTGCGTGAGCGGACACATCGTCGCGGGACGCGCTGCCGTTCGCGACCTTCTGAAGGATCACGGCATCCGTCTGCCGGAGAGCGGCGCCGCCATCATCATCACGCTGCTCCGCAATCGTCTGCGACTCTGGTTTCGCCGTTACCAGTTCGATCGCCGGCCTGAGAACGAGATCGATCCTGCGCGGCTTAGCAAGATCGACGTGGTCTGGTCCGCCGCTGCGGGGCTAAGCATGAACGACATCATCTGCGGAGCCGGACTCCAGACGCATGGCCTGCTCCTGGCGCTCGACTCCGGAGAGCTGTACCGGATCGCCCGCTCGATGTCATGGGAAGCCACTCACATGTCCAACCTTGGCAGCAGGGCATGGACGAAGACCGCGCTTCTTCTCGATCAGGCGGAGATGCTGGCGGCGGAATCGGGGCACGCGCACGCTGAGGGAATGGCAACCATGGCCCGCGGCATCGCGGAGTTCACAAGCGGTCGCTGGGCCACCGCTGTTCCGCTTCTGGATCGGGCCGACGAAATCTTTCGCGGCCGCTGCACCGGCGCCACCTGGGAGCTCGACACGGCCCATGCGTTCGCATTGTGGGCGCTGATCTACATGGGTGAATTTTCGGAGATGGGTCGACGCACCTCGCTCCTGCTACAGGAAGCGGAGGCGCGTGGGGATCGATATGCGTCGACCACGTTCGGCGCGTTCATGCATCCTCACGCGCTGCTCGCTGCTGATCAACCTGCTGCTGCGCGCGATTCGGTGGCGCGCTCGCGCGAGCAGTGGGCGTCGGGCGGCTTCTACCTTCAGGATCTCTGCGCGCTGATGACGGACGCGCTGATCGATACTTACGAAGGAGAGGGTCATCGCGGCTACGAACGATTCGAATCGCAATGGAAGAAGGTCAAGAGCTCACAACTCCTTCAGAGCCAGGCCATCCGGATGCTGACAATTCATTTCCGTGCTCGCGCAGCGCTGGCCGGAGCAGTGAGTGGCCGCCCCGCGCTCGCGCGCGTGGCCGCTGCCGACGCAAAGCGGCTGGCCAGCGAGAATGTCGCCTGGTGTGTCCCATACTCGACCGTGCTGTATGCAGGCGTCGCGCTGGTCGAGAATCGCGTCGATGAGGCCAAGCGGCTTCTTCGCGAATCTGCTGCCGGCTTCGACGAGGTCAACATGCGGAGTCACGCGGAATCGGCGCGCCTTCTACTCGGAGAGCTCGTCGGCGGTAGTGAAGGTTCCGCTCTGATCGAAGGTGCAGAAGCGTGGATGTCCTCCCGCGGAATCAAGAATCCACGAGCGATGGCACGACTGCACATCGGCGCAGTTCGATGAGCGCGATCGCGCTCGTCGGTCGGTACCGCGCTGCGTGCGCAGTCGTCAGTCTCGATCGAGCGGAGGCCGCGTCGTTACTGACCAGCAACTGCACACTCGATCCCGCGCAGCCGCTCACGCCTGAGGGACGCCATCCCGCGATCATCCTCCTCGGCAGCCATCGGGATGTCGGATTCAAGGCGCTGCCGTTCATCCGTGTGAACTACCACGAAGCTCTCGTCTCCATCCCGTGGGTCCTCCCGAGCGGAGACGATGGTCACGGACCGTTCGCGCATGTCTGCCGCCTCTGGCTCAATCAACTCCTGCCGGTGATCGGCGGGTGGTTTTTTGGCTTTCCCAAACGGTGGAATCCGATCGAAGATCCTGCCGGCGGTTACCGCGTCAGTCGTCTCGTCGGAAAAGGGACGCTCATCGAGGCTGCATTTCGCGACGCAGGAGATTCAGCGGCTCCGTCGAGCTTTCCCCACTTCGCCGCAGTGCGCCCCATTTTTGAGCAGGCGTTCCTACAGCGCTTTCTACTGGTCGGCCCGACCTGCTATCTGCAGATGAACTTCCACCTCGAAAAGGCGACGCTGCAGCCGATCGAAGCGTCGATCGTAATCGCGCGGGGAGTTTCCGGTGCGCTTCCTGCCGGCTCTTACGACGTCGCCCCGATCACGCAGCAGCCACTTGGAGCATTCCGACTCGAACTGCCGTGGACACTGACGTGGCCCTCATCACGAAGACCGCGCTGACGCGGCGGTCGCGGTGGTATTCCACATCGTGCGTATTCCGGGAGATCACTCGCCCCTCCCGCGCTCGCGATGACATCGCCTCGCGTCTGTTTTACATGAATGAACTGTTGAGCGACGCGAGTTCTGCTTTGCTCTCGAAGGCGCCGTCATCCCGAGCGGCGGCTGGGTGGGTGCGAGGGATCTACGCACAGGGACCGCGCTTTGAATGTCGAGCGCGACCCTATCGCGTAGATTCCTCAGTCGCAGCAGCAGTCTGGGCCCGCGAAAGGGAGTGGCGTGCTCCTTCGGAATGACGCCTGGGCCGCCGACAAATGCGATTCGCAAAGTCGCATAGAGCCTAGGAGTTCATAGAAGCATGCGCGGGTGGGTGTGAGGGGCCAGGGATCTCACAAAAAACGCACGATGTAACTTGTTTCGCCCAGCGTCCCAGAACACCTTTCATTAGAAGTGCTCGCTGCGACGCCGCTCACGTTCCGAGTTAGACTTCGCGCTGTACCTACAATTTGTGAGGTGATGGTTGAAGCGACGAATTGCCGTTCTCGGCGGCGGTTGCGGTTCGATGGCCGCGGTATGGGCATTGACGCAGCTCCCCGGGTGGGAGAACGACTATGAGATCACGGTCTACCAGATGGGCTGGCGGCTCGGGGGCAAAGGAGCCAGTGGCAGGGACGAGCAGAACTCGTGGCGCATTCTCGAGCATGGGCTCCACGTTTGGGGCGGCTTTTACGAGAACGCTTTCCGCGTCATGCAGGACTGCTACGCAGCGCTGCCGATCGACAGTGGCAACGCCCTTCCGACCTGGGACGAAGCATTTCGCAAACTGAGCACCGTAATTCTGCAGGAAGACATCGACGGCAGGAAGATCAACTGGCAGATCGATTTTCCTGAAAACGAAGACGTCCCCGGAACCGGAGGGGAGACTCCATCGCCATGGGCGTACGTGGAATTGATCCTCAACGAGGTTCGGCGCGCATTGCAGCATCACTCGCCACCCCCGATCGAAACGCCAGTGACCGATCGCGTGACAGCAGCGATCGCCAGCGGTGAACACCCGCCGCACGAATCGATCATCAAACGGCTGTTCGGACATCACGACGACACCTCGCAGGCGGCTCCAGCTCCACCGTTGGATGATCATCACCCGGTAGATCTCGTGAGTGCTGCATTGGTCCTGCATCAATCGATGCCTAACGATCCGAGGCAGCACCTCTCCGTGCAGCATGAGGATCTGCTGCATCTCGTGGAGGAGGCAGTTACAACCTTCCACTCCGACGCAGAAAAAGTCGAAGAGAGCGACGGTTTGCGCCGCATCCGGCTCATGCTGGATCTGGCGAAAGCGACGGTCCGCGGGATCATCCGCAACGGAGTGCTCATCTACGGCTTCGAAGCGATCAACGATCGGGAATGGCGCGAATGGCTGCGACAGAACGGCGCGAACGAGACGACCGTCGACTCCTGCCTCGTGCGAGGCATCTACGATTACGTTTTCGGCTTCGTCAAGGGAATGCAGAATGATCGCTCGCTCGAGGCGGGGACTGGGACCTACGGTGTCCTCCGCCTCTTCTTCACCTACAAGGGAGCGATGTTCTGGGAAATGCAGGCGGGGATGGGCGACATCGTCTTCGCTCCGCTCTACCGCGTGCTGCGGGCGCGCGGAGTCCGATTCCGTTTCTTCAACAAGGTGACCAAGCTCGGCGTCGGCGCTGACGGAAAAGTCGACTCGATCGAAATGCTGCGTCAGGCCAACGTGGTCGGCGACAAGGAGTACGAGCCGCTGGTCATTGTCAACGGCGTTCATTCCTGGCCGGCGATGCCACGCTACGCACAACTCGTGGAAGGCGAAGAACTGCGAGAGAAAAAAACGGACCTCGAATCTTCGTGGGCAGACTGGAGCGGAACGCCGGTCACGCTCCAGCTCGGACGTGATTACGATGACGTGGTGCTCGGCATCTCCATCGGGGCGCTGCCGGAGATCGCCGCAGAGGTGCGCGCCGTGAATCATCGGTTCGACGCCATGCTCGATCACGTTAAAACAGTGCAGACAGCGTCGATGCAGCTATGGCTGGATGCCGACGCTGAACGGCTGGGAGCTTCACTCATCCGCCGGTCAGCGACGGCTTGCACCGAGCCGATTTCCACCTGGTCCGACATGTCGTTTCTTCTGCGACGGGAACGCTGGTCCCCCGAGGCGCCGCCTCGCTACCTGGCGTACTTCTGTGGTGAGCTGGCAGATGCTCCGGAGGTTCCACCGTCGAGCGATCACGCATTCCCTGAGCGCATGCTGGCGGTCTACCGGAAGACCGCGCGCGAGTGGCTGGAAAAGAACACCGGCTCGATCTGGCCGCGTGCCACGACGCAGGATGGGAAGTCTCTCGACTGGAGTCTGCTGCACGACCCGGAGAATCGCGAGGGAGCGGCGCGGCTCGACGCGCAGTTCTTCCGCGTCAACATCGATGCGACCGAGCGCTACGTCGCATCGTTCCCCGGCACGTCGCAATATCGTCTCCGCGCCGATCGCGCCGTCCTGCCGAACCTCTTCATCACCGGCGACTGGGTCTGGACACCGTTCAACGCCGGATGCGTCGAGGCAGCCGTGATGGCCGGAATGTATGCGGCACGCGTGATTAGCGGGCAGAACATAAGGATCGTCGGCGGATGAACGAAACGACAAAGCAGAAGGTCGCTATACTCGGCGGTGGATGCGGCTCCATGACCGCCGCCTACTACCTGTCGAACACTCCCGAGCTGCGAGCCGCTCTCGATGTCACCGTCTACCAGGTCGGCTGGCGCCTCGGTGGTAAAGGTGCGAGCGGCCGCAACGCGGCGATGGGGCAGCGGATCGAGGAACATGGGCTCCACGTCTGGGGCGGCTTCTACTACAACGCGTTCCGGATGATGCGCGAGTGCTATGACGCTCTCGGACGCGATCCCGCTCTCCCGCTCAGCCGGTGGGACAATGCATTTGCGAAGCATGACTTCGTGGCCTGGGAGGAACTCATCGACGGTGCGTGGCGCACGTGGCCGCTGCACCCTCCGACAGACGATCAGATCCCCGGCAGCGGCAAATCACAGCCATCGATGCTGTACGCGATCGAGCGGATGGCGGGATGGATCGCCGATGCTGTCCGCGACTGGCCGCACGAGGGAGTCAGAGCCGCCGCACACGATCCTGATCAGCCACACCTCCACGTACTGAACAGTACCGCACACGATGACGTTGCGACCGTTCCTCGTTTCGACACCGCGCCGCACGGTGCACTTCGCAACGCACAGGAGCTCGCGGGACAGATGGCGTCTAAAAACGGCGCCCACTCAGCATTCGAGCAGCTCACGCTCGTCACGACGCTCCACCACTTCCGCCAGTGGCTGCGCGACATACACGGAGACCTGCGCTCGATGGACGATCTCGTGCGGCGTCTCTTCGTCGTGTGCGATCTCGGCCTGACCATGGCAATCGGACTTCTTGTTGATGGCGTCATCTTCCGCGGCTGGATGTCGATCGACGACTACGACCTGAAGGAGTGGCTGCGTAAACATGGAGCCGCGGAGATCGCCATCGACTCTGCCGTGGTGCGCGGCTACTACGACTACTTCTTCGCCTACGAGAACGGTGACTCCGACAAGCCGCGCATGAGCGCGGCGATGGGAGTGCACCATCTGCTCCGGCTGATCGCCGACTACAAGGGCTCTCTCTTCTGGAAGATGCAGTCGGGCATGGGCGACGCCGTCTTCGCGCCGCTCTATCAGCTCTGCCAGCGAAATGGAGTGAAGTTCGAGTTCTTCCACCGCGTGGATGCGCTCGAGCCGACAGCCGACGGCGGCGCGATCGACACCATACGCATCGCACGACAGGTCAGCTTGCGCGCAGGGGAATACCAGCCGCTCGTCTTTCCGAAGAATGTCCCGAGCTGGCCGGCGGCGCCGCTGCTCGACCAGATTGATCCCGCTCAGGCGGCGGAGCTCACGAGGCGCGGCGCTAATCTCGAAGATCTCTGGACCGATTGGGACGACGCGGAAATGATCGAGTTGAAGGCGGGTCGCGACTTCGACGCCGTCGTGCTCGGACTCTCCATCGGAGCGTTCCCATACGTCTGTAAATCGATCATCGAGCAGAATCCGGTGTGGCGAACGATGGTGGAAAATGTTCCAGCCATCCAGACGCAGGCGCTGCAGATCTGGTGGAACGAACCCGTCGCGAAGCTCGGGTGGACGGGCGGCAACGCCACCGGCACCGGCTACGCGTCACCGCATCAGAGCTTTTCCGACATGAGCCCGGTGATCGCAGTGGAGGACTGGCCCGACGCCGCGAGCCCGCAAGCGGTCGTTTACTTCTGCGGTCCGATGCTTGACCCCCAGACTCTGCCGTCCGGGAAAGATCCGGCATTCGGGCGGAGTCAGACGGATCTGGCGCGCGAGGCGGCACTCGCGTGGTGCCGCGCCAATCTCCCGCATCTCTATCCGCTGGCGTCGGCGACCGATGACCTGGTGTGGGATCTCTTCTTCGACCCGGAGAACAGGAAGGGTGCTGCGCGGTTTCTCGCTCAGTACGTGCGGGCGAACTACACGCCTACGGAACGTTATGTGCTCGATCTGCCGGGCAGCAATCAATATCGGCTCGAGGCCGATACCTCGGGCTACTCGAATCTCGCGCTGGCCGGCGACTGGATCTTCACTGGACTGGGAGGCGCGGTCGAGTCGGCGGTCATGAGCGGCATGCTCGCCGCGCGTGCGCTGACCGGTGGAATCACCGATGCCATCGTCGACGAGACGCAGACTCCCTGGAGACGTAAGCGGACCTTGACGCAGCTGACGATTCGCTCATAGCAACGGCGTCCTGACATTCGTGAGGCGCAGTGTGGCGATCGACCTCAGGCGGTGCAAACGCGATTTCGACCGCGCAGTTTCGCCTGGTACAGCTGACCGTCGGCGCGGCTGATCAGCTCTTCGCGCCCCTGCCCGGGGAGCAGCCCTGCGACGCCCGCGCTGATGGTGATCCGATGCTCCGTGTCGCCCACCTCGAAGATCTCGGCTTCGACTCGGGTGCGCACCTCTTCACAGATCGCGAATGCTTCGTCGGCATTCCGCTCCGGCATGACCAGCGCGAACTCCTCGCCCCCGTAGCGAGCAGCGAGATCCTCTTCGCGGCTGCAGGACCTGATGATCGCCGCCACCCGCTCGAGCACACGATCCCCTGACAAGTGACCGTGAGAATCGTTGACTCGTTTGAAGTGATCAACATCGAAAAGAGCGAATGAGAGCGGCCTCTCGTGGCGCTGCGCACGCGCGATCTCACGATCGAGGCCCTCACCGAGCGACCTTCGGTTGTGCAACTGCGTCAGTCCGTCCAGGACCGTCATGCGGTAGATCTCTTCGTGGAAGCGCGCCTCTACATTTCCGCCTGCGATGTACTTGAAGAGCACGCCGCCGACATTCAGCAGGTCGCCATTGGACAGGACTACATCACCGGTGAGGCGACTGCCGTTGAGCTCCGTCCCATTCCTGCTTCCGGCATCCGACAGGACCACCCCCTCGGGGGAGATCCGCAGCGACGCGTGCCGGCGGGAAACGTCCCGGACCTCGAGCGCGATGTCGTTCGACGGACCGCGGCCGATCGTCAGGCCGCTGCTGATCGGAAAACGCCGACCCAGCTGATCTCCATGGATGAGGATGAGACTCGGTACGTCGGGCAGATACTCAGCGGACGGCGGCTCGTGCTGGCGCGTCATCTCGTCGGTGGCGCGGGTGCTCTTTTTCTTCATTTCTGTGGAAGTGATTGTCCCACGGAGCCTGCATCCGGCGACAGCGAATCGCGCATGCCCGTCTATTTTTTCTGTTTGTTTGACCGTTTTTCGATGCGGCTGGAAGGAAGCGGGGGCGGGATCTCGAGCACGGCGAAACCGGTGACCTTCGAAAGCTGATCGACAACGCCTACTGTGACGCGGTTCGATCCTGTCCGGCTCTGCAGATCGATATCGAGGCCGTAGACGTATTGCAGCTTGCTCATTGATTTGAGATCGGTTTGCTTGGCGACTACTTTCCGGTCGAAGCGTCGCACCTCGCTGACGTTGTCCTTTTGGTCGGATGCCGCGACAAACAGCGAGATCTCGGCCACGAAGCCTTCTCCTTCAGAGATGAAGGCCAGCGTCGAATAGGGAATGACGACGTCCACCGGAACGGCAAAGCGGCGGCGACCGACGTCGGATGCTCCCGCTCCGCGAAGCGAAATCTTCAGAGCGTTGGAATTCACCGGGAACATGAAGTTTGAAATCATCTGCTGCGCGAGCTGTGTGTCCGGCCCCCTGTCAATCAGACTACGTCGCGAACGCACCCTCAGGTCACGATCCTTCACCCGCACCACGAGCTTCCTCTCGCGCTCGGTCGCAGCGGGCGCCGCTGTCCAGGCGATCGAGTAGTAATTCGACATGTCACGCGAAATGAGGCGAACAGCCGCACCCAGGTCGTTCGAATTCGTGATGAACCTGCCGCCGGTTTGCCGGGCCAGCATGATCAGGGTCGATGCGGCCTGTGAGGCTCGGTCCTGACGGCGACCGGCGCTTCCGGAGTTGAAGAGATTCTCCTCATGGCTCTCCGCATCCTCGTCCGTGACGGAGCTTCCGGTGACGAGCCCCATTGGCTGCATCGTGTAGAACGTCACCCCCGCCGCGTTTGCGTCACGCGCGACCTCTGCCAGCATCCCGCGATAGTTGCCCTGGAAGTCATCGGCGGCGCGCGCGTCGGCACGTTCTCCGCCCAGCGCAAGTCCATCCGAGATGATGAAAAGAAACTTTCTGCCGCTCGCGCCGCTGAGTCGCGATAGCAGGGCCCGGACGGTGCGAGCTGTGGTGACGGCGTCTGTGTCTTCGCGCAGACGCTCGAGTCTTCTCTCTGACGGCCGGCGCGACTCTTCACCCGCCGAGTAGACCATTGGAGTCTGCTCATTCACCGGAGCGCGCGAAATACCACGAGGCACTTTCTTCAATCCTGCGTGGAGTCGCGCGCGATCGCTGGTCGGCGGCACGAGCACCTCCAGCTTCCGATTCCACGTGACGATCATCACCTCATCAGACGGATGAATCGTCTCGAGCAGCGGCGTGAGCGCCCGGACCGCTTTCGTGCGGGAGAACGCGTCGGTCGAAAGCGTGTCGAAGAAAAGCACGATCTGACGCGGCCGATCAGGTTGCACCGTAGTTGACGACGAATCCGCAGGTGAAGGTGTCGTAGTCGAGCCAACAGCCGATCGAAACTCCGCGAGGTTAGAGATCGTGCGCGGCTGGCCGTCCTCAGTGATGACGAAGTCCGCAGCGATGAGACCATGCACCGGATTTCCGGAGCGATCAGTGACGAGCACGTCGAGCTCTACGATCCGTACGTCGACTGTTTCCTGAACCCGCGGAACTTCCACCTGCGCGAAAGCGCACATCGGAACCATTGCGGTGCCGATCAGTAGACGGGCAGCGATTCGAAGCACGATGTGAACAGGATACGCCTGGCGGCGCACGGCGCAACCACGACATCACGTCGTTGCCTTTCGGTCGAAGTCGGGTTTTTGGGGCCAGTGAGAGAGGTTCCCGATGAGAACGTGGTCTTGACATTCCCCGCTGCGGGCGTATGTTAGGTGTAGACCGATCGGTCTAGATGGTTAGAAGGGAAGAAAAAGGAGAAGTTTCATGAAAATCGCCAAAGATGATGTGAACGTCATGATGGACATTCCAGGTGCTACTGCCCGCCTCCAGACCGGTTTCGGAAATGTGCGCGGATACGATGGAATCAGCGCTGAATACTTCAGCCTTGCGCAAGGTGTCGATACCACTCCGCTCTTCGAAGGACTCGAAGGGAATCTCTGTCAGAGTCCGCACTGGGGCTATGTCCTGAAGGGACGCATCACCACCACAAATGCTGAAGGTGTACGGGAGACGGTGTCGACCAACGACCTGTTCTACTGGCCGCCGGGACACAACGTGAACGTCGAAGCGGACGCCGATATCGTGATGTTCAGTCCCGAGCGGGAACATACCCTCGTGATCAATCACATGCTCGAAAAGGTCAAGCAGTCGCAGGCCTGAGACCTCCCGTCGGTGCGGCGACTTCCTTCGGTGGGCCGCACCGGCGCGCTCCCACAGCTCGCATGCATCATCCAACCAAACAGCGGTTGATCGAAGCAGGCCTCACGATGCTGCTCGCGCACGGGTACAACGACCTCGGTGTTCAGGCGCTGCTCACGGCCACCGGCACGCCGAAGGGATCGTTCTACCACCACTTCAAGGACAAGGAAGATTTCGCGCTGCAGGTAATTGACTCGTACATGCAACAGGTGCACGCCGGGCTGGATCAATGCCTTGGCGACGAGAAGCGCCCTCCGCTGGATCGAGTTCGCTCCTTCTTTGAGTTGATTGAAGAGAAGTACCGTTCCGAAGGCTACATGGGTTGTCTTCTCGGCGGCCTCGGGCAGGAACTCTCCGGGATCAGCGAGGTCTTCCGGCACAGGATCGAGGAATGCTTTTCGGAAATCGCCGGCCGCATCGCCGTTTGTCTCGAAACGGCCAAGGCAGCAGGCCAGATACCGCTCGAAACTGATTCCCACGGAATGGCTACTCTGCTGGTCGATTGCTGGGAAGGGGCGGCGCTGCGCAGTCGCCTGCGTGGTGATGCAGCGCCGCTTGGCGCGATGCGGGATTTCTACTTCACGGCGGCGTTCGGAAGAGTCTGCGAATGGGTGACGCTGAAGAATTAGACGAGTGAGTTCGGCGTTCCGTTTGTTTCGGGATATCGGAGCCAACTGCTCTTTCGCACACATGGTCATCGGCAGGGAAGTGATTCGGGCGATGTCGTCCTGTTGCAGGAGATTCGTCGAAAGCCCGCGAGGGTCATGATCTCGCCTTGCTCAAGCGTGCGAGTCGCAGGTTGGAAGGCGTTGTCAGGCCTGCTTACAGACCGGTATACCTCGCAATCTGCAGACGGCGCGGTCCGACGCTCTTGTTCTCGACCAGAACGCGGAGGATGCGCGCCTGCACCAGAAAAGCTCCCGCACGCGTTTCTACTTCTGCAACGCAGATATGCATCACCACAGGTACATGCATCTGACGCAGAAGTACGTGCACCCGCATGGTCATGCCGGCCACGAGCCCTGAGGCTTGCGTGGTGATCTCGATGCCACTACTGCTGAGTCGCGCCGAACCTTCTCCCCCGTCAAAGTAGACTGGATAGATGACGTCCTTGCTCGCCTCTGTAACGGTCGCTGAATGCATTCCTGACATGGCCTCGCTCAACATGCTGCAATCTCCGATTTCCTGCTTGCGGAAGTGCCTGTGTCTCTCTCTGAACCCGAGTCGCGGATGCTCCGCATCAACCGTCCGGGTGGAGCCGCTGAACTGGGTATTGCTCTATGGCGTTTCGCCCAGCTGGGAGCCACCTTAGAGGGCGCGCGTCAAGCGGTCGTCAAAGCTTGTGAATTTTTCTGGCGGGGAGCGCGCCTCGGTGTCGTTCGCAGGAAGAAGGGAGGGATCTGTTGCCATTGCGAGCCTGTTGCAGAATGCCGGAAACGGA
>JBKJUK010000335.1:0-13208 GCA_046590705.1 Thermoanaerobaculia bacterium
AGCGGGCGCGCGCAACGCGCCCCTACTCGACTGTATCTACAAAGCGTCAGGCTTCGTTGCGGGGACGATCGCCGATCGGCTGCTGACGGCTGCTTTCCTCAATCCTCGGGTTGTTTACAAATCCTTCCGGCGTGCGAGTGGGTTCGGGACGTGTCCTGCTCCCGCGGCTCTCGCCACCTTTACGGCCGATTGCCGACATGTGTTCGCGATTGCGGCTCACGATTTCGCCACCTTTACGTCCGGCCTGGCGCGCTTCATCAGAGGTGAACTCATGCGCGGTTCCGCGCTCATGAGCGGCGCGGCCGCCTTTACTCGCGATCTCCTTCTGCTTGCCCGGATCCATTGAAGCAAAACCTCTTCTGCTCGTGTCTGCCATATTCCCTCCCTTGGGGGGACCTGCTGTTTCGTCTCGAATCCAGCATCCGAAACCTGCAGTCGAACAGCAACGCCCGTGCCGCGTGGACGAAATTATTCAAACTAAAGAAGATGTACGCTAGCGGACGTTCAGGGTCGGGACCCGAAAGGAAAACGAGGAGCACAGGCAATCCTGCCTGTGACGCGCTGCCCGGAATTCGCGCCCGCGAGGCAGGCTCAACGAGTCGAGACAGTCGGAGCCCCCCGTGAAAACGAAAACGCCGCGGCTGAGCGCGGCGTTTCGTTCTTCAGATGGCGGAGGGAGAGGGATTCGAACCCTCGGAACCGGTTTCCCAGTTCGACGGTTTAGCAAACCGTTGGATTAAGCCACTCTCCCATCCCTCCGGGCCTGACTCTGAAGTCGCTGCAGACGGGTGCTAATCTCCCGCTCAGCGCGGCATTCTACATAGAAGTCGCCGCATTCAAATCAATTTTTGTGGCGGAGGGGGTGGGATTCGAACCCACGGTACCGTTTCCGGTACGGCGGTTTTCAAGACCGCTGCCTTAAACCACTCGACCACCCCTCCGTGATCTGGTACGGCTTTTTGCGGCCGCTAAGATAACAGATTGATGTCGAGTGTGATCTTGAGCTTCAACTTTCTGAATCGTTTCAACTCATCCATCGACAGATTGAGTGGGAGCGTGACCTCGCGAACCAGCCCGTCCGCCGCGCGTCGATCCGATCCGGCCTGGCTCTCTGCTACTGGTGCTGGAGGTGGAACGCTCCGCAGCGGTGCCGGTGCCTGGGGAGGTGGGACAGGCGCTGTGGCAGGTTCCTGGAGTTTCGGCAGCGAGTTCAGAAGCAACTCAGGCAACGGTATCTCTACCGAGCCGATCGGAACTTCGATCGATGGTGGATCGATGGTGAACGGAGACTGGGCTGCATTCCCTCCATCGAAGGACTCGATGAGTTCGTCGAAGGGACTGGAGGGAGAAAAGTTCGGTGCGGACAGGAGTTCCGTCGCGACGAGGGGTATGTTGTCGGGAGCATCGTCGGCATCGAACACCACAGCGTTACTGGCTGCAGCCGGACTTGCTGCATCGTCCGCCCAGACTGATTCCTGCTTCGAAGGAGCTGAGCCCTCGATGGTGGCGTTGAGTACGTTGATTTCCTTCTCGAGAGGCTCGGAGCCACCTTCCAGCCCGTACTTCTTCACCAGATGAGACAGGACCAGCTGGGTGATCCCTTTCAATGTTCTCTCAACTCCGATTCCGGTTGTGGCCACGGATTCGAATGATGGAACGTTGAGCCGGTTGATGCCCCGATTCAATTCTTCGATCGAAAGAGCGTTCGGGAGATCACGTTTGTTGTACTGAATGACCAGCGGGATATCGCTGATTCTGATTCCCTGCCGCTTGAGATTGTCTTCGAGATTCTGGAGAGACTCGTTGTTTGCGTCCAGCGCAAAGTCCTGGCTGTCGGCAACGAAAACGACACCGTCCGAGCCCTTCAACACCAGCTGGCGAGTCGAATTGTAGTAGACCTGACCAGGCACCGTGTAGAGCTGCAGCTTGGTACGCATGCCGCGGATCTTGCCAAGGTCTAGCGGGAGGAAGTCGAAGAAAAGCGTACGATCGGTCTTGGTCGCCAGCGATAACATCTTGCTGCGATTGTTCGACGGAAGAGAATCGTAGACGAACTGCAGATTCGTCGTTTTTCCGCAGAGACCCGGTCCGTAATAGACAACTTTCGCGGTGATCTCTTTTGTAGCGTAGTTGAAGAGGACCATTCAGGAGGAGGAAGGTTAGTTGAGGGGCGGAGGGTCTGTCAAACAGAATGGAGAATGAAGAATGGAGAATGGAGAATGTTCTCGCTTTCATTCGCCATTCTCGATTCTCCATTCGACATTCTCCATTCGATACGCGGTATCCTTCCCGCGGTTTTGCTTCCCACCCTCTAACTCGGGAGTTTGCATGCAGAGATGTGGCGTCACGGTCCGGTTTCTTCTTCTATTCATTCTGGTTACGGGGACGCTGTTTGCTGAAGCGCCCGGTGTCTACGCGATCGTGGGGGGAATGGTGCATCCCGTCTCCTCCGCGCCAATTACCGGCGGTGTGGTCATCATCCGCGAAGGGCTCATTGAAAAGGTGGGCCCTGCCGGCACGAGCGTTCCCGCCGACGCGACTGTGGTCGACGCAAAGGGAATGCACGTTTACCCAGGCTTCTTCGATGCACAAACCACCATGGGTTTGCCTGCGCCTCCACGAAGAATTCCTCAACGTCCCGGGGGACCACCATCGCCAGCCAGTTCTGAGCCGCAGCTCGATCCTTCTCCGGCACTGATCGCCGCGAGACAGATCAAGCTGACCGACGATCTGGTCGATGCCAGGCGCGCCACGGGAGTCACAACTGTCCTGATCGTTCCGGCAAATGGAATCTTCAACGGGCAGTCAGCAATCCTGAACCTGTCGGGAACTGACCTGAATGCATCGCTGATCAAGTCGCCTGCAACGCATCAGATTTCTTTCAACGCCCGCACCGACGGACGCTTTCCTGATTCGCTCATGGGAGTGTTCGCACACATCAGGCAGACCTTTCTCGACGAGCAGCAGCTTCGCTCTGCGAATCAGGTCTACAACCGGAATCCTGCAGGCAAGCGTCGTCCCGTTTCGACTCCGGACCTCGAAGCCCTCTCCGCCATCGCCTCGCGAACCCTGCCGGTCGTCTTCATGGTCGATTCTGAAAATATGATGCTGAGGGCCCTGGAACTGGCGAAAGAATTCAACCTCCGGCCGATCCTCTCCGGCGGACGTCAGTCGTATCTCATCGCAGATCAGCTGAAGTCGGGCGCGATTCCTGTTCTGGTCTCCGTGAACTTCCCGGTACGACCGGCCGAGAATCCGGAAGAGCAGCCTCTCAGAGTGATTCGCGAACGTGTTCGCAGTGCCTCCGGTCCGTCGGTGCTCGCGAAGAGTGGAGTTCCTTTTGCTCTCGTTTCGGGCGGGACCCTTCCCGCCGGTGACTTCATGAAAGGCATCAGGAAAGCGATCACGGCGGGCCTCTCCAAGGAAGCAGCGCTTCGTGCGATCACGCTCTCCCCGGCAGAGATCTTCGGCGTCCAGCGTCAGATCGGCTCACTCGAGCGCGGCAAGATCGCCAACGTCGTCATCAGCAGCAAAGAGATTTTCGAGAAAGACGCGAAGATCAGCAGCCTCATGGTCGACGGCAGGCTGGTCCGGCTTCCGAAAGACGAACCGAAGAGTGACGGAGCCTCCACCCCGAGCCCGCTCAGCGGAAGCTGGAGCGTGTCGGTTCGGACATCGGAGGGCGAAGTTGCCATGCAGTTCGTTCTGCGCGGAGATGGTTCGCAGTTGAGCGGAACCTTCTCCGGCCAGCGAGGATCGGGCGACATCCGGGATGGAAGCATCGAAGGCAGTTCATTCCAGTTCACGATCAGCGCACGTACAACCGAAACCGGCGAGAGCGGCGACTGGAAGTTCGAAGGAACCGTGGATGGCGACACCATGAGCGGAACGGTCAGCACCAGCACCGGATCGCTGCAGTTCAGCGGGAGCAAAGGCAAATGAAAACGAATCATGTGATCGTCCTCACTGCACTACTGATTGCTTCGACAGCGCAAGCTGCCGCGAAAGAGATTCTCATTCGCAATGCAACTCTGCTCACCGTGAGCCGCGGCACGATCGTGAACGGCTCACTCCTGATTCGTGACGGGAAGATTGCCGCCATCGGCACCGCTGATCAGGTGAAGGCTTCATCCTCCGCACAGATCATCGACGGCACCGGCAAGTACGTCCTGCCGGGAATCATCGATGCCCACAGTCATGCCGGAATTGAAGGAAACGTGAATGAGACCACTCTGGCCAACACCGGCATGGTTCGAGTCCGGGATGTCCTTACCGGCGACGACATCAGTTCCTATCGACAACTCGCCGGCGGCACGACCGCTGCGAACATTCTCCATGGGTCCGCCAACGCCATCGGCGGGCAGAATGCCGTCGTCAAATGGAAGTGGGGTAAACCGATCTCCCAATGGGTGATCGCGGATGCTCCGGCGGGGATCAAGTTCGCCCTCGGGGAAAATCCGAAGAGCTCGAATTTCTCGCCTCCGGCCGGCATCCTCAAACCATATCCCGCAACGCGAATGGGAGTCGAAGAGGTCGTGCGGCAGGCCTTCACCGATGCCAGAGACTACACCGCGCGATGGACGGAGTACGAAGCGAAGAAGAAGAAGGGCGAGGATGCGATTCCGCCGCGCCGGGATCTACTGATGGACGAGATGGCCGACATCATTCGCGGCAAGGTCTTCGTTCACTCGCACGCTTACCGCGCCGACGAAATTCTGATGCTGATGAATCTCGCCGATGAGATGGGATTCAAGATCCGCACATTCCAGCATGTTCTGGAAGGCTACAAGGTCGGGCGGGAAATGGCGAAGCATGGTGCGGCCGGTTCGACGTTTATCGACTGGTGGGGCTTCAAGATGGAAGCTTACGACGCCATTCCCTACAACGTGGCACTGATGACGCGCGACGGAGTGAGCGTGTCAGTGAATTCGGATTCCGATGAACTCGCGCGTCATCTCAACCTCGATGCCGCGAAAGCGATCAAGTACGGCGGTCTCACCGAAGAGGAAGCACTTCGCACCTGCACGCTCAATCCCGCAATTCAACTCGGCATCGATCACCGCGTCGGCTCACTGGAAGCAGGAAAAGACGCCGACCTGGCCATCTGGAACGGACATCCGCTCTCCACCTATTCACGCGTCGAACAGACCATGATCGAGGGAGAGGTCTACTTCGACCGCGCCGTAGATCTCAGGCGGCGAGAAGAGTTTCGACGAGAGAAGGAAGACCTGCTGAAAGCGGAGAAAGAGCAGGAACAGAAAGACAAGAAAGACAAGAAAGATAAACCTGCGGCGAAGCCCGATCCGGCAGCAAAGAAACCAGCAGTGGAGGTGAACTGATGCGCGCTATGAAAGTGACGGCACTTATCGGTGTTCTACTGGCCGGCAATCTTCTGGCTCAATCAGTCGTACTCAACAACGACGGCCGGAAGGCGACCTTCGCCATTCGCAACGCCACCATCTATCCAGTGACTGGTGCTCCGATTCAGAACGGTACGATCGTGATGAGCAATGGGCTGATCACTGCGCTCGGAGCGGCGGCCGCTGTTCCTGCGGACGCAGTGACCATCGACGGCACGGGACTCTCGGTCTATCCGGGGATGATCGACAGCGGTACCAACATCGGACTCACGGAAGTGAGTTCGGTCGCTGGAACGAATGACATCAGTGAGCTCGGCGATCTGAACCCGAATGCACGCGTGGAGGTCGCACTTAACCCGCATAGCAACCTGATTCCAGTCACGCGAGTGAACGGAGTGACTACGGTGCTCACGCAGCCGGAAGGCGGGCTGATCTCGGGCCAGAGCGCAATCATCCAGCTCAAGGGCTGGACACCAGCGGAGATGGTGCTGAAAGCTCCAGCAGCGCTGCACATCAACTTCCCGCGGGTTCGCTCCGGCGCACAGTTCGGCGCGAGGCCGCAGGACGAAGAAGCGGAGAAGGAAGCAAAGAAGTCCTACACGCGTCAGCTCGACCGCCTTCGCGATACCTTCCGGGATGCGCAGGCCTACGCCCGAGCGCTCGGAGCGCGGAAGACCGCGCCGTCTACCGCGCGTCTCGAGAACGATCTGATTCTGGCGTCGATGGTCGATGTCGTCGAGGGGCGTGTGCCCGTCATCATGCACGCGAATCTTGCCGCAGACATTCGCGAAGCGATCAAGTTCGCGGATGAGATGAAGCTGCGCATGATTCTGTCCGGCGGCGACGAGGTGCAGAAGGTTCTCAAGGAATTAAAAGAGAAAAAAATCCCCGTTCTTCTCGGCCCGATTTTCTCGCTGCCGCAGAATGAAGACGATCCCTACGACATGCTCTACTCGAACGCAGCGGCCCTGCAGAGTGCAGGCATCGAGTTCGCCATTCAGTCGGGCGACAATCACAACGCCAGACATCTTCCCTATCACGCCGCCATCTCCGCCGCGTTCGGTCTGCCCAAAGAGGAAGCGCTGAAGGCGGTCACGATTTATCCCGCCAGAATTCTAGGAGTCGCTGACCGGATCGGTTCACTGGAAGTAGGAAAAATCGCCAATGTCTTCGTCACCAACGGCGACCCACTCGAGATCGTCACGCAGGTAAAAGAAGTTTTCATCGGCGGTGAGAGAATGCCGATGGACTCACGTCACACCCAACTCTACGAAAAATTCAAGCAACGCCCGAAGAAGGATTAGCAGGTCAACTCTCGCTTCGTCATTCCGATGAGCCGCGTGATCGGCATCGTTCGCAGCCTGGAATGCGAAGAGGAATCTACGGTCCGCGCAGACGCGCTTGATTGCTACCTCAGCGCGGCGCGGAACGGAGATTCCCCTTCGCACGACAAGCAGCCTGGAATGGTTGTGGATGGCGTGCTCATCGGAATGACGGCCGCACCCTTACTTGTGGAAAGCCTCGCAGCAGAAAGAGTGTGAGAAATGCGGGGATAGAAACCGCTTCATTCTCCATTCTCCATTCAACATTCTCCATTTGCAGCTACACTGCACCCCGTTCTTTGCCATTTTGCTGAAGCGGTGAGCGCATTTACGTGCGCTCAAGGGAAGTCGGTTCATGCCGACGCGGCCCCCGCCACTGTGAACGATGACGACTCGCACCCGGTCGAAAGACCCCCACTGTCCGAAAGGATGGGAAGGGCGTGCGGGAAGGATGATTCGTGAGCCAGGAGACCGACCGCTTTTCAGATTAACCAGTTTCCTCCGGGGTGAGAGGAGCGGACCGATGTCTCCTTTCTTCCCCATCGACCGCTTCGGAGGGAAGCGAAAGGAGTCTCATTGAAATACGCAGTCCTCACATCCTTGCTGTTCGTTACATCCATCGCCTCGGCGCAGGTTCCGCTCGATCTTCCACTCGCAACAGCCATCGATGAAGAAATCGTAGTCACGGCATCCGGCGTGCGCGAAACCGTCGAGAGTGTTCCTGCTGCGGTTACGGTCATTACACGGGAAGAGATCGAACTGCGCGAAGCGCGGGATGTTGCCGATGTTCTGCGCGAAGTGCCAGGACTGACGCTATCCCGCACCGGAAGTGCAGGCCGTGCCACTTCGCTATTCACTCGCGGCGGCAACTCCAACCACACGCTAGTGCTCTGGAACGGGATCGAAATCAATAACCCCTACTTTGCCGGTTACGACTGGGGTCGCTTCTCGACAGCAGGCGTCGAACAGATCGAGATCGTGCGCGGTCCGTTCTCGGCGCTGTATGGATCCGACGCCATGTCGGGCGTGGTCAATGTTCTTACGGTACCGTCGCGCACAGGCTTCGGTGTGAATCTTCAGGCTGGTGAGCGCGGCCTGGTGAATGTAGCTGCCGATGCCTCGATGCTCAGCGGAGGTTTCTCGGCGAGCGGAGCGCTGGAGCGACGTAAGGATGAAGGCTTCGATCCGAACGACGACTTCGAACAGAACAACGGAAGCCTCTCGCTTCGCTGGGGAACACAGAAGGTCTCGTTCGGCTTGCAGGGGCGCTACACGGATTACGACCTCGGTATTCCTTTCGACAGCAACGCCGCTGGTGATGCGCTGGTTCCGAGTCTGCTGCGCCGTCAGGACGGCGACGAGTTGCAGCTCGCGGTTCCGCTCACCTACAGATTCGGCGCATCCGCACTCGAAGCAACACTCTCGCGTGTCGAGCGGACCGACAACTTCAGTGATCCGAATGGTTCGTTCGGCTTCACCTTCGCCAACACCGATTCCACGATCTCTCGCCTGAACACTCTGGTACGCACGCCTACTGCGATCGGGACCATCATCGTCGGTGGCGAGTATGAAGAGTCTGATGTGGCGGATGTCTCCACCTTCGGCGAAAATCTCACCGGACAGGAAAGAAACAGCCGCTCACTCTTCGTGGAGGATCGCTACACCCACCCGATGGGGAACGCGCGTCTGGAGTTGAGTGGAGGGGTACGCTACGACGACTATGAGACCTTCGGCTCCGAGATCTCTCCGAGGATTGCTGCGGCCTTCCTGTCGAATGGTCACAAGTTTCGCGCAGCGTATGGGGAAGGGTTTCGGGCTCCGTCGCTGGGCGAGCTGTATTTTCCATTCTCAGGAAACGAAGAGCTCGAAGCGGAGCGTAGTGAGAACATCGAAGTCGGTTATGACCGCTACTTCGATTCTTCGAACTATATAAGTTTCACAGTTTTCGATACGCAATACGACAACTTAATAGTATTTGATAATAGTACGTTCATTTTTGAGAACAGCGGCGCATCGACCTCGCGCGGACTCGAGGCGGGTGCAGGTGGCCGGGTTGGCCCTCTCGACGCCTCGCTCTCCTACACCTTTCTCGATACCGAGCAGACTTCGACCGGAGACGCGCTCCTTCGTCGTCCGAAACACTCCGGTTCAGTCAGCCTCTCGTATGCGGCCGGAGCGTTCGGCAGCACCCTGGTGGTTCTGCATCAGGGGCTTCGCGACGACATTCTTCCGATCTCGCCGTATTCGAGGGTGGAGTCAGAAGCGCACACCACCGCCGATCTCAACCTGAAGTACAGGATCGGACAGCTCGAACCGTACCTGCGCATCGAAAATCTAACCGACGAGAGCTACGAAGAGGTCCGCGGCTACGCCTCACCGCGTCGACGCGTGCTGATCGGACTGCGTTACCGGCGCTGACCGCGGCCACGTCGACCAAAAACTCGTAGGGGCGAACTGCGTTCGCCCGCTCCCTCGGCCTTCCAAAGGTCACCGGGGAGCGGGCGCGCGCAACGCGCCCCTACAACTTCGCTATGCGACGGGCTAATCCTGTTCGTGACACGGATTCCGGTTAAACTTCGTGCAGATGAATTTGAGGAGAGCCGCATGACCAAAGGTCCCAGCGAGAGTGAAGAAGAATATTTTGCGCGAATCGAATTCGAGCGGCGCAAAACATGGGAGAACGAGCGTGCTTCCAAGATGGCCGTCGCAGAGAAAGACAAGCTCCGCGAATTGCATCTGATGAAGTGCCCAAAGTGCGGAATGGACCTGCACACCTTCGAGCTGAAAGGCGTGAAGCTCGACCGCTGTGTCTCCTGTCACGGAACGTGGTTCGACGCCGGCGAGATCGAGCAGGTCATGGGTCAGGAAGACAAGAGCGTACTCGGAAAAATGCTCACCATGTTCAAGTAGGAAACCTCGCGCTTACCCTCTCCCGCGGGAGAGGGTGGTTGCGTGAGCAACCGGGTGAGGGCGAACGAAGGCGCAAGACGATGTCTGTTAAAGCCTCACTCCTGGCAGCAGTCGTTGACCTCGATCTCTTCGGAGAGCCTCTAGCTATGGCTTGACTGGCGGCGCCGAAACCCCGGGCGCTACCTCCGTGAGTCCAGCGGAACCTAACGTTCCATGAACAGTCGTCGGAGACCACTCGTACATTGCTCCGGTCAAGCGATCAACGATCAGAGAAGTTCCTCCGACTGCAAGAGACACCGGGAAGGCGATCAGACCCTCGAGATTGTTACTAAGAGCCAGGAGCGTGCCGAAGAAGGACCCACCCGCCAGTCCGAAGTCTCCCCAGAATGCACGCGACACCGATCGTTCCAGTGCGATGATCGAAGTCGTAAGTCCATCACGTGTGAACCTGATTTCGCATGCGTCCTGGCGTCGCTTGAATGTGATCTTCCCGGGTGTATCCACTGCGCCAACGGACTTTTCATCACAGATCAACACTGCGCGCGCTGGTGATGGGTTGGAGGTAACCTGAATGGTCTTCTCTGTCCCATGAGAGATCAGTGCACAGCCAGTGAACGCGAAGCAGAACAACGGCGCCAGCAATACCTTCATCAGAACCTCCGATGCTGCATGATCCCATGCATCAGATACATCTGCTTTAGAATGGCCCGCACATGGAACTCAACGCAGGGACGAAGCTCGGTCATTACGAGATCGTCGGCACCCTCGGATCAGGTGGAATGGGCGAGGTCTACGAAGCGCGAGATGTCCGTCTCGGTCGCAATGTCGCGCTCAAGATCCTTCCCTCCGAGTACAGCACGCACGAAGACCGGCTCCGCCGTTTCATGCAGGAAGCGCGAACGGCTTCAGCACTGAACCACCCCAACATTGTGAGTATCTACGACATTGGTGACTCGGAGATCGATGGGCAGCGTGTCCATTACATCGCCATGGAACTCGTGGACGGGGTCACGTTGCGCGCGAAGATTCACGCGGAGCGTACCAGGCTCAAGACCTTGCTGCGTTACCTGGCGCAGGCTGCCGATGGACTGGCGAGGGCGCAGGCAGCGGGAATCATTCATCGCGATCTGAAACCTGACAACATCATGATCACGCGCGAGGGCCAGGCCAAGGTTCTCGACTTCGGTCTTGCCAAACTCACCGAGGAAACCGAGGCCGCGCAGTCGGCTGATGCTCCGACGCATGTGCGCGAAGAGACGCGCGAAGGAATCGTGATGGGCAGCGTCGGGTACATGTCGCCCGAGCAGATCGAGGGGCGAGCAGTCGATGCGCGCACAGACGTTTTCTCGTTCGGCTGCATTCTCTACGAAGCGATCACGCACCGAAAACCTTTCGAGGGAAAGTCGAATCTCGATTCGCTCCATGCAGTGCTGCACAGCGAGCCTGTATCCATCACCGAATTGAATCCTGACGCGCCGGTAGAACTGCGGCGCATCCTGAAGCGCTGTCTGGCCAAAGAGCCCGACTCACGCTATCAGTCGTTCAAGGACCTCGCCGCACAGTTGCACGATCTGGTTGACGAATACGATTCACTGACCCCGGGATCCGGAAGCGGGGCAGTCAGTCCTCTGCTACGAAAACGAGCGAGATTCGCGATCCCTCTTTCGGCCGCACTGCTGATTCTGATCACGGCCGCCGCCGTTTTCGGCTGGCGCCGCTACTCAGCCAGGGAGGAGCTACCTCGATTCGGATCGATCGAACGGATCACCACAAGTGGCAACCTGCGCAATGCGTCGATCTCACCTGATGGCAAGTACGTCGCACTCGTTCTCGGCGAGAGAGGAATGTACAGAGTGTTGGTGCGCCAGCTTGCCACGGGAAGTGAGGTGGAGGTGCGCCCGCTCTCCGCCGACGGAGCCGGACCTCCCCGTTTTACGGGCGATGGTAATTACATGTTCATTACCCGCTGGCCGGAAGACGGCAGCTATTCGGCCTATCTGGAAAAGGTCCCAACCCTCGGCGGCACGGCGAAGCGTTTGCTGGAGAATCTAAACTCGAGCATTTCTCTCGCTCCGGATGAAAAATCTTTCGTCTTCAGGCGGCTGTTGCCGGACAGCGATGAACATCAATTGGTCCTTGCCGATGTCGATGGCGGTAACCAGCGCATAATTGCCACCTTGCGGTCGCCCCAGAGAGGTGACACTCCCCACTTTTCGCCGGATGGCTCCACCATCGCCTGGCCCGTCCGCTCGACCGAGGGAGGTCTTCACGGAGATGTCCTGCTTCTGAATGCAGACGGATCCAACCAGCGCAACCTTCTCAAACAACGCTTCTTCTGGGTCGCGAACGTGATGTGGGATCCTTCCGGAAAGGGTCTCTGGATGACCGGTAATGCAACGGAAGGGAATTCACAGCTGTGGCATGTGGCGTACCCTGACGGTTCACTGCAGCGGATTACCAACGACACCAACAGCTACCTGGGGCCATTGATCAGTCGCGATGGAAACACGATTCTGATGGTACAGGGAGAGTCGCGGGCTCGGCTCTGGCGGGTGCTGCCCGACGGAACTTCGGAGTCGCTGACACCTGAGAATGAACGAAACGTACCCGTTAATTTCAGTGTTACTCCGGAGGGCGACGTAGTTTTCGATTCGGGGGCCGGCGGCCCCCCAGACATCTGGAAGCTCTCGCTCAAGAGCGGTGGTTCGCAGCGTCTGACCGACCAGTCGGGGGCCGAGTACAGTCCCGTCGTTGGACGGAGCGGAAGTCTTTACTATTTGTCGGAACAGAACGGACCTTCGGAATTCTGGACGGCAGATTCCACCGGTTCGAGACGGCGTCGAATCGCCGTGGCCGGCAGGGATGCCTGGCTGGCGATTTCGCCCGACGAGAAGTGGCTCGTTTATCCAGCTGGCACTGCGCTCGAGCGTATGGGCGTAGCCGACGGCAGGGCGGAGAGACTTTTTCAGGGCAATTTCGGAGCGGCAGCCTTTTCACCCGACGGCAAATTCCTGGTCAGCACGTTGAGAGGAACCGCAGGCACGGCCCGCCTCACTTCGGTGGTCATCCTTCCCGCCAGTGGGGGACGAATCCTTACCAGGATTCCGCTCTCCGCGTCGAGCTCGGGTGGGTACCTGGCACCTGAATTCGGACCTGATGGGAAAACTTTAGTCTATTCGCTCAACGCCAAGGGAACGGACAATCTCTGGAGCCATCCGATCGATGGAGGCACGCCCAGGCAGATCTCGAAATTCGATTCCGGAATCATCTACGATTTCAGTTTTGCAGCGGATGGAAAATCAATTCTGGTTTCCCGTGCGACCGAGACCAGCGACGCCGTGCTTCTCAGGAAAGAGAAGAAGGCCGACTGAAGCGGGGAGACAGCGACGAGGGGAAAGAGACGAGCAGCAGGAAAGGATTCGCAACGCGCTCCCTGTGCGTAGATCCCTCGCACCCACCCATCCCGCCGCTTCTAAGAAACTCACAGGTTTTATGCGGAGTTGCGGGTCGAAGAATTGCGCCGCAACGGACCAGCCGTCATTCCGAAGGAGCGCGCCGTGCTCGGTATCCAACGCAGAGAGAGCTGCGACTGAGGAATCTACGAGCAAGGGTCGCG
>JBKJUK010000001.1:0-5085 GCA_046590705.1 Thermoanaerobaculia bacterium
GGCTTCGTCGGAGAAGTAGTCAGCGCCGACGCAGCGCCTCTCTTGGACGCGCTCGAGCGCGTCCAAGAGAGGCGCTGCGTCGGCGCTGACTACTTCTCCGACGAAGCCGAGTTCGACGCCATCGATGGCCGGATGAAAGTTCGCAGCAAGAATGCGCGCCCGTGCACCGGAAAGTCCGACTGCGGGAACGCCGAAGCTCTCGAGTCCCGAGACCACGGACTGATTCACAGCACCAGCGAGAGTACTGACTACCACCTGCAGAGTTGCGCTGTCGGTGATTCTGAGTCCATGGTGAGTCCGCTTTGGAATGCCGAGATCGACGAGGGCTGTGTCGATATTTTTCCCGCCTCCGTGAACGAGCACGATCTGCTGGCCTGCCGACCAGGCTGTGGCGATGGCCTGCAGCGCCCGCGCTCGCGCGTCTGGTTGATCGAGAAGACTTCCTCCGAGTTTGACAACGATGACGTCTTTCATGCTGCCAGGCCCTCCGTTTCCGCGAACTGGTGCATCAGATTGAAATTCTGAACGGCTTGCGAAGCGGCCCCTTTCAGCAGGTTGTCGATCACTGAAACGATCACCGCTCTCCGTCCACCGTTCAGCAGCACGAAGCCGATCTCTGCGCGCGGTGTCTGGACCACGTTGCGCATTTCCGGAAGCTCTCCACCTGGCAGAACCTGCACGAATGGAGAATGGGCATAGGCAGCGTCGAACAGTGAAGTCAGTTCCTCAGCTTTCACGACGCGGTCGAAGCCTACGTGAATCGTGGCCAGGATTCCCCTGACAGTTGGCAGAAGGTGCGGGACGAAGACAAACGGCGTGCGGGACCCGAGGTCGAGGGCGGCCCGGAGCTCGGGCTCGTGGCGGTGATGACCGACGGAATAGGCCTTGAAATTGCCAGCAAGCTCGGCGAAGGAGAAGGCGACTTCGCTTCGTTTTCCAGCGCCGGAGACTCCGCTCTTGGCGTCGCAGATCACGGCCTGCTCCCGGTCGATGAGATAGACCAGCGGCCTGAGCGCCAGCACGATGGCTGTCGGATAGCATCCGGGATTGGCCACCAGCTGCGCGGCTGGAAGAGCGCCGTCGCTCCACTCGGGAAGGCCGTAGACGGAGTGCTCGAGCAAAGCAGGTGCAGGGTGGTCGAATCCGTACCACTCCGGATAGGCTGATGGTTCCTGAAGACGATAAGCGCCTGAGAGATCAATCACACGGCAGCCGAGCTCCAGGATGCGAGGGACCAGAGTTGCCGAGCTCTCGTTTGGCGTCGCCAGAAACACCACCTCAGGGTTCGCCGCGGCCAGTCGATCGAAATCGAAGGCCTCGAGCTGCGGACCTCGCGCGCCGCGCAGTCGGTGATCGAGCGAAACGAGCGGACCGGTGGCTCCGCTGCCGCCTGAGTAGACGCCGACCAGTTCCACCTGGGGGTGACCGGCCAGAAGAACGGTGAGCTCAGTTCCAGCGTATCCGGTTGCTCCGACAATGGCGACACGTAAGGCGTTCATGTTGGTTTCCTGCGCTCCTTTTCGACGTTGGGAAGAGAGATGCGCGTTCGATCAGCGCGGACGACGTGGCGAGAGACTCTCGCGGAATCGTCGGGTGAAGGCGGTGGCGGCGCTGGTCGACTTGAAGGCCACAAAGATGGTGTCGTCGCCGGCGATGCAGCCGAGCACATTCGGTAAGGCGGCCTGATCGACTGCCAGTGCCAGCGGATGAGCCGCGGCCGGTGGCGTGCGGATCACGACCAGATTACCGGCCGGTTCGAGTGACAAGGCAAATTCGGTGATCGCTTTCTGGAGCTTTCCGGCTGATCCGGCGGCTTCGGTTGCAGTTGCCACTTTGTCCACAGAGACATATCCAGCGGGAGTTTTCACCAGCCCGAGTTCGCGGATGTCCCGGGAGAGCGTGGGCTGAGTGACCTCGAATCCTGCCGCCGCCATCATTCCCTGCAGCTCCTCCTGAGAGGAGACGCGCTTCTTCGTGGCGATCGAGAGGATCGCATCGCGGCGCTGCGAGGCTTCTGTGGTGGCATATTTATTCATGACGAGTGAATACTTATGCACACGCTAACAGAAGTCAAGCACGTTTATTTCAGTGGAGCACAGGCAATCCTGCCTGTGAGGCGCTGAAGTGAGTTCGGAGGGCTGATGAACGCAGAACGATGAAGTAAGAAAAGAGTCAGAAACTTCGCTCCAATCAACGGTGGCCCGAGCCTGTAGGGCGAGTTGCGCTCGCCCGCTCCCTGGGCCGTCCGCTCGCAGGTGATTGCGGCGTCGGAGCACCCTGCTGCGAATTCAGTTGGTCCCGTCACAGGCAGGATTGCCTGTGCTCCACTTACCTTGCTACGAACCAGGCGGGCCTTCGAACTGCAGGCGCCTTTCCTCCGCGTGCGTAAAACTCGGTCAGCCGCAGGATTGCTTCGGTGATTCGGGTCAGTTCCTCGTAGCGCACTTCGGGGGCGTCGTCACCGGGCTGATGGTAGTCGGAATGGAGTCCGGTGAAGAACTCCACCGCCGGGACGTCGAACCTGCTGAAGTGATAGGAATCTGTCAGATAGGCCACTCGCATGGCAGGTTGCTGATCACCCAGCACGCGGATTCCTGAGGCCTGGCCGGCTTCCCGCGCTTTCTCGAAAAGCGCTTCGGAGTTTGTAGCGATGGCCTGGACCGAACCATTCGACCGACCGATCATGTCCACGTTGATATTCGCCACCACACGTTTCATCGGAACGAGCGGTCGTGAAGCGTAATACGCGGAGCCGAGCAGCCCGCGCTCTTCTCCGCTCACCAGAAGGATCATTACGCTTCGGCGGAGCGGCGAGAGGGCCCCGAGGCGACGAGCAATCTCGAGCAGCGCTGCTGCGCCGGAAGCGTTGTCGTCCGCTCCGTTGTAAACAACCTCGGACCCGTCGGTTCCTGCGACCGCCCCGAGATGATCGTAGTGCGCGGAGAGTACGATCCATTCATCGCGAAGAGCGGGATCACTGCCGGGAAGCATCGCCACCACGTTGGATGCCTTCCCTGATTTCGTCGATGCCGTTGTTCTCAGCTCGACTTCGACAGAAGTATTCGCACGAGGAATTGCTCCGGAGCGCTTCCATTGCTCAAACGAAACCCCTGCCGCCTTTCTGAGCGTTCGATCAAAGACTTGAGGCGTGATCGCCACCAGAGGTCCGAAGGCTGAGGTGATTGGAGTTGCGGGCAGATAGGCGTATGTAGATCTGCTCATGGATCGAAGCAGGGCCGCTTCTCCCCGCGCCTGTTCAGTACCGGTTGCGCTGCGTACTTCCGGTGTGACCAGAAGAGTCAGCACCGAACCACGCGTGGTCGAAGCCATGAGTTTGCCGGCAAATCGATCGGGGCTGGAGGCCGAACCGCTGGTGGTGCCTGAGGTGTTGCCGGTGCGAATGACCGCAACTTTGTTCTTGAGTTGAAGACCGTCATAGTCGGTGAGGTTCTGCTCGGGCCAGTCGATCCCATGGTTGGCGAAGACGGCCTCGCCGCGAAGCGGGGACCGAAGCGGATCGACGCCGTAAGGGATCACGATGAAGTCGCCAGGACTGATTCGTTGCTGGTCGATGCGGAGTTCGTAGCGCGCATCAACGGGATCGAGAGACCGCAGTTCGTAGCGCTGCAGATAGTCCTGTCCCGCTCCCGGTTTCCATCCTGCACTCTTCAACTGCGATGCGAGATAGGCGGCGGCGATGTCGAGTTCCGCGCTCGGCGTTCCTCGACCTCTGAGTACGTCCGACGCCAGAAATTCAACGGTTGCCTCGAGTCGTTGGCGAACGTCTGTGGCTGGAGGTGCGGGCGTAGCCGCGAAGAGAGCGACGGCGAATTGCGTGACCAGCAGAAACGCTGGAATGCTCACGGGCATATCTAATCTCCGATGCTGAGTGTCTGTCACCGGTTCGTACCCGGATTCGCACCATTGTCGTTCACCGGAACAGAACCGAATTCCTGCAGACTCATTCTTCCTGCGCGCAGCACCACACTGCAATACCCCCGCGGTACCTGTGTGGCACAGGCAATCCTGCCTGTGGCGCGGCACCGTCGATTCGAGCGATGTTTCTGACTCTTTCTCACTTCATCGTTCTGCGTTCATCCGCCTTCGAATTCAGCGCATCGCCCACAGGCAGGATTGCCTGTGCCACACAAATATCGCAATCTGTCGCACTCCGCGTTGCGCCAACAGTCCGCGGTTGCGGACGCTCTGTCCGCTGCAGGTGGTGCCGGGCGCCGGGCACTCGCGTGTATGCCGCTGTTGGGCCCAGTCTGGCGTCGCCCGTAACCACGAAAATCGGAATGTCGTTTGCAAATTCGAGTGATATGAACCTGACCCCCGTTTCCAGAGTGAAGCGCTCATTCCGACATCTGTTTCAAGCCCTTGCACTCACGACTTTAATTCCAATCGTGGCATCCGCCGCCGTTACGCTCACAGTTGATCTCTCCGACAAGAAACTTCAGGTGATGAAAGACGGCGAGATCATAAAAATTTATGACGTGGCGGTCGGTGCCGAAGAGCATCCGACCCCGACCGGCGACTTCACGATCCGTCGAATGATCTGGAATCCAGGCTGGGTGCCGCCGAAAGAAAAGTGGGCCGAAGGAAAGGAAGCAACGAAACCTGGTGACCCTGAGAATCCGATGCGCCGGTTGAAGATCTTCTTCAAGGAGCCGGACTACTACATCCACGGAACGCTGGTGGCACTGGATGCCGGCGAATCGCATGGCTGCATCAGGATGCGGCCTGCGGAAGTGACTGAACTTGGAAAAATGATCATGGCCAGCGGCGGCAAGCCGAGGCCGGCTCCCTGGTACAAGAGGATCCTGCGGCTCCCCCGCTCTACCCCGATCACTCTCGCCGATCGCGTAGCCATCTCTGTCGTTGAATAAATATGAGTGCCCAGGCCTTGACAAAGCGCTGGAGGGTGCACATATTAGCCATACTCAGCTGTGAAGAAACGGGGGCGTAAAGCCCCCTTTTTTTTGGCGAACATGGGCAGGACCCATTCAGATGCGATACAAAAAAGGGGCGTAGAGCCCCTTTTCGCTTTTCTGGACGGTGCCGAAGATACGAGGAACAGGGTGG
>JBKJUK010000134.1:0-6916 GCA_046590705.1 Thermoanaerobaculia bacterium
ATTCAAGACCGACAGGGAAGCGCTCACGGCCTCGGAAGAGGCGAGTCCAACCGGCGGCTCGATTGGAATGTCCAGTATGGCCTGGATGACCGCGCCGCATTTCTACCTGCGTGGCAATTCCATCGTGATCTACCTCGGCGTCGACAGTTCCACACTTGAAACACTCCGTACCGTACTCGGACCGCAATTCGCAGGACGCTGAGGCCGCGATCGACGACGGCTCCATGCAAGGCCCCATGGATCCAACTTGTCCCCGACCCCAGATCAGGACAACACGGGACTGTCCTTCTGTCGAGGGTTAGGCACCGACCCTCAGCCGGGTCAAATCCATATAGGAGGCAGGGCGTCACGTAATGGTGACGTTGACGGTAAGTCATTTTGAGCCATGCGTTTGCGACTTTATCTTCGATGGCGTACGGAATGCTCTATGTCCTCCTCGAACAGAGACCCCGTCCCTTCACGGAACGGAAATTTTGAATCGGAACGGTTTAAAAAGGATTAGACACATGCGTCTTCGCAAAGTTCTCGCAGTCGCCTCGCTTCTTGTTGCAACGTCGCTCCCTGCCTCAGCCGCACACGGCTGGAGCGGTTACCACTGGGCTCGTCCCAGTACAGGTGGAGCGGCGATCACGGTTTACAACTCCACCACCACCACCAACACCGCCTGGGGAACGCACCTCAGCAAGTCGCTCTTCGGCGACTCCTCCAACCCTAACACTCTCAACCGTCGTGGCTGGAACAACTCCGCCGTTCTCGCCCTTACGTTAGCTGCAGGCGCCACCGACTCCGGCACGCGCAGCAGTTGCCCGGCCGTATCCAACGCTGTCCGCGTCTGCAATTACACCTACGGTAGCACTGGCTGGCTTGGACTGGCCTCGATCAACGTGGTCAGCGGTTCGACCGTTCACATCGCCTGGGGAACTTCCAAGATGAACGATACGTATTTCGCCAGCGGCTACCCGGAGACCGAAAAGCGCCACGTGATGTGTCAGGAAGTTGGTCACGACTTCGGCCTCGGACATACCTCCGAGAACGGCACCTCGCAGAACACTTGCATGGACTATTACTCGAATACCAGCGCGACTGACTGGAAGAGCACCGGTCCGAACCAGCACGATTTCGACCAGCTGGCCGTGCAGGCGCATTACTCCGGTACGACCACCAAAAGCTTCGATCCGAACGGATCGGATCTGATCTCTGAGGGCCTCGAGTCGCAGCTGATCAGCGCGTTCAGCTTCGACCTCAACGAAGAGTGGCAGTGGGGAACACCGACCGACTTCAACGACGAGGGCCGTCCGATTGTGTACGAGCTCAAGCTCGGCACGAACGCCGACGGTGAAGAGCAGTCGATCATTACGTATGTTCGCTGGGCCGAGCAGTCGGATCGCGATCGTGTCGGAGCAGCTCGTTTACAGCAATAGCATTCAGCGCCTCAACGGGCGCACATCGCATCAGAGCGATTGAGAAGCGGGCCGGGCGGAAGCCCGGCCCGCTTTTTCCTGGCTCGTCATTTCGATGTTTCCATGCGGGCGCTGGAAATCCGGGCCGCTGCGCTGTCATCTGCCTTCGAGTCCCGTGCGATACAACAGCTTCAAAAAGCGCGAGTCCGAGCGTAGCGCATCGAAGCGTGGTTCAGTTCTCAGAAAGACCATCCATCCCGACCTCGATTCTGCGGCCTTCTCGAGCCATTCGAATGCCGCGTCGAAGTTTCCGAGAGCGGTTTCAATCAGCGCGAAATGCACTGGAGAGACATAGCGTGTCGATGTCATCTCACGCAGGCGTTGCATTCGGTTGCCAGCAGCGTCGCGATCCTCGGAAGCCTCAATGAACCCCAGGGCCGACTCGACGTGTGGTTCGCCTGTGGAGATGTTGTGAGCTTTCATCAGTGCGCTCAGAGCCTGCTTCCGATCGCCCTGCTGCGCATACGCCAGGCCGAGTGTGAAGTGAGCTGGTTCGTGGTGCGGGTTGATCTCGAGCGCCGCCTCGCAGTGCTGAATTGCCTTGTCGTACGAACGCGCCAGGTAGTGAAGCGCCGCGGTCTGCGAGTTGAGTGTGAACGAAATCGGATCGCTCTCGCTGGCGATGGACATCTGCCCTAGCGCTTCACTGAAGCGGCCCTGATGAGCGAGGGTCTGCGCGTACCAGACCCTCGCGGTGAGGTAACTCTTGTTGAGCCGCAACGCTTCGAGAAGTGATTTTTCTGCAGCGTTCCAGTCCCAGCGGAAGATTTCGTGAATGGCGCCAAGGGAACCGTGTGCTTCCGCGAGATCGGGATCGAGCTCAATTGCTCGCGAGGCGGCGGCTTCGGCCTTAGGGAAAAGCTCCGCGGGAAGTAGGAGGTCGCGAGATGCCAGCGCGATGTATGAGTCGGCGAGACCGGACCAGGCCAGGGCCAGATCGGGATCGCTGTCGAGCGCCGACTGAAAATAAAAAATGGCACGCTCGATTCCTTCGCTGGTCCGGCGATTCCAGTGATGACGGCCTTTGAGATAGATGCGGTAGGCTTCGTGGTTTTCACTCACGGGCCTGGCCAGTTTCTGCGAACCGTCGACGGTCAGGCTATCAGGGAGTTGCCGCAGAACTTCGCGCGAGAGTTGCTCCTGGAGCGCCAGGAGATCAGTCATTTTCTGGCGAAGCTGCGCGCCCCACATCTGAGTCTGGTTGTCCAGATCAGTGAGCTCGACCTGCAGCAGCACCTCGCCTCCCACGATGCGTAACCTGCCCGATAGCGCCGCGCGTACATTCAACTTTCTGCGCAGCTCGGTGGAGTCACCTTCGAAGTCGCGAAGCCGATAAACCGCAGCCCGAGGAGCGACACGGAGGCGGCTGAGTGCCGAGAGTGTATTGATCAGGGTCTCGGTGATTCCGTCAGCAAGGTAGTCGTATTCCGAGCTTCCTGCTTCGTTGGCGAAGGGAAGGATGGCGATCGAGTCGATCGGCTTTTCGGGATCCATCTCTTCCCGAACCTCCGCAATGAACGCGTAACCGAAACGATGCACGGTGCGGATTACTCTCGGTGCTTTGGCGTCGTCACCGACTGCTGCACGAATCTCTTTGATCAGACTGGCGAGATTGGTGTCGGAAACGAACGTATCGGGCCAGAGTCTGCTGGAAAGTTCCTCACGTGATAGCGGCTTCGGTCTCGCTTCGAGAAGTGTGTTGAGTAGCTGCCAGGCTTTGCCGGTGAGCGGAATAGCGTTCTGGTCGCGTGCGAGTGTGCGCAGGTTCGTGTCCAGCACGATGTCTTCAAAAGCGAGTCTCATGACTTCAGGTCTCAGTGCGGTTCCCGCGCCTTTTCTCTCAGCCCATAACTTTCCCACAACTCTCACATTCAACTCTAAGGACTCTGTCGCCATCCGAACCGAGATTGATGTTCGTAGCAGGCAGCTACCGAATCCGGTCTGATCCGGATCGAAAAACGAAGGAGATAAAAGTGAAAAACGTGATGGCGGTAGCAGTAATGACAGTAGCTCTGATGGCAGGTGCGTGCAAGACCGATAAGACGGACGTGATTGCGACGGAAACCACTGTGGAATCTACCACTGTGGCAACCGACTCGGCGGCAATTCCTGACGCGACGGCAACTCTCGACACCGCGGTGGCAGCAGCTCCGGTGGAGACCGACAGCAACGGTGCCCCGATTGCGGTCACGGCAACGGAGACGACCACCAGCAGCACGTCGACGTCTTCGACGACCGTACCTCCGCAGCAGTAGTGTCAGCTGCAGGGCGCCGGTCGAGAGGCCGGCGCTCTTGTTTTTGACACGTGCGTAGTCAGGGAGGATCTCGCACTCAAGGCCCTTCCCGCCACATCCCGGGTCGCTACCACGACGTCATTCCGATGAGCCTCTTGGTGGTTAGCGTCCCGCAGCTTTAACCGCGAAGAGGAATCTCCGGTCCGCGCGGATGCGGTGTAACGGTCAGGACCTCCGCGGCGCGGAACGGAGATTCCTCTTCGCTCGTCCCACCTCGCAAGTTTGCCGGAGCATCCCGTGCTCATCGGAATTACGGATGCGACAGTGCGAAGGCGATGCGGTCGCGATTTCGCAGTCAGGCGAAGTTAAGGCCCGGAACAGAGGCTTCCTATCTTCGGTTCTGCCCTTCAGCTCATGAACGAAAACAACTACGACATTCTCAATCCGGGCGATTCAGTAGCCATCAAGGCCTGGACTCGCGGCGTGCCTGTCGAAGAGGTCGCGAAGAAGCAGCTCTACAACGTGGCGTCGCTCCCTTTCATTTACAAGTGGATCGCCGCGATGCCCGATGTCCACTGGGGTATGGGCGCGACCGTAGGAAGCGTGATCCCGACCAGGAAAGCGATCATCCCCGCAGCAGTGGGCGTGGACATCGGTTGCGGAATGATGGCTGCGCGGACGACGCTGACCGCAAATGATCTGCCTGAGAGCCTTCGTGCTGTGCGTTCTGCGATCGAAGCCGCTATCCCTCACGGCCGCACCAGCAACGGTGGCCCGGGAGATCGAGGGGCCTGGCAGCGGACGCCCGAATCCGTCAATGCGGAGTGGAGTGCCCTCAAGCCGCGCTACGATCGCATGGCCTCTAAGCATCCGAAGCTCGGCAAAGGCAACGATCTCAACCACCTCGGGACGCTCGGCACCGGCAATCATTTCATCGAGATCTGTCTTGATGGAACAGGCCGGGTCTGGCTCATGCTACACAGTGGATCAAGAGGCGTCGGTAACCGCATCGGAACGTATTTCATCGAGATGGCGAAGCAGGACGCGAAACGACTGCAGCGAAATCTTCCAGACCGTGACCTGGCCTGGTTCGATGAAGGAAGCCAACACTTTGATGAGTATGTCGAAGGAGTTCACTGGGCGCAGGATTTTGCCATGGCCAACCGGCGGCTGATGATGCAGTCTGTTGTCAGGGCCTTGTCGAACTCGAAGGGGCTTCCGGCATTCCAGATCACCGACGAAGTGGTCAACTGTCACCACAACTACGTCTCGATCGAAGAGCACTACGGCGAGAGAGTCTTCATCACCCGAAAAGGCGCAGTGAGCGCCGCGAAGGGGCAGCTCGGAATCATTCCGGGAAGCATGGGAGCCAGTTCGTTCATTGTGCGCGGCAAAGGTCATCCCGAGAGCTTCAACAGCTGCAGTCATGGCGCGGGAAGGGCCATGTCACGAGGCGAAGCGAAGCGGAGATTCACTCTCGCTGATCACGAACGCGATACAGCCGGAATCGAATGCCGCAAAGACAAAGACGTCATCGATGAAACGCCCGCGGCGTACAAATCGATCGAAGCAGTCATGGAGGCGCAGAAGGATCTCGTGGAGATCGTGCAGACGCTCAGGCAGGTCGTCTGCGTGAAAGGGTAATCCCGCTGCAGCTTCTTGCGGTTACCATTCGCCAGGATGAGAAAAACGAGTGTAATCAAACCGGCCACCGGCGACCGGCCCATCAAGACGCTCGACAGGATCATCTCCAAGGCCGGTCGAGGTTCGAGAAGCGAGGCGCGACAGTGGATTCTTGCCGGGCGCGTCACTGTGAACGGTGAGGTGGTCCTTGATGCAGACCAGTGGATCGATCTCGAGCGGGACGCAGTCGGATTCGACGGTGAGCCGCTCGTCCGTGAGGAGCGGATCTACCTGGCGCTTCACAAACCTGCGGGTTATCTCACTACCTACAATCATCCGACCGGACGCCCGACTGTGTTCGATCTACTGCCTCCGGATCATCCCTACGTTTTCGCAGTGGGCAGACTCGACATCGATACTACCGGATTGCTGCTACTGACCAATGACAGCGTGTTCGCCGAAAAAATCATGAATCCGGAGTACAAGGTCCCGAAGACTTATCGGGCCACTGTCTCCACCGACCTTGCAGAACATCAGTTGCGCCGGCTCCGCGACGGAGTCCCCCTCGACGACGGACCAACCAGACCGGCCGAGGTGACTCGTCCGGATGCGAACGATCTGCGGACAATCGACGTTACGATCACCGAGGGTCGGAATCGGCAGGTACGTCGGATGATCGAGGCAGTTGGAAGCTCGGTCGAGCAGCTCGCGCGGATCGCATCCGGTCGGCTGCCTCTCGGAGACCTTCCAGAAGGAAAGACGCGTCCACTGAGTGCGGATGAAGTCCTTGACCTGCTGAATCTCGAATAGAAGTTCCTCGATCCGCGTGCGCATCAGCAGGTCTTTGCCATTTCTTTGACGGCAGGTGTCTACGATCGCGCCATGGTTACCCTACCAACGCTCACTCTTGAAGATAACCGTGACAGGCAGCGCTTCGCGATCAGCCCGGCAATCGAGGGGAATTTTGGAGCAATCGCTGTACGAATCGTGAACATCGGCGAGCGCGGCGTCATGGTCGACCATGCCGAGCCGCTTCGCCTGGCAGCAGTGGGACGACTTACCTTCAAGTTTCCCGGTTCGAAGCAGCCAATTGGTCTGGGCGCTGTAGTGCTATGGAGTCATCTTTCAAAAGTTCCGAGCGAGAGCGGAAAGTATCTGTACGAATCGGGTCTGCGTCTAACAGAGGAAGTCGATCTCACGGGCCGGGTTGTTCAGCACCTGCACGAGCTTTCGGTCGCTTATCCCGACCGCGATTCGATGGTGCGTAAGCAGGCCATGCTGCATGCTAAAGCGCAGAACCAGCCGCCGCGAATGAAGTATCTGCATACGCAGGCGACGCTCGTGGATCCGGACGAGCTTCTCCTGGTTCAGCACGCGCGGGATCAGCTGAAGATTTTCCCTGACGAGGCCATCAAGTGGTACAACCGCGCCCGTTTCTCGGTGCCCGATTCCGAACTGCACTCGATCCCGCACAAGGAAGACGTACTGGCGGTATGGGAGTACCTCGAGCGGTCGGTTTCGTTGCAGAAGATCATAGCGGCTTTCAGCCAGAAACGTTGAGCGGTTCCTAGCCGCGTGATGAAACGGGGCCATCTGCTT
>JBKJUK010000291.1:0-4280 GCA_046590705.1 Thermoanaerobaculia bacterium
CAGCGATGAAGGCCTCGATAGTCTTCACCGGAACACAGTTCGTGGCCTTCATCGCTGCACGCCGGATCATCCATCGAGCAACCGATCGCTTGAGCGGATTCCGAAGCCCCGTACCCCGATGCAGGTGAATGCAGTCATGGATGGTGACGGCCATGCGGTGCCGCCCGAGCGGAGTGGTGTAGTGCGGCGAGTGAAAGAGTTGCGGTTGTAATCTGTTCAGCATCGCATCAAGGGCTCGCATCTCTGCAATGCTGTAGGGAGGTGCATCGAAATGCTCGACGGTGAAACGCTCGTGATCCGGTGCGAGATGCTGCAGCGCTGCGGGGACCAGTAGAACGTAACGCTCCTCTCCCGGATGCTGCACGATCCCCGAAAGCAGTCCGCGGATGTACGTGCCGATTCCAAAGTCGGCAATCTTGCGGCAATCGATCACGATGCGCGGTGAGGCTTTCATCGATTCTCGTACGCCTCCACGATCAACGAGGTCATTCGCTTCGCACTCACATCCCAGTCGAAACGCTGCGACCTCGCAGAGCCGCGGGCCTGCAGGTCACTACGCAACCCGGGCTCGCTCATCAGACGTCTCAGTCCCGCAGACAATGCGCGCCAGTCGCCAGCCTCGAATTGCAGCGCGGCGTCGCCGACGACCTCCGGGATGGCGCCTCCGTTGGAGGCGATGACTGGTGCACCGGCGGCCATGGCTTCGAGTGGTGGAAGACCGAAGCCTTCGTCGAGTGATGGGTAGACGAAACAGAGCGCGTTACGGTAAAGCATACGGAGCTCTTCGCGACTGACGAACCCGCGCAGTTCGAGCTCACCGCTCGCGCGAAACGTCTCGATGTCTCGTCTCACAGCGCCGATTCCCCAGCCGCGCGAGCCTGCAAGAATCAGCCGAGGTCTTGGAGGAGCCAGCGACCTCCACGCGGCGAGAAGGTCACTGATCCCCTTCCGCGGTTCGATGGTTCCCACGTACAGAATGTACGGCTCCTCGTGAACAGGAGAGTCCGCGACCTTCTCCAGAAAGAATGGGGAAACTCCGTTGTGGATGATCTCGATCCGCTCGCTGCCCACTCCGAAACCACGCATCAATGCATCAGCCGTGCTGCGGGACACGGCCGCGATTCGTGTGGCCGAGGCCAGACTTCTTCCGATGAAGAGATTGAAGGACGCCACGGTCTGCCAGCGGTGTCGAAACGGCGAAGTGATCGAGGTCAGATCGTGAATCGTGACGACTGACGGGACCGCGCATGTCATGGGCAATGTTCCGTGAGGTGCCCAGAGCACAGCGTCGTGGTATCGAGCGGCAACTCCGGCAAGTCTGGTCTGCTGCCACAGAAGGCCAGGCCGAAGTGGCGTCGAATGATCGAAGCGCAGATTCTCGATTCCGGAGCGATCGACAACCGGCCTGTGCGAGGCGATGATGGCCGGCTCGTCCAGTGAGAGTCGGGCTGCAATCTCGGCCGTATGAACTCCAATCCCGGTACGCTGGCCTACCAGTGCACGACCGTCGACAATGAGTCGCGGACCAGTCATTCCCTTCCGGCGACCTTCTTAAAAAGTCCTGCAGTGGCCTCGGCGGCCACCTTCCAATCGAACTTCAACGCCTGTGCCTCGCCCCGTCTCGCGAGTTCTTTGCGTAGTGTCTGATCTGTGCTGAGCAGGCCGATGAGTTGCGCGAGTTCGCCAGGATTGTGAGGGTCGAAGTAGAGCGCGGCATCTCCTCCGATCTCCGGCAGTGAGGATGATCGCGCGGCGATGCTTGGAATCCCCGCGCGCATGGCCTCGAGCAGCGGAAAGCCGAAGCCTTCATACAGTGAAGGCATCACGAAGATCTCAGCGTTCGCATAAACGGTCGCCAGTTGCTCCTGGCGCAGGTAGTCGAGGTGCACGATCCGGTCGCGCCACTCACTGCGGGCGATCCGCGCCATGGTCGCTTCGGATTTCCATCCGACTTTTCCAACGAGGACCAGGTGACCCTCATACGTGTTCTGCGTGCAGCAGATTTCGAATGCGCGTAGCAGCACGTCCACATTCTTGCGAGGTTCGATGGTGCTCACGAAGAGTGCGTACCGTGGGGGGAGGCCGGCCACCGGTTCTGGATGGAGATCCATCGGAGCACTTCCGGAAAGGATGGTGACGGCCTTGCCCGGGTCGACCTGGTAGAAGTGAAGCAGATCCTGCCGTGTCGCTTCGGACACTGCGATGACTGCATCGGCCCTGACGATCTCGCGCAGCATTTCCCGTTCCAGATTCTGCAGAGTCTCCTGCTGGAGTAGTTCCGGGTAACGTCTGTAGGTGAGGTCGTGTACGGTCACCACTCGTCGTTTGGCAACCGCAGCCAGTGCGCGCGGAAGAAAATAGTTGGCCCCGAAGAAGAGATCGCATTTCTGCGCACGGATCAGCAGCGGGAACGCGGCTGACAGCATGCGACGGTCGAGTTCTCCCTCGGCCGAAGGGAAAGCGACGTGGCGAATCGAGCGGGGGAGTACGACGTGCATGGGGATGTCGTCGATCGCTTCTCCGAAAGCGATGATTTCGAAGTCATCCCGTTTCGCCAGCTCGACCAGCAGGTGGTAGAGGTACCAGCCGACGCCGGTCAGCGGTTCATAGAAGGGACGAATGTCGACGCCGAGCCGTATTCTGCGGTCAGGCTCTCGACCCAGTCCGGCTTTCAGCTGTGAGAGTCTGGCGCGCGCCAGCGACGAGACCACCACTGACGTGGTTCTGCGCACTCGGGTCGTATTCGGCAATGCGGTTCGCAGTGGCATGAGAGGCGCAGCCACTGTACGCTTCAACTTCCTCGCGATTCGGCGAATCATCGTCAGTCGACGATGGTAACCCGCATTTCTGTGAGAAATGCGGAGTAAGGAGTTATGCAAAAACTGCTGCTGATCCTCGTCATTCTTTTTCTTCTCTTCGCTACGGGCGTGCTGATTCTGGCTCTTCCTCTTTTTTCGACCCCGGAGCTTACAAGCTGGGGCAACCCTGGTGACCGCTCACTGCTGCAGCGTGTCCCGGATGATGCTGAGGAGATCGTATTCGTCCCGCGATTCGCGACATTCTTCTGGGCTGCGCAGAAGAATGCGGTCGTGGCTCGAGCTCTCGCTGCACTCCCTCAGGATCAGATGCGTTACGCGCCATGGCTTCTTGGCAACGCTGACGTGGTTGCCTGGCGGCGTGACAAGCGCTGGAGCTTCGTGGCGCGTCCCGACGCGCTTCATCGAGGTCTCATCTCCGCAGCCGGAGCCTCACAGCGAGGTCTGGTCATGGATGGCGAGTTCGTCTCGAGCGGCGAGATGGTTCCGCGCACCGATCGACCGGACCAGCCGTTCGATGCTGCACTCATCGACTCCGCGAAAGGACAATTCTTTGTCTGGCAGAGTGAAGACTCCTCGTGGTCCTTTCCTCCGATCGCCCGGCCGGCCTTCAGCGCCGGGATTGTAAAGAGCGACAGTCTGGAGATCTCTTCACGTTCAGGACATGAGGCGGGCCAGGGGCCGGGGGCCGGGGGCCAACTCACGCAGTCGCCCGCGCTGTCGATCCCTACGAGCGCAATGATCTCTGCAGTCGTCTCTGAAGTGCCGGAGATTCTGAGCGCAGCGGACCGGCTTTTTCCTGTCAATCTCGAGCGACTCTTTTCTGAGGGGGGAGGGCTCGTACTCTACGACCTGGAAGCGGACGGAGTGGTGCCGCGACCGCGTGGAGTTTTAGTGGTCCCGGCCAGCGACGCGAACCGCCAGATCATCAACGGTCTCTTCGAGTCCGTGCCCGACGAGATGATTGCGCGCATTCTCGGATCCGATGCGAGTGAGCGAATGGCGGGCAGTCTTCGAGTGAGACGTCGCGAACTCGCAGGAGTGACTGCCGAGTCGACCGAGGATGCGAATCAGATTCTTCTGGCCTTCGACAATACCAGCCTCGATCTTTTTCTCGCTTCGCCCCGCGGCCCGGCCACACTGGTGTCGGGGGAAGTCTGGCGTTGTCGGATTGAACCGAACTCATTTTTGCCGGTGGTCAAGGAATTGAGAGACAACAAACTTCTGAAACTGGCCGCGCGGGATACCTACCGGAAAGTGGACCGCTTTTATCAGTCCGTGAAACTCTTCGCCGACGCTGAGTCGCTGGAACTCAGCCTGCGCACAGCCACCTACGGCCAGCAGCTTCAGACCCTGGTTCGAATCCCGAAATAAGCGCTCCTGCAGTCCCGTTATGCCGAATTCACAGGGATGCACCGTCGGGGCGAGCTGCGCTCGCCCGCTCTCCGGGCCCTCCGTGAAATG
>JBKJUK010000103.1:0-15709 GCA_046590705.1 Thermoanaerobaculia bacterium
CTAGAGAGAACTGGTCCGATCGGTAATCGGCTGGGCGTCCTGAGGCCTGTTCGGGCGACATATAGCCGACCGTCCCTAAGATGGCACCCTCGAAGGTCGCGGCGCCTGCGGGTATCCGTGCGGTTTCTGACTCCGGACCCTCGAGCGCTTCCGTCACGGTTTGCCGAGCCAGTCCGAAATCGACGATCTTCGCGCGTCCATCGACCGTGAGCATGATGTTTTCAGGCTTCAGGTCGCGGTGGACAACTCCCTTGGCGTGCGCAGCAGCGAGACCGGCCGACACTTGACTGGCTACAGTAATCGTCTCACCCAGAGACAGACTCCCGTTGCCAAGCGCCTGGCGGAGACTGCGCCCCTCCACCCATTCGAACGCAATCCATGACACTCCACGAGTCTCGCCTACGTCATAAACCGTGACGACCGATGGGTGATTCAGCGCAGACGCTGCTCGTGCTTCGATTTCGAAACGCCTCTGAAGCGATGGATTGCCGAGCAGTTCCGGCGCGATTACCTTGAGTGCGACGACGCGTGCGAGTCGCGTATCGAGGGCCCGGTACACCTCCCCCATGCCGCCACTTCCCAGAAGCGTCTGAATGCTGTAAGGCCCGAGTAATTCGCCGGTTTCGAGAGGCATGATGGGATCGCGACTGGTGCCGTGCTCAGAAGTGTGGTTGACCTTCGAGTGGTCTGCAAGAAACTTTTCCAGTCAGAGACCGAACTTCAAGTGGCAGAGACAGCCATCCCATCCGATTGCGGCTCGCGCAGGAGTGGCCAGAGTTTTCAACTTCGGGCTTCGTGTGAAAGTAAGATTCCGGTTGCTGCGATGATGCACTGACCCGAGCCTTCTCCTTCCGATTGAACGAGCTGACTAGGTGGTAGCGTGCCTCCAACGGGTGACATCCAACGCTGACCTGTTGCGTTCCGTATCACAGTCATGTCCGTCACCTTGTCAGGTACGCGTGCCCTCAATTCGAATCTCCGGCTCACGGTTTTCGTGATCCTCCTTTGCAGTGGCGTCCTCTCGGCGCAACAGAATGTGGAAATCCCCGTCGCGCCAGTAAACCTGCGGCACTCACCCTATTCGCAATCGGCACCAGCGATCGCATCCAACGGGCGCGACTTTCTGCTTGTATGGGACAGCGAGTTCGGCACCTATGGGCAGGATTCCATCGAGGCAGCGCGAGTCTCTTCAAACGGTGAACTGATCGATCCTGTACGGCTGTCGCTCGGTGGGGGCCATGGCGGCACATCCGTTCTCTGGACCGGATCGAAGTACCTCGTGGCGTGGGGAATCGTCGGATCTCGTTTCGGCGAGATTCTGGCCTTACCGGATGTCGCGATCACGACCGTAGGTGCTGACGGCGTGGTGGGTACAGTCCGGACTGTACGCAAAACGCTGCAATCCGCGGACGCAACACAGCTCAGCCTGAACAAGTCAGCGGTCATGCTCGCGTACATCTCGAGTGATCGAAAGTTATATGTGCGGCCGCTCACGAGCGACGGTGAACCGCTCGGCGATGAACTACTGATCGGAAGCGCCACCAGCTATTCGATGATCAGCAGTCCCACTGACGAGGGCTTCCTGCTTGCGGTGAAGGACGGCAGCTCACTCAACCTCGTAAGCATCTCGCCGGAAGGCGCCTTGCGAACGACGCAGAGTCTTGAAGAGAAGGTGGACGCGTTCCAACTCGTCGTTGGCGACGGAGGCATTCGACTTTTCTGGAGTCGTGCCGGACAGCTTCTCTCCGCAAGGATCGACGGTTCTCTGTCCACCAACCACGCAACCATTGATGAAGCACGGGTTTCAGGAGCCTTGAGGGTGGTCTCGACGCCTCACGGCTATGTCATCGCCGTCGAAGAGCAGCGATCTGAGTTCAAGCGGCAGATCAGGTTGATCGAAACGGATGCCGCTGCCAGACAGGTCGGATCGCTGGTGGTACGGCCTGGCGACTCCAACTCTCAACCTGCACTTGGTACAAATGGTAGTGACGTTCTGTTTGCGCATGTCGAGTACCCGCTGCCGCGTCTCGATGGTTACAGCGATCTGCAGGGAAAGCTGCTGCGCGGAGGCAGGCTCCCAGGTTCGGAACAGAAGACCCTGGCCATTGCCACGGCTTCACAAGGAGCCCTGGCACTGGCCCCCGCGGGTGATCGATACCTCGTGCTCTGGCAGGAGTTCGTGCAATCTGAAGGCGCAGAGCGAAACTTTATTCGAATCTTCGACCGCGACGGCTATTCACTCACGGACCCGATCCTGATCGACCGAAAACCTGTCCACCCTCTGCTGATCCAGTTCAACGGCCAGGCCTTCATTGTGATCGGCGACACGACAGGAGAAATCGTTCTCGACCGCGTGTCACTCGACGGTGCCGTGCTCGGCGAACGAGAGGTTCTCGGAGCCACGAAGCCGGCGGTGGGGAATCGTGCGACTGCGGCTTTCAATGGCATTGATTTCCTGGTGGCCTGGACGAGCGTTGGAACTCCTACGCAGATTGTCGCAACGAAAGTGAGCAGGGACGGTCGGGTGGAGACACCCGGAGGCGCTGTGGTGTTCCCTAACACTGTGCCGCAGCAGAATCCCGTTGTTGGATGGCAGGGTGACCGATACGTACTTGCGTGGACTCAGAACTCTGTCCCCGGTGTTCCTTCGCTCATTTCAGTGCCTCTGAATCGCGATGGACTTGTCGACGGCGAACACTCGGTAGTGTCGCGTAGCTTCGTCCCGTCCACGAGCAGGCTTGTGTGGTTGCAGGATCGCTTTTCCCTTGTCGGCGTCGTGCCTTACCCGGCCGACATCCGGCTCCTGAATCTTGATTCCTATGGAAGACGTCTTCCCACGACCGACGAAGCTGGGGTTTCTCTGCAGAAACGGGTTCCGTCGATTCAGGAAGTCAGACCGGGACCCGATGGTACGTTGTGGGTTCTCACCGGAGATCCGCAGGGATTGAAAATCGGGCACTACGACTCCGCCGGCAACCGGCGCGCTGCTGACGCCGATGTCGCGCCCGGGTCAGCCGGTGGAGGCTTTCTGGTCGAGTCCAATCGGCTGGTCTTTTTCTACTCCCGCAACGCACCTTCTGGACACGGGCCCGCTTCGGCGCTTCGCGCCTTCCTGCGAATCGTCCCCGAAGGCGCGCGAGCGCCAAGACGACGCTAACGCAGCCTTTCTAACGGTATGCAGCAGTGGCCAAAGTTTTCAACTTTGGCTTCGCGGCGCCGGAGAAATTGCTACTGCCGCTGAGACCATCGAGCCTGAACATCCGGCAGCCGTAACCTTGCGAGGTCCGCTACTTTCGGCGAACCAACCATTTTCAAATACTCACAATTTTTAAGCGGGTTTCCGTCGAACAGCGCCGCCGACTGTGGACAGGAACGTCATTCCGAAGGAGCACGTCGTGTCCGGTAGGCAGCGCGGGGAGAGCTGCGACTGAGGATCTACGCGACGAGGTCGCGATCAACATTTACAGCGCGCTCCATGTGCGTAGATCTCTCGCACCTACCCATCCCGCCGCTTCTAATGAACGGGTTCGTTGCGCCACGGAGTTGCGGACGCGCTGCTGCGCGTCCCTACACCATCAACACAAGGCGGGGTCTATGGGTAGGGGCGCGCAGCAGCGCGTCCGCAGCTCGGAGGGCGGGGCGCGCTCTTTGTGCAGCCAACCGTTCATGTGTGTAAAACCGGCGTCACGCACCGATTCCGCGCTCGGGATGACGACTCTCACGCTGATGCTGAGCAAGCCTGTTTCTTTTCGCAGTCGCCCGCGCAGCCCGGTCCGGCGCTCGGAGTATCAGTGCCCTGATCCGCTTCTGCTTTCATTCCGAAGGGACCCCGCGTAAGCAAAGCGAGACCGCATCTTCACGCGAGACGAAATCTTCAGTCATGAGGAACTCGCACGCGTTACGGTAAACTGAGCCATGCCTCAAACGCTGCACGCGGGCGACACCATTGGCCGCTATCGAATCGTGGCACCGATCGGCGCCGGCGGCATGGGTGAAGTCTACAAGGCCGTCGATGACGCACTCGATCGTGCAATCGCGATCAAGGTATTGCCTCGCGCGCTCACTGGCAATGACGACCGGCTGAGAAGATTTGTTCAGGAAGCGAAATCAGCTTCTTCTCTCACGCATCCGAACATCATCACGATTCATGAGATCGGCAGTGCGGTGCCGCTCACCACCTCGTCGACGCCTGACGAGCCGCATAGCGCGGCGGTGCATTACATCGCCATGGAACTCGTCGACGGACGGACGCTGAAGCGAGAGATTCATGAGGAACGAACCGACCTGCGAACACTCATTTCCCATCTGGCGCAGGCAGCGGACGGACTGGCCAAAGCGCACGCGGCAGGGATCGTTCATCGCGATCTCAAGCCCGACAACATCATGGTGACCAGAGACGGCTTCGCGAAAATCCTGGACTTCGGCCTCGCCAAACTCACCGAGCGGAGCAGCTTCGAAACTGCCGCCACGAATGCGCCCACAGCCGTCATGCAGAACACGCGCGAAGGGACGATCATGGGGACCGTCGCCTATATGTCGCCTGAACAGGTGCAGGGCAAGCCGGTTGACGAACGTTCAGACGTGTTCTCGTTTGGTTGCATCCTTTACGAGGCGGCAACGAGGCAGCAGCCATTTGCAGCGGACTCTGACGTGGACGTGATGCACCGGATTCTTCACGATAAGCCGCGTCCCGTCGACGAGATGAATCCTGCAGTTCCGACAGACTTGCGACGCATCATTCGGCGATGCCTCGCCAAAGAGAGAGAACGTCGCTATCAGTCGATGAAGGACGTCGCCATCGAACTGACCGAGATCGTCGAGGACTGGGACGAACTCTCCACCTCGACATTATCGGCTTCAAGTGGTTCGACCAGCGCCACCGTCGTGCCGCGGGATGCGCGTCGCCGCAGACTTTTGGGCGCCGCCATCGCTGTAGCCGTGCTGGCCGCGCTCGCGACTGGCGCCTTGATCTGGTTGCGCTCAAAGAAAACGGTCCCTCAGGACGGCGCTGCGTTCACGTCGATGCGTATCGCACCGCTCACAGGAAGTGGAGACATCACAGACGCCGCGATCTCGCCAGACGGCAAATACGTTGCGCACGTCCGGCGGCGTCGCGACGGTTTCTCACTCAACGTCCGGCAGATCGCTACTGGCAGCGATGTTTCGGTTGTTCCGGGAGCGGCGAACCTGATCGAGGACGTGGTGTTCTCGCCAGACGGCGATTACATCTTTTACAGACAGGTCGACGACGCTTCGGCTGTCTATTCGAGTCTCTATCAGGTGCCAACCCTGGGCGGTCGTCCGCGAAAGATTCTGCATGACGTCGACACGGAAGTCGGATTCTCACCCGATGGGAAGCAACTCGCCTTTCTTCGTGGGGCCCCGCAGATTGGGGAGACCTACCTGATGGTAGCGAGCGTGAACGGGACCGCGCTGCGCAAGGTGACCGTGCAGAAAGCACCGGAAACATACAGGAACGTAGCGGCGAAATGGTCGCCGGACGGCAAGCGCATCGCGGCATTCAGGCGCTCCAGTAGCAATGATCTGCTCGACACACTCGTGATGATCGATCCGGCCAGTGGGAAGGAAGAGGTACTCGGGACAAAGCGGTTCTGGTCTCCGAGCGGACTGACATGGCTGCCCGACGGCTCCAGCCTGCTCCTGGTCGCAGCAGAGTCCTTCGGTCCCAGGCAGATCTGGAAAATTTCGTACCCGGATGGGAATGTGCAGCGTGTCACGAACGACGTTGGCGACTACGAGACAGTCTCACTGACGTCGGATGGAACGAGAGTCGTGGCAACGCAAGGGCGGAGGACTTCCAACCTGGCGTTGTGGAAAGCTGGAATGTCAGAGCCGCGGCCGCTGACCAGCGGATCCGCGGTGTCCGTAATCGATCTCGCGGCATCGCGGTCGGCCGTCTATTTCATGGCGGTGCTCGCAGACACGGCGCAGATCTGGACCGCCGGGATCGACGGAACCGACCCACGCCCGATCATCTCCGACATGTCGCCCAGCCGCGCTCCAGCGGTGCCACAGGATGGTTCATCACTGTACTTCGAATCGCTGCATGGTGGGCGTAGCCGAATCTGGCGCGCTGCAGGAGACGGATCAAACCCGCAGCCGTTCCGCGACGCATCCACGAGCAGAGCACGGCCCCTCACCGCTGTCTCGCCGTCGGGCGATTCATTCCTTTACCAACCAACGAATTCATCGAGCCTGGTGAAAGTTGCGGCGAGCGGCAGCGGAAAAGAACAGGTGCTTGCAGACGGTTATGCTGGTGGTGCTTCGTACTCACCCGACGGAAAGTACATCCTCGGAATGTTCTGGCGGCAGCTGGAGAATGGACCCGCGAAACGAGTCATTCAAGTAATCCCGTCGAACGGAGGAAAGGTAGTAAATACCTTCGCCATCACCGGAGAAAACGAGCGGTGGTCGCCGGATGGAAAGTTCGTCACCAACATTCGCAACGACCAGGGTGTATCAAACATCTGGCGCGAGCCCGTCGACGGTGGTCCGGGCGAGAAGATCACCAGCTTCACTTCGGGAGTGATCTACACCCACATCTGGACGAGCGATGGATCGCTGATGCTGGGCCGAGGCGAGGAAAGCAGCGACGCGGTCCTGATCAGTAACTTCCGTTGACCATGCATGATCCCGGTCGCAGACGAGCAACCTCGGGTTCTGCTCTTCGGTCCATCGTTCTTGCGCCACTCGTGGATCGCCTCGCGGTGCAAAACTCGAAGGACCGACAACACATCGGTCCTTCTCGACTAACGTTAGTAAGCACCTGTTGCTGCAATCTCCGCTAAGATTGTCGGCACTTCCATGACACTTGCTCCTGGTACACGCCTTGGTCCGTACGAGATCGTTTCCCGCATAGGGGCCGGAGGCATGGGCGAAGTGTGGAACGCCCGTGACACGCGTCTGGAACGAAGCGTTGCCATCAAGGTTCTTCCCGCCGAGCTGGCGCAGAACGCTCAGTTCCGAAGCCGGTTCGAGCGCGAGGCCAAAACGATTTCGTCGCTCAATCATCCCAACATCTGCACCTTGCACGATATCGGTTGCGAGAACGGAATCGACTACCTGGTGATGGAGCTGGTGGAAGGCGACTCGCTCGCGGATCGCATCGCCCGAGGTCCGTTGCCGCTCAATGATGTTCTCAAATACGGAACCCAGATCGCCGAGGCGCTGGACAAGGCTCATCGCGCCGGCATCGTTCATCGCGATTTGAAGCCGGCCAACATCATGATCACCAAGAGCGGCGCGAAGCTGCTCGACTTCGGACTGGCCAAGAACGACGCGAAACCGGTTGTCAGTGTCGACGGAGCAACGGAACATAAACCGCTCACGCAGGAAGGGACCATCATCGGCACCTTCCAGTACATGGCGCCAGAGCAGCTCGAAGGCGCAGAGGCCGACGCAAGGACAGATATCTTCGCCTTCGGCGCCGTGCTCTACGAGATGGTGACCGGACGCCGCGCCTTCGAGGGAAAGACCAGAACCAGCCTGATCGCTGCGATCGTCGATCGCGATCCTCCACCTATCAGTTCGCTGCAGCCTCTTACTCCACCTTCGCTCGAGAGGATCATCAAGATCTGTCTTGCCAAAGATCCGGACGACCGGTGGCAGACCGCCCATGATGTTCAGTTGCAGCTGAAATGGCTCGACGATGCCGGCTCGCAGGCGGGCCTGGCGGCTCCGGTCATAGCGGGCCGACGAAGGAAAGAGAGCCTGACACGAGCCGCTGCCGTCGCCGCATTGATCGCAGCCTTGATATTCGGTGGGCTGTGGCTGCGTGAGCGGTTCGCCCGAAAACCTGAACCGTTGACGGTATCCATTCATCCGCCATCAAAGATGCAATTTGCGTTTGCCGTAGCTCTCTCCCCAGACGGATCGGAACTGGCCTTCATCAACGCCGCGGTCGCAGGCTCGAGCCCGCGCATTCACATTCGCAGCCTGCGCGACGCTAGTGTGCGAGAGCTTGCCGGTACGGAAGGAGCGACTTATCCCTTCTGGGCGCCCGATGGCCGGCATCTCGGTTTTTTCGCAAACGGGAAGCTCAAGCGGGTCGCGGCTTCGGGAAGCACCCCCGAAATATTATGCGACGTGGAAAGCCCACGTGGCGGCACTTGGGGGATAGACGGCACAATCGTGTTCGCTCCGGTGTACCGCGACGGGTTGTTCAAGATTTCGAGCACGGGAGGAACAGCCATACGGCTCACCCGGCCTGATAGCGCGAAGAAAGAGTCGAATCATCGGTGGCCCTACTTTCTCCCTGACGGAAAGCATGTTCTCTTTCTGGCGCAGCGTGCCGAAGGAGGATCTCCGGACGATCCGTCGACAATCGATGTGTTATCGATCGAGACTGGAGAGAGGAAGGAACTCGTGAGGGCGAACTCCTCACCGATGTACGCCCGCGGCGGACACCTGCTCTACTGGCGCGACAAGAATCTGCTGGCGCAACCCTTTGACCCGCAGCGACTCGAGCTCGAGGATGAGCGGTTCACCGCCGCGAACGATGTAGCTTTCGCGGGGAGTGAGCAGGTCATCGCTTCTGTCTCGGGCAACGGTCATCTCGCCTTTCTCGGAGGAGGAATGCTAAGCGAGACGCTCATGCGCTGGGTCGATCGCGCAGGAAAGGAATCGGGGATCGTGGCGAAAGCGGGATCTTACGTCGATCCAAGAATTTCTCCTGACGGAAAAAGAATTGCGTTCCGTAACAACGGAGGATCGTGGGATATCTGGACGATCGACCTGCTCCGCAACACAAGGTCGCGGGTGACCGTCGATCCCGGTGACGAGGCCTCTCCGGTCTGGTCACCCGATGGCAAGCGCATCGCCTACGGCTCGAACGCACCTCCGCTGGCGCTCTGGGTCGTTTCCGCATCGGGGGGCGAGGCGGAACGCATCTGGGTCGGCGATGAGCCGGAGCCGTTCGATTGGTCCCGCGACGACTTGATTCTCTTCGAGATCAACGACTCGAAGCAGCAATGGGGAATCGGCATTTTTTCGATGAAGGACAAGTCGGTAAAACCATTCGTTCAGACGAAGTTTCAGGAGGGAGGAGCAAGGTTCTCGCCCGATGGCCAGTGGGTCGCTTACGTCTCTGACCAGTCAGGACGACGAGAGGTTTACGTGCAGGCCTTAGCTGGCGGGGAGCGCTCCCAGATTTCGACCGAGGGAGGAACCGACCCGCGATGGAACCCCGACGGCAACGAGATCTTTTACACAACCCAGGACGGCAGGCTGTTCGCGGTGGGAGTCACCTTTCTCCCAGAATTCAGTGCCGGGATACCAAGCCTCCTCTTCGATGGAGTGACGACCCAGACCGGGTCGCCGTACGAAGTCGTCAATGGCAACAGGTTCCTCCTCAATACTCCTGTGCAGAACGAAGAGATCGTTCCGATCACGCTGATCCGGAACTGGGCCCTGCTGAAGAAAAATTGAGTGCCGAACACCTCGCGCATAGCGGGAGTATAAGGAGACGACAATGATCACGAATCCTGAATACCGCACCACGATCGATGAGATCGCCGATTCGATCTTCCGAATCAGCGTTCCTTTCCCCGAGGCGAACTTCTCCTTCAACCAGTACCTCGTAGTTGACGAAGAACCGCTGCTATTTCATACCGGCCTCAGGATGACCTTTCCCTTAGTAAGCGAAGCGATCAACAGTGTCATTCCGGTTCAGAGTCTGCGCTACCTCGCCTTCTCGCACTTTGAATCCGACGAGTGCGGCGCGCTCAATCAGTTCCTGGCCGTCGCGCCGCAGGCCGTGCCGGTTTGCAGTCGGGTGGCAGCGATGACTTCGGTGACCGACTTTGCGGACCGCCCGCCTCGTGCACTCACGGACCGGGAAGCGCTCGTGCTTGGCAAAAAAACGGTGCAATGGTTCGACACGCCGCATCTGCCACATGGATGGGAAGCCGGTTACCTGTTCGAGAAATCGACTGAGACGTTATTCTGTGGGGATCTGTTCACGCAGGGCGGTGCTGTGTCGCCAGCGGTCACGGCCTCGAACCTGCTCGAGCCATCGGAGGCGTTCCGTATCGGATTCAGCGCGCAAACCGGGTTGCCTGACGCATACGGAATGACGAAGGACGCCCGACCTCATCTGGAGAAACTGGCCGCACTGAATCCGCGTGTACTGGCGGCGATGCATGGCAGTGCGTGGTCCGGGACGGGTGCAGATGGAGCAGAAATGCTCCGGGCCCTGGCTGATCGCGTAAGCATCTGAGGCTGTACCGCAAGCATAGCGTCGGTGTGACTTGCATCGTATCCATTGCTCGGGGCGTACGATGAATCATCGCCACCTTCAGGATCCGGCTCTCGATTGACGGGTAATCTGCGCTGCCGGGCATGACGACCGTCGCGGTGGACGCGACCGCATCAGGCACATGTCCGCCGCGCCCTGTCGACTTATGATGGTCCTGCATGGACCTGATCGGAACACGTCTCGGGCATTACATCATCGAGTCCCGCATCGGTGCCGGTGGGATGGGAGCAGTCTACAGGGCGCGCGATACACGCCTCGACCGCTCGGTAGCGATCAAGGTCCTTCCGGACGGCTCCGCGCAAGGCGCTGAGAACATGCGCCGTTTCGTTCAGGAAGCGAAAGCTGCTTCTTCCCTCAATCATCCGAACATCGTGACCATCCACGAGATCGGTGCCGACACGGCAGTCCCCTACATCGTCATGGAGCACATCGACGGCGTGCCTCTCGGTCATGTGATGAAGGAACCGATGGAGTTAGGCCGTTTCTTCGAGTATGCCCTTCAAATCACGAGCGCACTCGGAGCGGCGCATCAGGCCGGGGTCGTCCACCGAGACATCAAGCCGGGTAACATCATGCTCACACCGTCGGGTTTGATCAAAGTCGTCGACTTCGGCCTGGCGCGAGTTGCACCACTCGAGGCCGACGCTCACGATGCGCCGACCGCGAGGATCTCATCGTCGCCGATGACCGTACCGGGCAGCATCCTCGGCACTGTTGGCTACATGTCGCCGGAGCAGGTCGAAGGTGTTCCCGTTGATCGCCGCTCGGACGTTTTCTCCACCGGCATCGTCCTCCACGAAATGCTTTCGGGCCGCCCGGCGTTCCGCGGATCTTCCATCATCGCCACCCTCAGCGCGATACTTCGCGATGAGCCGTCGCCCCTCTCGGCAGTCAGACAAGACCTTCCTCCGGCATTGCAGAAACTCGTGGCGCGCTGCATGGCAAAAGAACCTGCCAATCGATACGCCAGCGCGGCCGCGGTTCACTCTGAGCTTCTCGAAATTCGAAAGTCGCTCGTCGCAGAGGAAGCCAGACACTGGCTGCGTAAGCCCGCGGGAATGGCGCTTCTCTCAGCCGTATTCGCCGTACTGCTCGCGCTCACTATCTTCTGGTGGAGACGCGACGCCGATCAGCGATGGGTCCGCAACGAGGCCTTGCCTGAGATTGAGAGGCTTGCGGCAGCGCAGAACATGGACGGCGCCTATCGCCTGGCCCGGCGTGCACTGGAAGTTGCTCCCGACGATCCGCAGCTCAAGCAGGTTTGGGCCAATGTCACTTTTTCACACAAGATCAAAATCGAGAGCGATCCTTCAGGAGCGCTGGTCGAATTCAAGACCTATGCGCATCCCGAGGCACCGTGGATTTCCATGGGCCGGACTCCCACAGCACCGATGACCTTCCCTCTGGCCCAGCCTCGGTTTCGAGTGACGAAAGAGGGATACGTGCCGATCGAGGCCGCACCGAAGCCCATCCCTACGATGCGCTTCGAGTTGCGTCGAACCGGCGCAGTCGCGCCGCGCATGGTGGCGGTGACAGGCGCCGACACAGAATTTCAGGGGCGGACCGTGGAGGTTCCCGACTTTCAGATCGATCAATTCGAAGTCACGAACCGCGAGTACAAACGATTTGTAGACGAAGGCGGGTACCGGCGGCCGGAGCTATGGAAGCACCCGATTCTCAAGGAGAGGCAGACCCTGACGTGGGATGCTGCGATGCGAGAGATGAGCGACAGCACCGGGCGTCCCGGTCCCGCGAGCTGGGAGCTCGGCTCGTATGCTGAGGGAGACGGAGATCTACCAGTGGACGGCGTGAGCTGGTATGAGGCCGCGGCCTATGCGGAGTTCACGGGTAAGCAGCTTCCCACTGTGTATCACTGGACGCGTGCAGCGACCGATCTCGGTCCTTTCTCGGATGTTCTGACGAGCAGTAACTTCAAAGGAAAGGGGCCGGTCGCTGTAGGAACGATGCACGGTCTCGGCCCGTACGGTACGTACGACATGGCCGGCAATGTCAAAGAGTGGTGCTCGAATGCCATTGGTGACCGCCGCTTCGCCCTGGGAGGCGCATGGTTCGAAGAGAGCTATCAGTATCTGAACCCCGACGCGCAACTGCCCGTCGGCAGGCGGCGCGGGTTCGGCTTTCGCCTCATGAAGGGAGGCCCCGCGGCTGCCCCGACCCTCACCAGCGACATCGTCTATGCCGGACACGCGATTCCTCCTCCCGTCGACGATGCCACCTTTACCCTGTACGCCCGATTGTTCGACTACGACCCACTGCCGCTGGACGTTAGAGTGGAGGAGCGCGACGATTCGCATGCGAGCTGGCGGTTGGAAAAAGTCTCGTTCACGGCGGCCTACGGGAATGAGAGACTCCCCGCGTATCTTTTTCTGCCGAAGAACTCCCGTCCTCCGTATCAAACGGTGGTGTTCTTCCCAGGCAGCGACGCAGTTCAGCTCAAGTCGAGCCGCAATCTGTGGCTGCGTTTGCTCGACTTTCATGTAAAGAGTGGCCGGGCCGTGATCTATCCTGTCTACAAGGGAACGTATGAGCGTGGAGTGTCGCGAACGACCGGGCCGAATGCCAGACGGGAACTGCACATCCAGCGAGTCAAAGATGTGCGTCGCGTCGTCGACTACATCGCCACCAGGTCCGACCTCGACTCCAGCCGGCTCCTGTATTACGGGTTGAGCATGGGACTGGCGCTGGCTCCATGCACGCTGGCAGTCGAACCCCGCTTCAAGGCAGCCGTGTTGCTGGCAGGAGGGTTCTTCCCGTATCCCGATCCGGCGACCGCACCGCAGAATTATCTCCCTCGCGTGAAGTTACCCGTGCTGCTCGTGACCGGGCGTTATGACTTCGTAAGCCCATATGAAACCTCGCAGAAACCGTTCTTCGATCTGCTCGGCACCCCGGCGCAGGACAAGCGGCACGTCGTCCTCGACGCCGGCCACCTGCCACCGCAGTACACGGAGATCGTGAAAGAGATGCTGGCGTGGGCCGATAGCAGATTGGGGCCGGTGGCGAGGTGAGTGGGTTCAGACGATGATCGAGTCGATCTCAGGCTTACTTCTTCGGTCATAGTTCGCACGCTACTCGTGCATCGCACCGTGGTCGTGCTGAGGGATGCTCTTCACGATTGCCGACGGTTCGCCGGACGACGTCCGTGTATCCCAGGACCAAACAAAGGTAATCGCATCGCATCGATTCAGCGGGTCGAACGACGAAGCCATCTCCGCCGCACGGCTCGTCAATCGCCGGAGTGATTGACCGCCTCTCGAACTCCCCTCCACCCTGCTCACGAGTGGATATCTTTCGCTCATGAGAGTCAGATTCGAACATCCGGTTAACCTCACGAGGCCGCGGAACGTTCTATCTACAGTTCCAACCAAAAGAGAGGTCTTCACTCATGAGATGTGGTCTTCTGCTCCTTCTGCTTCCCACGCTCGTCCGTGCTGCTGACCTAACCATGACCACAATTCCAGAGCGGCCGCTCATCGAGATCGGTAAGACGCAGCAGACGCTCAACTTCGACATCGTGCTGCAGAACAACACCAAAGAAGAACTCGAGGTGAGTCTCTTCGAGCTGACGGCGCTCGGCGCGAAGGGTGAGCTCATCGCCCAGAAGCGACTCGACACGAATGGCATGAGCATTCTGACGTTGCCTAACCGTTTGGTGAAGCCGGGCGGGAAGATCGTCCTATTCAACCCGCTGCACTCTTGGGACGAACAGATTCCGCTGAGCCGAATTCGCGTAGACATCGCATTCGATTCCGGTGACGTCTCACAGAAGTATCGCGCCGCTCTGGACCTGCGGCCGCTGCGCTACGAGAACAAGTCGAAGTTCATCCTCCCCGTCACCGGCCGCGCTTTCGTTCACGATGGACATGACTACTACTCGCATCACCGTCGCCTCGACATTACCGGCGGCATGACTGCGGCGCTCGGTGTGAAGACCAACATGACCCGTTACGCATATGACTTCGTCATCGTCGATGAAGCAGGAAAGATGTACCGCAGCGATGGCCAGAAGAATGAGGACTGGTACGGCTTCGGAACGCCCATCGTGGCTCCTGCCGGCGGCGTGGTGGTGGCCGTGGGAGACGGGCAGCTCGACAACACCAGGTCGAAAAAGAACCTGGAGATGACCATGGAGTCGTTCATGAAGAACAACCGCCTCCCTTTCGGCAACTACGCCATCATCGATCACCAGAATGGCGAGTACAGCTTCTTCGCGCACTTTAAAAACGGCAGCGTCAGGGTTAAGAAGGGCGACACCGTCAAGCAGGGGCAGAAGATCGGGGAGATGGGCTTCTCGGGCGACGCCTTTCTGGTGCACCTGCACTATCAGCTTCAAAGCAACGACAGCTGGGGCGAGGGACTACCTTCGTACTTTCATGATTACGAACGCTATGTCGGAGGGAAGTTCCTGCCGGTGAAACGCGGACAGATCGATAGCGGAGATGTAGTGAGATCGACGCGAAAGCAGGGGCCGTTTTAACGGCTGGCGACGGCAGGTTCGCCGCGATCTGTGGTTGCATGGCGCTTATCCACCTGTCGGGACCGCAACCAGCAGATGAAGATGTCCCAATGCTTTTCACGCCTTCACGTCGAGATGGGATCGAAGCCTGACGTTCCCGAATACGCAAGAATCGACTTGTCCCGCGTCACGAGCCGAAGCCCTTCGACCATCGATTGCGCGATCAGGAGTCGGTCGAATGGATCGCGGTGATGATCAGGAAGATCGCTCAATCGCAAGGTGTGATTAATCTGCACGGGCAGCTCGACGAAATCGTCCGCTTTGGCCGAAGCACGCAGTTCTTCGAGATCGACCGTAATTCGACCAAGTTGCAGCTTGATCGCGATTTCCCAGAACGACGCAGCACTGAGCGAGACGTCGTTGTCAGCCGAGGCGATGCGATCTCGAATACTTCCGGGCAGACGGCGATCGCCAGTCACCCACCAGAGGAGGATGTGCGTGTCGAGTAAAAGCCTCAATCCTTCTCACTTTCGAAGAGATCAGCAGGGAGTGCAGCGTCGAAGTTGCGACCAATCCTGATTCGCCCTCGCATCCTGCCCGGTTTTCGCTTCGCAGCGGGGATCCGATATGCCACCAGACGGGCCACAGGCCGTCCGGAGCGGGCGATGATCACGTCCTCTCCGCGGGCCGCTTTGTCGACGAGTTGAGACAAGCGTGTCTTGGCATCGTAGATATTTACCGTCTCACTCATTATGATCTAGTCTGATCTGACCAACCGATCCCAGTCAACCGTTATTCTGTGGGACTGACGTTGTGTGAGGTCATTCGCGAATTGCACTCACGCCCTTGGTGGGGATGACCGCTAGCGACAGAAATGAGCTCTGTCATCGCCATCAAGGGCATGAGTGCGATTCGCGAATGACCTCACACACGTCAGTCCCACAGAATAACCGTTG
>JBKJUK010000121.1:0-4463 GCA_046590705.1 Thermoanaerobaculia bacterium
GCCCAGACTGCTTTCTTCGACCCCAGGCTATCTTCCTTCAATCGAGCGCGTTGACGACTTTGCACCTGTCGATGCATCCGCATTGTCGGTCTGGCTCGAGGCCTGCGGTACGCGCCCGCCCCGATGCACGAAACGATTTGATCTTCGTTGTCGAAACCTTGGGGCGTCGTTCAAATTCAAGCCAGGCACGCCGACGAGGCTGACCGGTTCACTCGCAGCTTCAGTGCTATGCTCGCCACATGCTCTCAGCAGGATGCCAGCTCGGACACTACGAGATCATAGGACCGATCGGCGCGGGAGGGATGGGCGAAGTGTATCGAGCCCTGGACTCGCGCATCCGTCGCGAAGTCGCGGTGAAGATTCTCCCGACCAGCCTTGCTTCCGATGTGGATCGCGTGCGCCGTTTCGAGCAGGAAGCTCTTGCTTCGGGGATGCTCAACCATCCCAACATTCTCACAGTGTTCGACGTCGGCTCGTATGAGAACGTTCCGTACATCGTTTGTGAGTTGCTCGAAGGGCAGACCTTACGCGACGTTCTGGCCAGTCGCATCGGGCTGAAGAAAACGCTCGATTACGCAACTCAGATCGCCAACGGTCTGGCCGCTGCGCACAGCAAGGGGATCGTGCATCGCGACTTGAAACCGGAGAACATTTTCGTCCTCCCTGACGGCCGGGTGAAGTTACTCGATTTCGGCCTGGCCAAATTGCTCGCTGACGAACCTGCCTCCTCAGATAGCACCATGAACAAAACCGAGCAGCGGCGACTCACCAGCGCCGGGATGATCGTAGGGACCATCGGCTACATGTCGCCGGAACAGGTGCGGTGTGACCTCATTGATCACCGCTCCGATCTCTTCTCTCTCGGCGTGGTCCTGCACGAGATGCTCAGTGGTGAAACGCCGTTTCACCGCCCCTCCTCAGTCGAAACCATGAACGCAATCATCCACGACGATCCGCCTCCTCTGACGTTGTTCGGCAGTGGTGTGGAGCGCGTCCTGCGACATGCACTGGAGAAAGCTCCGGGCAACCGCTTTCAGACGGCGAAGGACTTCGCCTTCGCGCTCGAGTCGCTGGGCGGCAGTGATTTGCACCCCTCGCCCGCAGGCAGGAAGAAGGGAGCGAAGGCGAAAACGGATCCCGTCGTTCATGAGCAGGAACCTCCGCTCTACCGACGCATGACCTTCAGGCGCGGCTTCATCATGAGCGCCCGCTTCGCGCCCGATGGTTCTGTGATCTACGGTGCCGCGTGGGAAGACAATCAGCTCGAGATTTTTTCGTCGTATCAGACCGGACCTGAGGCGCGCCCACTGAGCCTCCGCGACTCCGATGTTCTCTCGGTCTCTTCATCAGGTGAACTCGCGATCTCCATGGGCAGACGTTTCATGGGCGTCGGCTACGCGACGACCGGAACACTGGCGCGTGTCCCGCTGGCGGGTGGAGCGCCGCGACGCGTCTGTCAGGACATGCAGGAAGCCGACTGGACGCACGACGGCAGGAACTTCCTGCTCATTCGCCGCCTCGACGGCTTCTATCGCATCGAATCGCCGATCGGCAACGTCATCTACAAGACTCCCAGTTGGGTGAGCCGCGCCCGCTTCTCCCCGACCGAAGATCTCATCGCTTTCATCGAGCATCCTTTATGGGGGGACGATGCCGGTTCAGTGATGATCATCGATCGCGGGGGGAACACAGTGGTCCGGGGCAGCGAAGCATGGAACAGTACGTCGGGTCTCGCCTGGACGCCAAAAGGGGACGAAGTATGGTTCACCGGCGAAGCGATCGGGAAGGGACGCGGCCGCGACATCATGTCGATCTCCACGAGTGGCAAAGCGCGGGTGGTACTGCCCGTTCCGGGACGGCTCACCCTTCACGACATCAGCTCCGATGGAAGAGTTCTCGTGGCCATTGAGAACGGGCGGCGCGAGGCGGTCTCAGGAACTCAGGGAGACGCTCAAGAAAGAAACCTCTCCTGGTTCGACTGGTCGCGACTCTGCGGAATCAGCCGCGATGGAAGTTTCATCGCCTTTGAAGAGCAGGCTGCGGGAGTACAGGGGCTGAACACCGTCTTCATCCGCACGACCGACGGCGCACCGGCCGTCCGAATCGGTGAAGGGAGGGCACGCGGCAACCCCATCTCCCCCGATGGTGAATGGCTCGCCATCGCCGTAGGCAATCCTCCGCATCTCGAAGTCGTGCCGGTCGGCGTGGGCGAGCCGATCGTGGTGAAGTGCGACCTGATCGAACTGTCCGGCTGGCAATTTCACCCTGACATGAAGCGCCTGATCGTCCTCGGCAATTACGCCGGCGCACAGCGACAGATTTTTGAAGTGATGATCGCGGGCGATTCGACAGCCCGCCCCATCACCGACGGCATCACGCTGAATGGCTCCTTCGCGCTCTCCCACGACGGCACCACCATCGCAGCAGGCACCGAGCAGGGCGTGATGTTGATTCCGGTTGAAGGAGGAGAAACACGCAAGGCTTCCGGCTGTCTTCAAGGCGAAGTACCTCTGGAATGGACCGAAGACAATCAAGCCCTCTTCGTCTCCGAACGAGGGCAGGCTTCGCTGAAGGTTTACCGCATCGACGTGAACAGCGGCGAGAGAACAGAGTGGCTCCCCATCCGACCCGACGATCCCGCAGGCATCCTCGATATCATGCCCGTCCACATCACGCCCGACGGTAAGAGCTACGCCTATGGTTACCGCCGGCTGCTCTCCGATCTTTACATCGTGACCGGTCTCCCTCTGAGTTAAATCCCTGAGGCGTTGCTCTCGCGTGAACGAGTAGAGATGCCCATCTCCAAAGATCTTGTGCAATTTGAAGATGTGAAGGCTGTCCTCGCCGCACTGGCTGCCTAAGACGTCGAGTACGTGCTGGTAGGCGGTGTCGCGGTAGGTCTCCACGGATTCGAGCGAGCGACAAACGGTTTCGATTTGTTCGTGCGCACCTCGGAAGTGAATGTGGCCCGGCTGCGTCGCGCGCTGGATGCTGTTTTTCATGATCCGTCCATCGCTGAGATCGACGCTTCGGATCTGGCGGGCGAGTACCCTACGATCCGCTACGGACCGCCTGAAGCTGACTTTGTCATCGACCTGCTGGGTCGGCTGGGTAGCGCGATTTCCTTCGATGATCTCGAGTTCCAGATGATGGAGATCGAAGGAGTCCCGGTTCGAGTGGCCACCGCGCTCACGCTTTACCGGATGAAACGCGAGACCATACGCCCAATCGATCGCATTGACGCAGAGGTCCTGCGTGATGCCTTCGGTTTTGCAGAGGACCAGTAAACGATGGCGATTCAGAAATTCAAGTCGTTCGACCACGCGCGCAGGGCGCAGCGATCGGTCCCGGGCAGTGACATGAATCTGCGACGGCTTCGCTTCGTCTTCGAATTCTGGTCCCGCCTGCGACCGCAGTCTCACCAGCGAGGCGTCACGAAGTTTCGGACGATGGAAGAAGCGGACGCCGCTCACGAACGGCATAAAACGAAGTGAGTTCGCGCGGGCAACTCACACGTGCGAATCTGAATCGCCTCGTTTCACGCCACCGAGCCAGCGGAAGGCCAAACGGAACGAACGATTTCTGGTAAAGACGTAAGGCGGGGAGCCAGCCGGTTGCGCTTCAGTGACTGCCGCCGATCGTCAGGTACTCGCTAGGCGTCTTCTTGCACGAAGACCCAGGAACTTTCCGTCTCCTTGCTGTGAAAAAGAGTCACGCTCACGTTGCGCTTCTCCATTTCAAAGTCGAAGGTGTATGGAAAAACCGCGTGAATATTTCCGTCCAGCACCCCTTCCCGGAAGCGTCCGGCGAATTCCTTCACGTTCGTGCAGGGCGCGACGTCGGTGAAAAAGTTCCTGCCGATCACACGTTCAGGCATACGCCCCGTGAGTTGCGCCTCATGAGCGTTGTAGCTGAGGATCTTCCCGTTCGCATCCAGACGAATTGCGCCGAAGGGCAACTTGTCGAGTTCGGATGAATCCATTTTACTGATTGTCCCAATCGATGATGGATTCAATTCGTTCATCGCAGTCATCGTGTGATCTCCGTTGAAAATGCTGCAGTAACCGTACCGCATCAAGATTCTTCCCGCCACGCTCACCCATGACCCGGAGTTTCGCGCGCGCTTCGAGCGCGAGGCGAAGACCATCTCACAGCTCAATCATCCGAAAATCTGTCAGATCTACGACGTCGGAGAAGCTGCGTCCGATGTACCGACGCCATCGTCGATACCGCACACTAATCCATCGACTCTTTACCTGGTCATGGAACTTCTCGACGGCCAGACCCTGGCCGATCGCGTCGAGCGCGGGCCTCTGCCACTTGTCGACGTGCTCCGCTACGGCGCCCAGATCGCCGATGCGCTGGCCGCCGCTCAACGCGTCGGAATCGTTCACCGCGATCTGAAACCCGCCAACATCATGGTCACAGAGTCGGGCGCGAAGCTGCTCGACTTCGGCCTCGCG
>JBKJUK010000255.1:0-29093 GCA_046590705.1 Thermoanaerobaculia bacterium
TGCTGTCCCGGAGACTGGACTCGTGGCACGCAGCTACCAGTTCAAACATCGTGATGCAGTTCGTGCCGCCGTGCAGATTCGCAGCCTGGTAAGCGCTCGCGGATCGATGTCGATTCAGCCGGCCACGAATACACTCGTGGTCACCGATCTGGCCGCGAATATCAAAACGATCAGTAACGCCATCGAGCAGTTCGATACGCCTCCGCGGAACTTCATCATCGACATCAGGCTGGTGCTGGTCGGAAGGTCGGCGAATCCTGCGCCAGTTGCAGACGATCTGAAAGACATCGCCGGCAAGCTTTCCGGAAACAGCTTCAACTCGTTCGAGACGGTCGGTGAGATGCGCGTCGAAGGAAAGGAAGGCGATCCGGCATTCGGCGAAGTGAAGTCTCGCTATCGCGCGGAGTTCAAGCTCAGTGACTTCGATCCGTTGAGCAACACCGTACGCCTTACCGATCTGCGAGTCCTGCGCGCTGAGCCGGCGAAAGACGGAAACGTGGAGCTGCTACCGATTCTCAAGACTTCGATGAATGTGAAGATCGGACAGATGTCGGTACTTGCCGCAGCGCGAACAGCTCAAAGCACCCGCGCGCTGATGATCATCGTCACGGCCCGTCGCGCGAACTGAAAAGTTCAGGAGCTGGCAGCCGCACCTGTCAGCTCCATCGCGCGGGCCTTTCGCTTCGCCAGATACTCTTCCACCGCATCGAGTTCCCAGGTATTGAAGATCTGCTCGGGAGCCAGGCCTCCCTTGCGTGCTGACCAGGTGCCCGTCACCACATGCAGCAACTCGTGCGTGGAGTGTGCGTCAGGGTTCACGCTGAACAGTACGCCGTAGCTCGCGGCGCGGCGCATCAGTCTCCAGTCGATATCGAGGCGATGCGGATTCCCATTGATCTCGATGATCACACCCTCCTCGGCGGCCACCTCGAACACTCGATCGAGCTCGAGCGTGTAGCCGTCGCGTGAAAGCAACTTGCGGCCGGTCATATGCCCGAGGAACGTGACGAAGGGATCACGCAACGCCGTCAGCATCCGCTCGGTCATCTCATCGATCTCCATCTTGAAACGAGAGTGGATGGAGGCAATGACGAAATCGAAGCGGGGAAGGATCGCATGTCCATAATCGATTGCGCCGTCCGAGAGAATATCTGCCTCGGTTCCCTTGAAGATTCGCATCGGTTCGAATGCGGGCCGGTGCTTTTCGATCTCGATCTGCTGCTCGATCAGGCGATCCTCGGTGAGTCCGCGCGCGTAGAGTGCGAGCGGAGAGTGATCGGAAATGCCGACGTAGCCCAGGCCCTGTTGGCGCGCAGCGTCGAGCATCTCGTACATCGTGGCGCCACCGTCCGACCAGGTGGTGTGTACGTGGAACGCTCCCCTGATCTGATCAGGAGAAACGAGTTTGGGACGCTTGCCGATCCACTCTGCGGTTTCGCGCAGCTCCGGTGGAACAGGACGAGTCTTCAACGCCCGGAAGCAATCGTCTTCTTCACGCGCTTCGATCACGTCATCACCCTTCAGCATCACCCCGGACCCGTTGAATGCATAGCCGAGCTTTGTTGCTACCAAGGCCAGCCCCTCTAGAAAATCGCTGCTACCAGTCGCACGAAGCAAAGCCCAACCCGCGACTTCTGGTTCAACCAGGTGCAGCTCCACCTTGATCTCGGAGCGAATGAATCCGGTGAGTGTGTCGGCGGATCTTTCGACCTTCTCGAGCATGTCCGCGCTTTCGATCAGCTTGATGACTTTGTTGATCTTCCAGGTCGATATGCAGAGTTCAACCGTGTCGACCACTTCGAGGCGGCGGCGCACCGCGCCGGCAACATGCACCTGTTCGACGCCTTCGATTGATTCGAGTCTTCCCTTGAGCGACTCCGAAACATCGAGCGCCAGGGGGAGCAGGAACTTCGAGGACCGGTTGCGCAGCGCCTCGATTCCCTCGAGGATCTTTTGCTGGGTCTTCGCACCGAAACCGGGCATGGACGCCAGCTTTCCTTCTTTCCCGGCCATCTCCAATTCTTCGAGCGTTCCGATCCCTGACGTTTCATATAAGTATGCGATCTTCTTCAGACCGAGACCTGGAACGGCCTGCATTTCAAAAATACCGGGTGGGTACTGCGCACGGAACTGCTCCAGATACTCTGATTTGCCGGTCTCGATGAGTTCGAGAATTACAGCGCCGGTAGCCTTGCCGATGCCCGGGGTTTTCTTGATTGCTCCAGAGGATACGAAGTCGGACATCTGTCCGTCGATCTCTTCGACTCGCTGCGCAGCTTTACGGAACGCGCCCGACTTGAACGGGTTTGATTCGCTGATGTCCAGAAAATCTGCGATCTCTTCGAGTGCCCGTGCGATTGTGTGTTTGTCCATGTCGGTTTGATTACGTGGCGAAGTTCATGCCCGCATGTAAATTGTCACTCAGCTCCGCAGTGGCCAGAGGGCACCAGAGTTGAAAACTCTGGCCACTCGGCCCTTGTGGCCGGAGTTTTCAACTCCGGGCTTCGTGTACCCAGCGGAAACTCCGTTGTCACCAGATCGCGGCTTCGGCGAAGATGACGGCACCTATGAAAGCATACGAGAGAATCATCGTAGCCCTCGATCGTTCCACCGCCTCTGAAATCGAGTCGATGTCTTCGAGCCTTTCCGGTGCGGTCGGAGTGATGAAGCTGGGTCTTCAGGCCTTCATCGCCAACGGACCGGCGATGGTGCGGACGATGAGACAGCAGGGACACGAGATTTTTCTCGATCTGAAACTGCACGACATCCCCAACACCGTCAGTCACGCAGCGTCCGAGGCCGCAGCGCTCGGCGTCTCCATGCTCACGATTCACGCTGCAGGCGGATTCAGAATGATAGAGGCAGCGCGAAGAGCCGTCGATGCATCGAGCGTTCATCTTCTCGCGGTTACCATGCTCACCAGTCTCGATGAGAGTGAACTCGCGGCGGTAGGTCTCACGGGAAGCGTCGAGAGCAACGTCGTAAGGCTGGCACGACTGGCGAGGGAAAGCGGCGCGCATGGGGTGATCGCGTCACCTCACGAGATTCCTGCGATACGCGCGGCGTGTGGAGCCGATTTCCTGATCGTCACTCCGGGAATTCGTCCTGAGGGAGCCGAGGCGGGAGATCAGCGTCGGACGATGACTCCTGGAGAAGCGATACTCGCGGGGGCGGACTATCTGGTGATCGGCCGGCCGATCACGGACGCCGCGGACCCTGCTGCGGCGGCGAGAAGAATCGCGGCGTCAATGAGAGACAGGCCATCCGCCTAAGTATGACTGGACACCTGGCAGTCTGCTGACGACTCACGTCTATCGCCGATATGTGGAGCACAGGCAATCCTGCCTGTGGCGCGGAGAAGTGAGTTCCGGAACCACTGCTCGAGACAGAGCAGCTCGGTGGCGGGCTGACCAGTGACATGTCGGTTGCAGAAACGAAATCGTCCTTCGAAGTCCGCGTGTCGCGCCACAGGCAGGATTGCCTGTGCTCCACACCACCGCGTCGCAACGCACCCTTCGAGGTTCTCGATCAACTGGACGAAACCCCTGCAAAAGAAAAAGCCCGGCTTTCGCCGGGCTTTTCGCTATCTGATGTTGGGAATCAACGTCCGCGTTTGCGTGGAGTGCAGTTGCTGCCCGGGCCCGAGAAGAAGATGTTCTGGCTGGCAAACTGCCGGCGGTTTCCGGCGCTGTCGGTGGCGACGGCCCGCAGCATCTGCGTGCCTCTGGCGATCGCATCGAAATTCACATTTGCTCTCCAGCTGGTCACTGGTGTCTTCGAGCTGATGTCGGTGCGCTCACGACCGAGCGTGGCCACTCCCAGCGGGGTATTGCCGAGGAAAAGTTCGACGCGGGTCACGCGCTGCGTGCCGGTGACCCAGCCGCGAAGCTCCGCGCCGCCACAAGCGAGTGCTGAAGGGAAGTCGAGTTCGATGCGTCCTGCAAGCTGTCCGCAGGCGCCGTAGATCTGCGTTCCGCTGGTTTCCCCGACCACGTAAACGAAAGGTCCCACCGAAATCGGATCGTATTTCACTTCGTCGACTGTGGTGTAGGAGACATTCTCGTAAATGCGATCGTCACTGCCTTCGAAGAAGGGAACGCTGAAGTCGAAGACGTCAAAGGCGATGGTTCTCGCGGAACCCTGCGTGAGCGGGTCCTTCTCGTCGATCATCGTGATCAGGCGCATGTCTTCGAGTACGGCCTCAGGATGAAACATCAACTTATTCTCGCGATCGACGATCGAGGGAAGCGTGAAGACATTGAAGTACTGCAGATCGGCGTTCGCCGCGGCGATGCTGAAGACGCCGATGGAAGTTTCCTGACCGATGGCCAGAAGATTCCGGCCGTTGGTGGCGAGGAAAGTTCCCTGGGTCGGATTCGAGGTGAGTGCGGAAGGAACGGCCGGATTGGTCACACTGAAACCGAAGGTGCCGCCTAGTCCGGTGGCGTAAAGGTTTCCGTTCACGAAGGCGATATCGTTGAAGGCCACAAAGCTGGTACCGATGGAGTTGATCGATGCCATCCGGACCGGTGCCGCGAGGTTGGTGATGCTGAACAGATCAATGCTGTTCCCGCAGTTCAGCTGGAAGCCGGGAGTGCAGGGAAGATCGACCGCAGAGTAGATGCCGGCCAGTACATTGCCTGAAACGACCATGCGGTTGTAATGAAGACCGGGTGTACGTGAAACGAGGACCGGCGCCGTGCCGCCCGGGCCGCCGCGCGTGGTGCGAAGGTCAAAGATTTCGAGGCCTGCCTCGCCGCTCACGAAAAGATAACCAGCGTTGTAGGTGACTCCGCTGGATCTGTCGCGCGCACCGAGCGAAGAGATGAAATCTTCTCTGGCAACCTGCACCTCGCCGGTCTCGGTCGAATTCAGCGTGGTCAGAGTCTGGCCGCGCAGAACATAGATCGAATTTCCGTTGCGAAAGACGCCGTGTGGCGAGTTACCGAATGGTGCAGCCGACGCGGTTCCGCCAACAAAACTAAGCGGACAGTTTGCAACGAAGTGATCCGCAAACGCGCTCGTCGTAAGGGAAACGAGAAGGATACAAACAGAAATAACCCGGAAGATCAGACGCATACATTCCTCCCAAAACCACCCCGCACGCCTGGCCGATTGCACATCACCGCTGCTTCAACCGAACGCGTTCTAACTACCGATCGCCCGCCGAGTTCGCTCACAATGAGCGCGCCCCGATTGGTCTGTTCACATGAAGATTCGGTTCAACTATCCAACAAGTTGTGCATTTTTTCAAGTCGCGGGGAGAAAGCGGCCGGAGTCAGGGGGCCGGGGGCCGGGGTAAAAGCAGAGTCAAAAGTTTACAGCTGGGCGCCTCGGGCCTGTCTGCGGTTGACGCTTCTACTCCGGCCCCCGGCCCCCCTGACCCCGGCCGCTTCCATCGTGACCCTGTTACTCTTTAGCTGCAGGAACACTCAAAGGAGAGCATCTGTTAGCGTGAAATCATGATCGAAGGTAACGTCCTCGTTCTGAACCGTGTCTTTCAAGCTGTACAGATCACCTCCATCAAACGTGCGTTCACGCTGCTCTACAAGGGCCACGTTCGTGCCGTCGACGCCGAGTACCGCACCTACGACTTCGAGAACTGGCAGGACATACCTGTGCAGCCGGATCAGCACTACATCGCCACGCCAGCCCGTAACATCCTCATCCCTCACGTCGTGCAGTTACTTCGTTTCGATCGTGTGCCGCGACAGGAAGTGAAGTTCTCTCGCGCCAACATCTATCTCCGCGATCAGAACCGATGCCAGTACTGTGGAAAGAAATTCTCGTCGTCCGAGCTGTCTCTCGATCACGTCATTCCTATTTCGCGGGGTGGGAAGTCCACGTGGGAAAACGTGGTCTGTGCATGCCTGCCCTGCAATGTATCGAAGGGAAACAAGCTGCTTACGGAAGCAGGGCTACAGCTGATCCGCCAGGCTGAAAGACCTCGCTGGCATCCACTGCATCGTCTTCAGGGACGCAGCTGTCCCGAGGTGTGGCGTAACTTTCTCGACGAGGCCTACTGGTCGGTTGAGCTCACGTAATTAGTCGTTCCGTCCGGACGAAAAGCGACGGGGGAGCGGCCAGCAACGCGCCCTGCACATACCGCATCGCAGACGTATGGCGTAGCTGGTCAAAATCTCGCTACGTCATTCCGATGAGCCGCGTGATCGGCCTCGCTTCGCAGCTTAGAATGCGAAGAGGAATCTCCGGTCCGCGCAGACGTAATTGATCGCTACCTCAGCGCGGCGCGGAACGGAGATTCCTCTTCGCACGACAAGCGTCCTGGAATGGCTGTGGATGGCGTGCTCATCGGAATGACGCCGCACCTGAATATGGAAAGCCTCGCAGCGGAAGAAGTGTTCGGAAAGCGGGCTAGAATGCGTCTCCGGATTTTTCCGGCTCGAAAGACGTTAGTGACCTAGACATGTTCGACAACCTGCAGGAAAAAATGGATCGGGTCTTCAAGACCCTGCGAGGCGAAGCGAGCCTCAATGAATGGCATATCGATTCGGCGCTCAAGGAAATTCGAGTGGCGCTGCTCGAGGCCGACGTGCATTTCAAGGTGGTCAAGGAATTCACCGGGAAAGTACGCGAAAAAGCCGTAGGGACCGACGTGCTCACGGCCTTCTCCCCGGCACAGCAGGTCACCAAAATCGTCCGCGACGAGTTGATTCAACTCCTCGGAGGCGAGCAGGTCGATCTGGCGCTGGTGGGAACCCCCGCAGTGATTATGATGGTCGGACTCCAGGGCTCGGGAAAAACGACGACATCCGGCAAGCTTGCGCTCCATCTGAAGAATCGCGGAAGGCGGCCGCTGCTGGTGCCCTGCGACGTCTACCGGCCTGCGGCCATCGATCAGCTCCGCATCGTGGCGCGAGATACGAAGATTCCCTTTCACGAAATCGGTGAACTCCGCGATCCGCTGCAGATTGCGCGGGAGGCGCTGAAAGAGGCCCGCACGCTTCTGTACGACACGGTCATCCTCGACACCGCCGGCCGGCTCCACGTCGATCAGGAACTCATGGAAGAGCTGCAGCACATGAAGACCGAAACCAGGCCTTCAGAAATTCTCTTCGTCGCAGACGCCATGACCGGACAGGACGCCGTGAAATCGGCGCGCGAATTCGACGAGCGGATCGGCGTGACCGGAATCGTGCTGACCAAACTCGATGGCGACGCGCGCGGTGGAGCAGCTCTGTCGATCAAGTCGGTCGTTCAACGTCCGATCAAACTCGTCGGCGTCGGGGAAAAGTACGCTGATCTCGATCTCTTCTATCCCGATCGCATGGCCCAGCGGATCCTTGGAATGGGCGACGTTCTCAGTCTCATCGAGAAGGTGGAAGCCGAGGTCGACAAGAAAGAAGCGTCCCGTCTCGCCGAGCGTATGGCGCAGGACAAGTTCACGCTCACCGACCTGCTCGCGCAGCTGCAGCAGGTCAAGAAGATGGGTCCGATGTCCGAGATTGTGAAGATGCTGCCGAACATGGGCAACATGAAGATCAAGGATGACGAGATCGACGAATCTGCTCTCGGCAGGATGGAGGCGATCCTGAGCTCCATGACCGGTAAGGAACGAGACTTCCCCCAGGTACTCAATGGTTCGCGAAAGAAGCGCATCGCCCGCGGCTCGGGAACCAGCGTGCAGGAGATCAATCAGCTCCTCAAGCAGTATCTGCAGATGAAGAAGATGATGAAAACGTTCTCGAAAGGCTTCGGAGGGCGTCGTTTCGGTAAGCTGGCCAAGGGCTTCAATCCGGAAATGTTTCACTAAACGACCCGGTTTGGTGCAGAATCGTCGGCCCTGCCGGACATCGGCGGGTCACTGGGTTTCTCTACAAGGAGTTTTTCAAGATGTTGAAGATCCGTTTACGCCGTGGTGGTTCCAAGCATTCTCCCTTTTACCGAGTCGTCGTTTCTGACACGCTGCGTACCCCCAGCGCCTCAAATGTCGAGCAGCTCGGTTTCTACGACCCGAACAAAGAGCAGAGCGAGGCCAAGATCGACCGTGCCCGCGTGGACTTCTGGATCGGCAAAGGCGCACAGGTCTCCGAGACCGTTCGTTCGATCCTCAAGAAAACTCAAGTAGCCAGCAGCTGATTGTGCTGACCCGCGCGCGCTGACGCGCCGGGTCCGCGCGATCATCTTTCTGCAGTTTGAATCGCTCCATGCCCCGCCCCACACCCGAGTCAGATTCCATCTCCTCTGAAGAGCTCATAGCCGTCGGGGTCGTGCGCAAGTCTCATGGTGTTCGTGGTGAGGCCAGCGTCGAGCCCTGGACCAACTCGCTTGATCGCTTCAGCGAACTCGAACAAATCACGCTCGTCTCTCCCGAGCGCGAGAACTCGCGCTCCATTCGCATCATCGCCTGCCGTAATCATGGCGAGCGCGCTCTGGTGACGTTCGAGGGAATCACCTCGCCTGAAGCCGTCGGTGAACTTCGCAACTGGACCATTGAGATTCCTGCTGGTAAGGCTCGCGAACTCGATGAACATGAGTATTTTCTGCACGACCTGGTCGGAGTCCGTGTCGAAGACACCGGTGGCGTCACCGTTGGGGTGGTCCGTTCGGTGAGCGAAGGTGGTGGCGGGATTCTGCTCTCCGTAGAGAAGAGCAAGGGTGGGACCTTCGATCTACCCTTCGCGGCTGCCATCTGTACGACCATCGATCTCGAAGCTGGAAGAATCGTCGCAAATCTCCCCGAGGGCATCATGAATCTGGACGATTACGACGACTCCGCTGCCGAGTCGCAGCCCGAAAAGCCGCAGTGACGCCGGTCGATCAGGAGCAGGCCGTTCCGCAGGGGGCTCCGCATCCTGCGCTGCGGATCGACATGGTCACCATCTTTCCTAAGATGTTCGAGGCCCTGCTCGGCGAAGGAGTGCTCGCTCGGGCGGTCACCCAGAAGAAGCTTGATGTGCGCGTGTGGGACCTGCGCGAGTTTGCCACCGATCGCCACCGATCGACCGACGACGAAGCATATGGCGGAGGGGCAGGCATGGTCATGCTCGCCGAACCGCTTTTCGCATGCCTCGACGCCATTAGAAGGACGAACTCTGAGCAGGCACCCTGGGTTGTCCTGCTCTCCCCGCAGGGCGGGCAGTTCGGACAGAAGCGGGCCGTCGAGTTAGCGGCAGCGAAGTGGATCGTGCTGCTTTGTGGCCGCTACGAAGGAATCGATGAGCGAGTACGACTCTCGGTGGTGAACGAAGAAATCTCGATCGGCGATTTCGTTGTGACCGGCGGAGAGCTTCCGGCCATGCTCATTGCCGACGCCGTCGCGCGTTTCATTCCGGGCGTGGTCGGCAACAGCGATTCGGTGCACAACGACTCATTCTCGGACGGCCTGCTCGACTACCCCCACTACACGCGCCCGGCCGAGATCCGAGGCCTGCGAGTTCCCGACGTTCTTCTCTCGGGTCATGCAGAGAAGATCCGTAAGTGGCGCAGGCTGGAGTCGCTCAGGAGCACCTGGATCAAGCGGCCCGATCTGCTGGAGCGGGTCACGCTGGATGCAGAGGGAAAGAAGTTGCTGTCGGAGATTACAGACCGGGACGAGAGCTGATGAACGCAGGCGTAGAACGTAGAACGACGAAGTAAGAAAGGCGCGATAACGCGGTGACGAGCCCCAACGTACAACCCGAGCCACGGGGCCGTGCCCTCGTGGCGACGACGAGAAAGAAACGTGAGCAAGTATAGGCCGGTCAGCCCCTCAGCCCCGGCGGGGCGACATCGCACTAGCCCAGGCCGTCAGGCCTGGGGACAGGGCTTCGACGAACCCTTTGAGCCCCAGCGGGGCGGCATCGCGACGTTGAACTCTTTGATCACCGACCTCTTCGCTCTCTGTATAAACTTGAATCTCCGCCCACTTTGAAGGAACCTCGATGCCGCCCCGCTGGGGCTCGACGTCTCGAGGTGCCAGTGCCCCAGGCCTGACGGCCTGGGCTATAGAGATGCCGGGCCTCAGGCCCTGTACGACAGGCGAGAGCAGTTCCGCGATCGGCAGGCCGGAGTTGCTAATTTTCACCAAATGAGCGATCCTGACAAGCTTTTCGCAACACGACTCAACTGAAAGTAGAGAACGCCATGCCAGACATCATGTCCATCGTAGAAGCCGCACAGATGCAGAAAGACGTCCCCGTCTTCACCTCGGGCGACACCATCAAAGTGCACGTTAAAGTAAAAGAAGGCGATAAAGAGCGCATTCAGATCTTCCAGGGACTCGTGATTTCCAGGAAGGGTGGCGGCTCGCGTCAGATGTTCACCGTCCGGAAGATGTCGGGTGGCGTGGGAGTCGAGAGAATGTTCCCGCTGTTCTCCCCGACCATCGACCGCATCGAGGTGGAACGTCATGGCCGTGTCCGTCGCGCAAAACTCTATTACCTCCGCGCCCTCCGCGGTAAAGCGGCTCGTATCGAAGAGAAGCGCAAAGGCTGAGAACTCGCCTTACCGCAGCCCCTCGTACGAGACCAGACCACTAACGCTCCTGTTCGCGGAGCTTGCACGGCTCGCCGAAATGTCGGCAGTCGAACGCAGGCTCCGCGAATATGGTTTTCGTTCAATCGCCGGAACGGACGAAGTAGGCCGCGGATGTCTGGCGGGCCCGGTCGTTGCCGCTGCGGTCATCCTCGACGGCAGCGACACGATCCTCGGAGTCGACGACTCGAAACTGCTCGATCACGATGACCGCACAGCGCTCTGCCGGATCATCATGCGACACGCCGTGGCTGTGGCCATTGGTGTGGTCGAACCCTGCACCATCGATCGAATCAACATTCTGCGCGCCAGCAAACTGGCCATGAGTCATGCCGTCGAGGACCTCTCGGTAAGGCCCGACATGCTGCTGCTCGACGCCGTGACGGTCGAACATCTCGACATGCCGCAGATTCCACTCATCAAGGGCGATCGAAGAAGTATCACCATCGCCGCAGCGTCGGTGGTCGCGAAAGTCTACCGGGATCAGTTGATGGAGTCGTATGATGCGCTCTATCCCGAATTCGATTTTGTAAACAACCGGGGTTATGCGACGGAGAGTCATGTGAGTGCGCTGAGGAAGCATGGCCCTACACCGATTCACCGTCGCTCGTTCGAGGGAGCAGGAAAGCCGCTGCTGTTTCAATAAAGAGAGACGATGGCTGTTCAAAGAGACAAGATCATTGCGAGCGCTGAAAAGCTCGTTGCGAAGGGGAAGATCGAGGGGGCGATTCGTGAGTACGAACGACTCCTCGAGGATAACCCCAATGACGTCAACACTCTGAACAGGATCGGAGATCTGTGGGTCCGCATCAACCGGAACGACGAAGCCGTCAAGGTCTTCGGAAAGATCGCCGAGCACTACTCCCGTGACGGCTTCTTCCTCAAAGCGATCGCCATCTTCAAGAAGATCAACAAGCTCGATCCCTCGAAGCTCGAGGTCTACGCCAAGCTCGCCGACCTGTACGCCAAACAGGGTCTGGCCATGGAAGCGAAGAGTCAGTACCAGGTGCTCGCCGATTACTACCTCAAGCATAGTGACCCCGGGAACGCACTCGCTACGTACAGAAAGATTTCCGAACTCGATCCGAATTCGATCAATGTTCACGTCAAGCTGGCTGACCTCTACTCGCAGAACAACCAGACCGCTGAAGCTCTGAAAGAGTACGACCGGGTCGGACGGCTTCTGCTCAAGCGGGGCATGCTCGACGAGGCCGTGCAGGTATTCAAAAAAGCCCTGAAGATCGATCCGAAGAACATCGATCTGGTGGAGTCGCTGGTCACGGCACTGCTCGAAGCAAAAGACAACGACAACGCCGCACAGATCCTGCAAACCGCCATCGACGCGAACGGAGATCTTCCACGGCTAGTGGCAATGCTCGGACGGACCCAGATTGCTCGTGGAGATGTCGCTGCGGGACGTTCGACTCTGGAGCGGGGGTTGGCCGCGAATCCGGACGACCCTGCAGTCCGCGAGATGCTGGCCGATCTCAAACTACAGAGTTCCGATTCCGCTGGTGCTTTCGAAATGCTCTCGCCCGTCGCTACGGCTGCCGCCGCGCGAGGCGATCGCCAGGCCCTCGAACTGCTCAACAGAATCCTGCGGGTCGATCGAACGTTTCCACCGGCGCTCAAGCAGCTCGCCGAAACATACGGTCGCTTCAAGGAAGAAACCAACATTCTCGCGACCATGAATTCGCTTGCCGAGGCTTACATCGCCCGCGGTGAACATGAACAGGCGGCGGGTGTGGTGCGCGAACTCATCGCCAAAGAGCCTGACAATGCGCAGCATCGTGAGAAGCTGAACTTCATCCGTCAGAGTCTCGGAGGTTCCGAGCCGGAACCGGTGCAACTGCCCGTATCGGGCAGGACGCCGACGCTCGAGGTGGAATCCCCATCGATGCCTGAGATATCGCTCGAGCTCGATGATTCTCCTGCCCTCGAACTCGACCTGAGCCTGGACGAACCTGCAGTCGAACCGCAGCGCGCCTCCTCTCTCCGGGCCGTGCCGCCACCTCCGGAACGATCAGCCGGCGAGGCTGAACTCGACAGTGACGGAGACGAGGATATCGACTTCATCACCGAGCAGATGACGGAAGCCGAGGTGTTCGCTAAATATGGTCTGGCCGAAAAGGCCATCGAGCATCTCCGCACCGTCCTCGATCGTGCGCCACGGCATGCACCCGCCTTCGATCGCCTGTTGCGCATTCACCTCGAAGAGGGAAATGATAGCGACGCTGTGGCGGTCGCCAATCAGTACATCGCACTGCTCGAATCGAAGAGTGATTACGTTCGGGTCGAAGCCGTACGCGCCGAGATGGTCACTCGCGGACTGATGAACGCAGGGCCGGCACGCAGACTGGAACCGGTCATCGAAGAGCTTCCCCCCCTCGATGAGCAGGAAGCCATCGAGATGCCTCTCGACCTGCAGCCCGAAATGGAACTGCCTCTCGAGTTTCCAGCCGCTGAACCAGAAGATGAACTCGAACTCGATCTCGACGATTTCAGTCCGACGGGAGGCACGTCAGAGTCGTTCGTCGAGCCGCTGCCCGAAGAAACTTTCCCGATCTCCATCGACGACATCGGCACAGCCGAGACGCTCGACCTCGACACCACCGAAGAGTCGATCGTGGTCGAAAAGAATCTCGACATCAGCCACGAAGATTCGCTCTCGCTGGATGAGTTCGCGCCAGCGGCCGCTGCGGAGAAGCGTCCTACTGACGAAGAGTTGGCCGAAGTCGATTTTTACATCGAACAGGATTTGCTCGACGATGCCGAAACCAAACTGCTGCCGTTCGAGCAGGCTCACGGTCAAGACAGCAGGGTCCGGGACCGCAGGAACACACTCGATCAGCGCAGAGCCTCGGTGCCTGCGGCCGCGACAACGGAGCAGTCCGGCGCCTCCATCACCGCCGACGACATCGCCAATGAGCTCATGTCGGCAATGCCGGGCGACGACTTCGACTACATCGCGCCATCAAAGCCTCCGGCTCAGACCGCAGCCGTCGCAGAAGAGAACCTCTTCGCCGATGAAGATGACTTCTTTGATCTCGCTGCTGAACTCGAACAGGAACTGCAGGATGACGCCGAGGAAATGGTGTCACTCTCCGAGGAAGAACAGTCTCTCGAAGAGATCTTCCGCGAGTTCAAGAAAGGCGTGGAATCGCAGCTCGACGCCGAAGACTACGACACCCATTACAACCTCGGGATCGCCTACAAGGAAATGGGCCTGGTCGACGAGGCCATCGGAGAGTTCCAGCTCGCGTCGAAGGATCCGAAACGCGTCATCGAATGTTGCTCGATGCTCGGCCTCTGCTTTCTCGAGAAAGGAATGCCACAGCTGGCCATCAAGTGGTACCGCAAAGGTCTGGAAGTCCCGGAGATCAACGAAGACGAACACATTGGTCTTCTCTACGACCTCGGATCCGCCCATGTGGAGGTTGGAGATACCGACACAGCCCATAAGGCTTTCATCGAGATCTACGGAATCCGGAGCAACTACCGCGACATCGCCAAGCGCATCAAACAGCTCGAAGACTCCCGCGCCTGATCCGCGCGCATGGATCTTTCAACTCTAGCCCTGCTCGTCTGCTCCGGATTCGCAGCAGGACTGATCGGATCGCTGCTCGGTCTGGGCGGTGGGATTCTCATCGTGCCGATCCTGGTACTGGTGATGAAAGTGCCGATGCACAACGCTGTCGCGACTTCCCTGCTCTGTGTCATCGCCACATCGAGTGCGGCTGCATCCCGCAATCTCGTGAGTGGCGTGGCGAACTTCAGGCTCGGTATGCTGCTGGAAATCTTTACCGTCATGGGAGCTCTTCTGGGTGGGTTGATCGCTGGATTCCTTCCCGAGACTGCGCTGATTACGACCTTTGGCACACTCCTGCTGATCATGGCCCTTTCGATGTTTCGCAGCGGTAGTTCCGGAATCCGAGCCGACGATGCGGAGCTCTCACAGGAAAGCACGACTTGGTTTTCGAAAGGATTGCGGAGCAGTTTCTTCGATGTCGCGGAACAGCGTCAGATTCTTTACCGCGTGAAACGTCTGCCCGTGGCAATGGGCGTGTCGAGCGTGGCGGGAGTGATCAGCGGCCTGCTCGGAGTGGGAGGAGGAATCATCAAGGTCCCGGTACTCAACGTCTTTTGCGGCGTTCCAATGAAAGCGGCTGCTGCAACTTCAAACTTCATGATCGGTGTGACGGCAGTGGCCAGTGCCTGGCTGTATTACGGACGGGGAGAGATTCTTCCTCTCATCACTGCGGCGTCGGTCATCGGTGTCTTCGCAGGTTCACGCAGCGGCTCTCACCTGGCCGGCATCGTTCAGGCTCAATCGCTCAGACGACTCTTCGCGGTGGTCATGCTCATCGTCGCCGCGCAGATGTTTGCCAGAGCCGCGGGAGTGCTTCCCTATTGAAAGCAAGCCCGTATTTCTCACACCCGATCGTTGCGAGACGGAGCGAAACCGTCGTGCAACGAAGCAGACAGGCCGCTATCCGGCTCCGCAGCAGAAGGAGTGTGAGAAATGCTGGCTGCCCGCATTTCTCACACTCCTTCATTGCGAGGCGGCGGAGAGTGGTCTGGATGCGAGGCGCACGGCGGTTTCGCGACGAGGTCATAGTCGACACTATGTCGAGGAGCGAAACCGTCGTGCAACGAAGCAGACAGGCCGCTATCCGGCGTCGCAGCGGAAGGAGTGTGAGAAATGCGGGCTAGCAGCCGCGCCACCGCATGGATCCTCTCTGCAGGTGTGGTAGCCAGCTTCGTGCTGCTGCTGGCCGGTCTGATTCTCTCCATTGCTGGTGCTGACACTTCGCCGGCAGCCATCCGTCCGTTCACGCTTTCAGCGCAGGAATCTTCTCTGGCGGTGATCCATCTAGGGGTTCTCATTCTGATGGCCACACCGCTCGCACGCGTCGTTAGTCTCTCGATCGAATTTCATCGAAAGAAAGAGAGATCTTTTCTGTTGATCTCGCTCGGTGTACTCTTTCTATTAATCATAAGTATCTACATAGGTCGCATCACGTTCCGTTGAGGAGTGGGGCAGTCATGAACGCGTCAACAGAATCCGTTCTTCGTTTCATCAATCTCACCTCCGCGGGACTCCTGGCAGGCTCGCTCGGATTCGGCGAATCGCCGCTCACTCCGGGCTGGGAAGAAGAACTCCCGCATGAGTGGCCGCGCAAGCGCGCCGAGGGTGATGCAGGAAAGTACTTCAACGCCATTGGCCCGATCGCTCTCGCCAGCGGACTCGCTCTTGCTTTGGGCTCGTCTACGGGCAGAACCTCGCGACGTGTACTCGATGTCGCTGCAGCAGTCGGACTCGCAGGCGTGGTCGCCGCAACGACTCTGGTTACGATTCCGATCAACAGGAAGCTCGATACAGCGGCGCCACCCGTCGATTACGAGCGCGCCGACTCTACGGCCCTGACACGCAACTGGGCTCGCGCCCATGCCACGCGCACCGCGCTCGGGATCGGTGCATTCGTCTGTGCGGCGGCCTCACTCAGCATTCGCAAGCGCTGATCGCTTTTCGATGGACCAGCCAGTATTTCGCACAGTGACTGCTGCGAACGTGGATAGCCCTCCCGACTAGCCCGCATTTCTCACGAGGCGGCGGAGAGTGGCTTGGATGCAAGGCGCACGGCGGTTTCGCGACGAAGGCATCGTTCACACTATGTCGAGGAGCGAAACCGTTGTGCAACGAAGCAGACAGGCCGCTATCCGGCGTCGCAGCAGAAGGAGTGTGAGAAGTGCGGGCTACCTGAAGTGATCGAATCCGTCAGGAGCGAAGGGTTGAGTTGCATCGCGTTTCGAGAGCAGCACCTCTCTCCCGCCAGTGACACGACCAATCCCGTAGACCGGCTGCCCCGCGATCATGCAGAGTTCAGACTCCCGCAGTGGTGAGGTGAAAAGCAGCGCGTACTCTTCCCCTCCGTGCAGTGCTGCATGATCAGGATCGATGCCCATAGCGAATCCGGTTTCCACGAGATCGAGAAACAGCGGGACCTTCTCCCATACGATTACAGCGCCGCAGTTTGAACTTTCGCAGAGACGATTCAGATCCGTTGAAAGTCCGTCGGAGATGTCGATGCAGGCACCTACCTCACCGCGGGCCGCGAGCCCTCCGGCTGCCGCAGATTCGGCTCGGGGGAGCAGCTGTTTGCGCAGAGCGGCCGCGGCGAACTCGCGCTGCGCGTATCCAACTTTCTTAATCGATTCCGCTGGAGGCTCGGCAAGATCGCCGCGCAGACGCCACCCCTGCTCGAGCAGCCTCAGTCCCGCTTCAGCGCCACCCAGCGGTTGCGTGACATAGATCCTTTCTCCCACTTTCGCGCCGCTTCGAAGTAAGGCACCGGCATCTGGAACTGTACCGACTGCGGTGATCGACACGCATAACTGCTGCGCACGAGACAGATCCCCGCCAAGAAGAGTCACGCGGTCGCGACGGGCCAGTTCAGCCAGGGCATCGATCATCTTCTCTACGAACGACCGTCGCTCGAGCGGAAAGGCCAGCGTCAGAAGAAATGAATCCGGACAAGCGCCCATTGCGGCCAGGTCAGAAAGATTCGCCGCGAAAGCTTTCGTGGCCACATGCTGTGGTTCGGCGTCCGAAAAAAAATCGATTCCCTCTATGAGGATGTCTGTGGTGAGCGCCACGGGTTCCCGACGATGCAGGATCGCTGCGTCGTCCCCGATCCCCACGCCGTCCTCCGGCGCGTCGAAACGGAGCCGGATCAGTTCAACGAGTGCGTCTTCCGGGCTTTTCATCGGCCCCTTCTTTTCGGATGAATCGTGGCAACACCGGAATTAACGGCTGCAGCGGCCGATCAAAAGTTTCACCTTCGTAGGTGACACCTTCTAGAAAGAGACCCGATGGCGGTGCGGTGGGTTGATACTTTTCCGCACCAGGTTCGAGCAGCGCGCCGAACTCCCGCACGCTCATCGCTCCCCGACCGACCTCGGCCAGTGCCGACACGATTTTTCTCACCATCTTCCAGAGATAGTGCGAAGCGGTGATGCGAACCAGAATCATTTCGCTGGTCTCGAGCATCTCCAGCTTCTCGACCACGACGATGGTCGACTCGTTCTCCGCCCGGCGATCGGTGAGCGCTGAGAAATCGTGTCGCCCCACCAGCAGCTTAGAAGCAGTCTTCATGGCCTCGCCATCGAGGCGATCCTTCACCCACCAGACGAATGGCTTGGCGAAAGCCGTCCTCCTCTTCGAGATCTGATAAAGGTAAGTGCGCGAGGTGGCATCGTGCCGCGCGTGAAAGCGGTCGTGGGTTTCCTCGACGCGGAGGACGCTGATGTCGTGCGGCAGCAGATCGTTGAGATTGCGCTCGATATCCCTCTGCGGCACTTTTTTCGAGAGCTTCAGATGGGCGACCTGACCGGCAGCATGGACGCCCGAATCGGTCCGACCCGCGCCGCCGACATCGACCTTTCCCCAGACCTGCGTGGCAGCTTTGAGGATGTGGCCCTGCACCGTCTTCGGAGTGTTGCCCTGCGCCTGCCATCCGGAGAAGCGCGTCCCTTCATATTCGAGTGTGATTTTATAAGTAGGCATTTTATTGAATGGAGAATGTTGAATGGAGAATGGAGAATGAAAGGCTGCCCTGGAAAGTACCATGGCAGCCAGAAGCAGAGTTCTTTTCCATTCAACATTCTCCATTCTCCATTCTCCATTCACAAATGTCCGCAAATCACTGGCAGCTGATCGGGAACGAACTGGCCGTCGTCTGGAACGACGGCCACGAATCGTATTACCCGCTCGAATCGCTGCGGCGCGAGTGTCCCTGCGCGGCCTGTTCGGGGGAGCCTGATCTTTTCGGGCGCATCTCCAAGGGTCCCGCTCCCCGTTACAACGAGCGTTCTTTCCAGCTGAGTACGATCGAGCGGACCGGAAACTACGGCCTGCAACTGGGCTGGGGGGACAATCACACCTACGGAATCTGGACCTTCGCCCGTCTCCGGTCTTTCTGCCCCTGCCCAGCGTGCGGCAAATCTATCTAATGTCGCTCGGGGCCCGGTTCTGTCGACTGATCGTCGCACTGACGATCCACCTCGTGGCGTTCTCGCTTCAGGCGACGACCATCATCGTTCCCACCGACGACCAGCTCATCGCGAAGTCACCTCTGATTCTGATCGGCACGGTACAAAGCAGTGAGTCGGTCGAACGCAGCGGTATCTGGACCGAAACCATCCTGCGCGTGGAACGAACGCTACGCGGAAATGCGGCATCGACTGTGACCATCCGCGAAGTAGGCGGACGCATCGGCAACCGGATGAACGTAGTCTTCGGATCCCCTGAGTATCGCCGGGGAGAACGCGTTCTGGTTTTTCTCTGGCCCACCAGGCGTGGCGACTATCAGACCCGCGATCTCGCCTTCGGAAAGTTCACCGAGAGAATCACCGAGGGCGGAAGGCTGGTCTGGCACCGCCAGGAAGAACTTCCCGGAACCAGCCTGCTCGACGGTTCGTTTCGGAAAGTCAGCGCCGATCAGTCGGCTTACCGCCTCGCTTCGCCCTTCGAACGCTACATCACCTCGAAAACAGATGAGACGACCTCGCGGGATTATCTGACCAACGAAACGCTGCGCACCCCACCTCAGATCGCACCGATGTTTACGCTGATCGGAGAAGGTTCGATCTACCGGTGGTTCGCGTTCGACAACGGCGGAAAAGTTTCATGGAAGAGCTACGGAACACAGCCAGGCTACACGGGTGGAGGTCTCATCGAGCTGGCGGCGGCCTTCAGCGCCTGGAATTCATACCCGGAATCCCGCATCGGCTATCAGTACGATGGAGCTGGCAGTGGCACACCTGGAGGGCTCCGGCCCGAGAACGGAATCAACGAGATTGTTTTCAATGATCTGGCCGACGACATCGACGGAACATGGGACGGGAGTTCGGGAGTCGTTGGTCGCGGTGGCTTCAACAACGTCCGCAAGGCTCCTGACTGGACTGCGCTATTCACTGCGGATGCAAGGCACCCGGCCGGCGTGTATCCCGCGCAGATGATTCTGGAGAGCAATCTCGTCATCCAGGATGGCCTGTCGCAGGTGCGAGGCGTCTCGACGGGAATCCTCTCGGAGATCCTGGCGCATGAAGTCGGCCACACCCTGGGTTTCAATCATTCGCAGGATCAGGGTGCTCTGATGTTCTCGCAGATTGGCGGCAACGGAGCATCGCTTCGAAGCGATGACAAACTTGCCGCACGGTGGTTGTATCCGCGCAGCATAAACGGCGCACCGCCGCCATCTTCGGTCCCGCCTGATGCGCCAACTGATGTGCAACTCTCGGTGGTGAATGGCGACGACCTCCTCGTTCGCTGGACCGACAACTCGAAGAATGAAAATCACTTCAACGTCTACATCGCGGCTGGTGGTCGTACATTTTTCAAAGCGGCCGAACTCCCACCTGATCAGAACGTTTTCACGTTCGTAAGTGCGGCAGCAGGAGGAACCTACGACGTTCGTGTGGGAGCTTCAAATGATGCCGGGGAAGTGCTCTCGACAATCAAACAGTTCACCATGCCTTACGACGCAGTCAGGACGGCCTTCACCGCATCGCCCGAAAAGGGAACAGCTGGAGTGACCCGATTCAGCTTCACCGATCAGACCAGTGGCGGTATTGCGGCAAGACTCTGGAACTTCGGTGATGGCGCTACCTCCACCATCGCGAATCCAGCGCACACGTTCACGAAGAGCGGCGTGTTCACGGTCACTCTCAAAGTCACTCTCACGGATGGTCGCGAGCTGGGCTCGTCCAGCAGCGTCCGCGTCTTCCCGCCATTGAACGCGGCCTTCGTTTCTGCGCCGGCTCTGGTACACGCCGGAGTTCCAGTCACGTTCTCAGGTGCAGACGAAGCCGCAGAACGCTGGCTCTGGAATTTCGGCGACGGTACCTCATCGAGCGAGCGCGATCCGGTCCACATCTTTTCGAGTGCCGGGACGTTTCGAGTCTCACTCACGGTGTACGACGAAATCGGATCAGCCACCGTCACGCGCTCGCTGCAGGTGAAGGAAGCTCTCCGCTTCTCGGCCATCGTTCCTGTAGCCGCCGATGTTTCCGGACCAGGAGGAACTCCCTGGCGGACGGAAATCACTCTCTTCAACGGCGACAGCAGGCTCCTTGTTCTACAAGCCCGCCTCTTAACCTCCACGCCGCAACAAACCAGCGATCGGACAGGCCGATTCGTGATTGCACCTGGCCAGACCCTGCACTTCGAGAATGTGATCCGGGAGCTCTTCGGTACCTCGAATGCCGCAGGAGCCATCGTGCTCGAAGGAGAACCGGAGACCGCGACGGCGCCGTTATCGATCACCACGAGAATTCACACCACCGGCGCCAGTGGCTCCTACGGACAACTCGTCCCCACGGTCACTACGCCCTCTGCCGGTCGCTTTTACCTTCCCGGACTGCAGAACACGGACATTTCGCGGTCCAACGCAGGCCTGGTGAATCGCTCGTCACAAACTGCCGAGGCCACACTGACTCTCTTTCGCCGGGATGGCTCGATCGAAGGGATGCGCGTGATCGAACTGGCCGGCTCGAGCTTTCAGCAGTTTCCGCTCACCTCGCTCTTTCCTGCTCTTGCAAAACGTCCCGATCTCACCATGCAGATCGACACCTCACCCTCCGCAGCAGTCACTGGCTACGCCTCGGTAATCGACACTCGATCGAACGACCCTGTTTTCATCGCACCCCTTTCGGACCGCAGCGAGCAGTCGCTGTTGCTCCCGTTGATCGGCCGATCTGAGGGAGCGGAAGGAACGTTCTGGCGAAGTGATGTGACGCTTTTCAATCCAGTGAAGCGTCCCGTTCGCTGCATCCTGTCATTGCCCGACGGAGTGGAGAGAACGATTCAGCTCACGCCCGGACAGACCCTGCGAATTGAAGACGTGTTGTCCACCTTTGCAAGAGAACGGGGACTTTCGACGCTCAAGCTGCGAACGGATGACACGCTACCGCTCATCACCAGCACTACCTACACCAGGCGAACGGACGGCGGCAGCTTCGGCATGACCATCAACGCCCTCTCTGACAACGCCATGAAGCGTTCGCATCAGATCACAGGGGTGCGTTCCGAGAGCGCCTACCGGTCAAACGCCGGGTTCCTCTCCAGCGGAGGAGGAGAGTTGAGACTCACCCTGGTCCGGCCTGATGGCAGCGCCCTCGAGTCGGCACTCATCATTCCCGCGGGCGGTCCTCACCAGTACCCGCTAAGAGTATTGTTTCCGTCCCTCGAGAAGGAACAGCTGACAGGACCCGGCACGCTGAAAGCCGAAGGCGCCTTCGTTTTCTTCGCCTACGTTTCCGTCATCGATCAGGGCTCAGGAGATCCGCTGTTCATCTACGACGACCAATGAAAGCTCCCCTCTCCCTCGGGAGAGGGGAGCACAAATCAGGGGACGATGCGCGTTCCGGCCTTCCCTTCTAACCCTTCGCGCAGGTTCTCGACATCGGTGATCAGCACTTCCTGTCCGCTCATGCGGACGAACTCGATGGCGGCCTGCACTTTCGGTCCCATCGATCCCGGTGGAAACTGTCCCTGGTCGAACCAGGCCTGCGCCTCATCCACGGTCATGCGTTCGATGGCCCGCTCTGTAGCTTTCCCGAAGTCGATGGCGATCTGGGGCACTCCTGTGAGCACGAGATAAAGATCGGCCTTGAGTTCTGCGGCCAGCAGCGACGAAGCAAAATCCTTATCGATGACGGCCTCCACGCCGCGCCACTGCGCGTCCCGACCTCGCACCACCGGAATTCCGCCACCGCCAGCCGCAATGACCACCGGCACATGCTCGACCAGTACCTCGATGATGTCGCGGTTGAGGATTCGAACAGGCCGCGGACTCGGCACGACCTTTCGCCAGCCTCTGTTCGAGTCTTCCTTCATCGACCAGCCGTAATCGCGCATGAGCGCCTCGGCGCGGTAGCGTGTGAAGAAGGGGCCGATCGGCTTTGAAGGTTTCTTGAAACCAGGGTCATTCGGATCCACTTCGACCTCGGTCAGAATCGTCGCGACTCCCGACTCTACTCCAATGGTCTCCAGCCGATTGCGCATGGCCTGCTGAAGAAGAAATCCTATGGATCCCTCCGTCTGCGCAACGGCCGTGTCCAGCGACTGTGGTGGAATCTTGGTCGATGCTTCTTCGGCCTGCACCAGGATGTTGCCGACCTGCGGCCCGTTCCCATGCACGATGATCAGCCGGTAGCCGAAGCGCACGATCTCGGCGAGCCAGCGCGCCGCCTGCTTGGCCCGCGCAATCTGTTCTTCCTGTGTTCCGCGATCCTCCGGACGGAGCAGAGCGTTACCACCGAAGGCTACGACTGCCAGACGGCGCTTTGGGGGGGTGATTTCTTTCTTCTGAATGGTCATTGGCGATGGAGGATGGAAGAGATTCGTAAGTAAGAATAGAACTGCAGCTTAATGTCAGGGTGCGTTTACGGGCGCTTGTGATTTCACACGCGGTGCTTCGATGTTTCATTGCTCGCAGATTGCGAGTTCCCTCGCCCCGCCCACACACCCACGCTTGCTCGGGATGACAGCGTCCCCGGTTTAAGCATCGGCCAGGTCGAGTGCTCAGTGTGCTGTCACTTTCAACCTCGACCTTACCCCTCGACTCCGGTCCCCGGCCCCCGGCCCGACTCTCAGATTTCTTCGCGCTCGAAGGGCATGGTCATACAACGAGGGCCGCCTCTGGCCCTGGAAAGTTCGTGACCCTGAATTTGAATTGCGTACTTCTTATCGGTCCAGGTCTCGAGTTCAGTGCGGCCGAGAAGTAGGTCATCTTCGTAGACGATGTGATAGCCATTTCGATCAAGTTCAGCAGCAGTGCGGAGGTTTCTCTCGTAGAGAAGAATGATTCCGGGAGCGAGCGCGAACGCATTCGCACCATCGGTCCACTGCTCGCGCTGCTGATCAACGATCTCAGTACCTCCACAGAAGATCGGCTTCAGGTCGATCTTCTGTTTCTTGAGAGCGGAAAGCAGGGACTTGTGCGCTTTGTAGGTGATCTCTTTCTTCGTCAAATCGATCTCGTACACTTTGGCCGGCTCGGCACCACCCGGGAGGATTACCGGCGGATACACGAGACATTCGTCGCGACTGGTAATGGTGAAAACCGTGTCTAGATGCATGTAGGAACGCTTGCTCGGAATCTCGACCACCAGGATCGTTTTCACTCCGGCATTCGAGGCTTTCAGCGAGGTTGCGAGATGTTCGATTCCAGCGCGGTTGGTTCTCTCGCTGAGACCCACCAGAAGAAGATCGCGCCGCGCCACGAGCACATCACCGCCCTCGATGGTCGGACGACGCTTCATTCCCGCAGCCGACTTCGGCCAGGCCTGATCGTAGTGATCCATCCAGAAAAGATCCCGCTCACGAAACGCCGGGTGGTACTGAAAGACGTAATGCGAGAGAAGGGATTCGCGCGAACGCGCCGGGGTTCCCATAGATGAAATGGCCACACCGTCGCCGATCACTACTTGCGGATCGCGCGTGAAGAAAAGGTTCGGCACCGGAGCCAGCTCGTACAGCGAAGGTGATTTCTCGTTCGGTATTCCGCCGATGAGCACCTCGGCCAGTGCCGGTGGGGCCATCTCCCTGAGGGCGCTCAGATGCTTCGGCTTCAACGGGAAACGTGAGACAAAGTCCTTCAGAATGATCCGCCGGATCTCCTCCTCCTCGAGCGTTTCCTCTAGAAGGTCCTGGAGGTCGTAGACCTGATCGGCGACGAACCAGATGAGTTGCTGAAAGCGTCGATGCTCTTCACGAGCCACCTGGCCGTAGAGAATGTCATCGAAGAGAAGTTGTTCCATCATCGACGGAATCATTACGTCGATCTCGCGGCCAGGCAGATGAACGAGCACGCTCTTCAACCGGCCGATCTCGCTGTTCAGGTTCAGGATCATGCGCGCGAGATTCTACAGTACGAGAGTACGCGGCAGCGGGAGGACCCGATCTCTGAGCGGCGGAATGGGTACATGGGTGCGTGAGATTTACGCACAAAGAATGCGCTGCGAATGTTCAGCGCGATCCTTGTTCTGACGTGCTCATCGCTTGGAACCTGGTTCAGCGCGCCACAGGCAGGATTGCCTGTGCCACACAGGTTCAGTCGACACACAGGTTTGGCTTTGTCACCGAGGTACGTGCAGGCGAGGCGGCTGAGTTCAGCGCTTCGCTGCGATCGCTTTGTAGAAAGAACCGAGCTGGGCCGCAGTCGCCGGAAAATCGAAGCGGTCGACCGATGCGGAAATTGCAGCGCGGTTGTACGAACGGCCTTCTCTAGCGCGTGCGGAAGCCACTCTGGCCAGCTGCGACGTGTCGAAGGTTTGCGTGATCGTCGTATCCGGCCCGGCGACTTCCTTCAGCCCGCGAATCGGGAAGCCGGCTACCGGCGTGCCGCAGCCGAGTGCCTCGATCACTGCGCGGTGCCCCTCATCTGAGCCTGGCGCAGTGAAGAGCAGCAGATCCATGGCGCGATAGTGGGCAGGCAGATGCTGCTCGTGGTAACCAGCCCAGATTACCCGCTCACTGACTCTGAGCGAGCGAGTGAGTTCCTCGAGCTCAGAACGATGAGGGCCCTGCCCGATGATGAGAAGCACGCAGCGAGAGCGGACCTCGTCGTCGAGAAGACTGAACACCTGAATGGCCTCTTCGAAACCTCGGCCCGGAGAGACTTTCCCGATGAAACCGATGACGAAAACGTCGTCTCCGATCGAGTATTCGTCTCGTACGTTCACCCCATCCGGCCGATGTTGGCTGCGGTCGAGTGGCGGGGGCAGAACCTGCGCGAGCCGGCCGCCGAAGAATCGATGCTCGCGATCCGCGTGATTCACTGTCGCCACGCCGTCGCATTTCCTCATCAGCGTCTGCGTCACCGGCTCGAAGCGCATGGTGCGACGCGAGTGATACGTACGAACCAGAATCTGTCGCGCCGGGCGAGACATCGCCGCGAGCAGGTGATCGTACGAAAGATGCGCATGAAGAAGATCGATCTTCAGCTTCTCGACAATCTCGCGAATGCGACCGCGCGATCGAAAGAACGACACCGGGTTCTGCGGCTTCTCGATGACAGGATGCGCCCACGAATATCCAGCGAGGCGCGTCTCGAGATTGTTGCCACCTACAAAGATGTAGTGGGCCTCCGTTCCCTGGTCGCGCAGCGCTTCGACCTCTGCAAGCGCAGGTGCCGCAGCACCAGTCCAGCGGTCGGCGGAAACGAGGTGAGCAATATTCACCCGCGGAATTGTAACGCAGGAATGCGGGCCCGGGTCAGGGGGCCGGTGGCCGGGGTAGCAGCTATTCTCTCCGCTTCTGACTTCCTGGGTTCTGTTTCTGCGTTCATCGGTATTGCCCCACAGGCAGGATTGCCTGTGCTCCACCAGTTGTTGTACTCCACAACGCTATCCTGTCAAGGTCCTGAATCTGCCACCCGACTCCGGCCCCCGGCCCCCGGCCCGCCTCTGCTACAATCCGCCGCATCATGGCCGTCGACACAGAACTGCTCGAAATTCTTGCCTGCCCTGTCTGTAAAGAGGAAGTGAAACTGGTTCCGCTTTCAGACACTCGCCGTACAGAGATTCAGACACGCTACCGTGAGAAGTTCCGGGGCGAGGAACCTGTCGTGGAAGAAGGGCTTCGCTGTACGAAGTGCGCGCGAATCTTTCCGGTCGTCAGCGACATCCCTGTCATGCTCATTGACGAGGCGTTCGAAGAGTCCTGATTTCTGGTTGATTCATGACGGCGTTTGTATCGTCCCCTGAGCTGAGCCGCCTTTCCGCTATTCAGCGACCTTCCATCCCGCAAGAAGAGGCTGTCCGTCCGTGTGGCTGAGCCGAAAACTGGGCATTGACGGTCAGGCTTCACTGCTCGTCCAGGGCGCGATCCTCACCTATCTCGCGCACATTCTCTGTCAGGGATGGATTGCCAGTTCCGAGGGCTTTCTATTCATCTCGATGGCGCTCCTGCTGGCCGCCATCTATCGCGGAGAGATCGAACCTCGATTCCACGTCCTCTATTTTCCGCTTGCTCTATTCGTGATCGCCTCGTTCGCCTCCGCGATCGCCTCGCCTCATCCAATCCGCGCCATTCGAGACACAAGTGAGTGGTACACCTTCCTCGGCTTTCCGCTGGCTCTCACGCTCTACCGCGCGGTGCCACGGGCGCGAATGCTGGCCACAAACGCGTTCCTGATTCTCCTGACCTTCCTGTCGAGTTACGGTATCTACCAGTATTTCTTCCGCGGCTTTTACCGATCGCTCGACTACCGCATCACAGGCACGACGGCGCACGTGATGACGTATTCAGGAATCCTGCTTCCAACATCCCTGCTGGCACTGGCCCTCGTCGTTCACAGGATGCGGCCGCTGGCATTGATCGCAATGCTGGCCGGCACCACCGCGCTGGTGCTCACATTTACCCGCGGGGCATGGATTGGCTGGATCGCCGGCGTGTTCGTGCTCGTGCTCATCAGGAAAGCGCGTCTGACTGGCTGGGTCGCTCTTCTTCTTTTCGTAGCCATTCTTTTCAGCCCGCTCACGATCTTCAGTCGCCTCATCTCGTCAGTCGACCTGCAGCAGTCTTCGAATCTTGATCGCGTCAGAATGATCGAGGCCGGGCTCGAGATGATCGATGACTATCCTCTGCTGGGCGTGGGACCAAGTCACGTCAAGCCGCTCTATCCGCTCTACCGGAAGGCGGACGCTCCTCGCTTCAACATTCCTCACCTCCACAACAATGTGATTCACATCTGGGCTGAACGGGGTGCGCTGGCGTTAATCGCGTACCTGCTGCTGATCCTCATGTTCGTGAGGGAGTGTCTGAGAGTGCCAGGTCCCCTCCGAAGGCGGTCGGCGGCCACTGGGGGACTGGTCATCGCTACCGCGATGACCGTAGCCGGACTCTTCGAATACAACTTCGGCGACACCGAAGTTCTGCTGACCATGCTCGACCTGTTCGCCCTTTGCTGCGGATATCTCGAAGCAGAAAACGGTACGGAAGCCGTGACGGCGGAATCATGACCTTCCTTCCCTGGGAGAATCGAGCGGCCCGACCCGCTGTTTACGCTCCCGTGAACTGCGAAACCATTCGGGGCGGCGCCCGTCGTAAAGGGAAGAAGCCGAGATGAACCACCTGAGCGACCAGGAATTGATGAAACTCGTTCAGGCCGGAGATTTCTCCCCAGCCGGTGAGATCTACGATCGCTACAGCGGCCGGATCTACAACTTCGCGTTTCGATTCCTCAAGAACTCGGAAGCGGCCGAAGACGCAGTACAGGAAGTTTTCGTGAAGATGCTCAAGTACGCCAGACAGTTCAACGGAGACGCGAAGCTATCGACCTGGCTCTTTTCGATCACCGCCAACCTCTGCCGCGACTATCTCCGCAAAGCAGACAACAAAAACAAGGAATCGGAAGAGACACTTCTCACCCTGGCAGCACCAGGCGAAACCGCAGAGGAGCGTCTCGAGTCAAAAGAAAACGAGCTGCGTGTGCAGAAAGCACTGGAAGCACTTACCGGAGAGCAGAGAGAAGCAATCCTGCTCTCTCGTTACCAGGGTCTGTCGTACGCAGAGATCGCGCAGATCGCCGGCTGTTCTGAAGGCGCAGTAAAAACGCGGGTTTTCCGCGCGATGGAAACGCTCAAGCGTGCTCTATCTGGTAACGCCAGCGGAGGGACCAAATGTCTGGATGCAGTGTCGTAAGAGAACGGATGCCTGACCTGCTCGTCGAAGCGCTGAGCGCCGGCGAGCGTGAGCAGTCCCATATGCACATTGAACGCTGCGCTGCCTGCGAGAGCGAGTGGCAGGACTTCCGGGAAACCTGGTCGAACCTCGGTGTTCTGCCCGAGGTCCTGCCGCCTGCGAGCCTGCGGAATTCATTTCTGCGCGAGGCGGCGTTGCTCGATCCACGCAGTTCCAACGTCGTCGCCTTTTCCAGAAAGCCGGCCTTGCGCTGGGTCGCACAGGCCGCCGCCGTGGTTGTGCTTGTCGGTGGTGGCTACTTCGCCGGTCAGAAAACGCCCGGTGTGCGCGACTTCACGAACCCCGCGACAGTGGCCGGAGTGCGTGGAGATGACAGCGGCATTCAGCGCGTGTCCTATCCCATTGCTGAGAATATGGTGCTGCCTGCCTCTCAGGTCAGCCCGCAGATTCAAGGAAAGCCCGACATTCAGAATGTCCGGTTCTTCAAAGATGAGAAGAAGCAGATCGGGATGTCATTCGATCTCACTTCTCACGTCACGCTGACCGGAGATCGTGACGATCAGAGCCTGGTGAGCGTCCTCACTTACGTTCTTCAGAACGGCGAGAACTCGATGCAGGCCCGCTCGAACGCCATTCAGTGGGTGAAGGAAACCTACGACGGACCGTCCGGTTCCCCCGAGATTGCTCGCGCGCTCGCCAACATCCTCAAGAATGATACGCACGAAGGCGTACGGATCAAGGCAGTGGAAGCGATCACCTCGATGACCGCGCCCTCACTTCCCGAGACCCGCATTGCCCTGATCGAGGCGCTCAAGAATGATCCGAATCCAGCGGTCCGGATGAAAGCGGTCGACGCGCTGGCCCGGCTCACCGCCGGAAGCCCCATGCATCCGGAGTCGGTCAAAAC
>JBKJUK010000318.1:0-4707 GCA_046590705.1 Thermoanaerobaculia bacterium
CTGAATCCATCCGATTCGTTCCATCAGTTCCCTGACACTGTGAACTACAGAGCCGACGTCGATTCCCTTCGAGCCATCTTCCGATGACGGCTTCACGATGAGCGGGAAATTCAAATCGTGAGAATGATCCAGACGTCCGCGCCAGGAGATGGCGAAGAATGGTGTGTCGATTCCGTGGAACTGGAAAATCTTTTTGGCCAGTGCCTTGTCCTGTGCGAGGTAAAGAGCATGAGGGCCGGACCCGGTAAAATTCTTGTGCAGCAACTCGAGATACGCGGCAAGGTTCATATCCCTGGTGTCATTGCCTGCGTACGATTCGGTCAGGTTGAAGATCAGGTCGGCTCGAGATTTCGCCACTGCCGCAAGTGACTGATCGTGTCCGTCGACCTCGAGATACGAAGGTTCGTGTCCCAGTTTCAGCAACGCGTCATGAATCTCCTCGCGGTCCAGCTTCGGTCGTTTCTTCCTTCGCGGGCTGCCATCTGAAGCTCCCGGATATTCCTCAGTGCCTTCCCACGTGTCGTAGAAAATTGCGATTTTCATTGAGCTCCGTTGTTTCAGTAGTTAGTACTCAGTAGCCAGTAACCAGTAGCAGTAGTTAGTACTCAGTAGCCAGTATCCAGTAGTGGCTCGGGACGCGGCGCGGACTGCTTTCTACTGGTTACTGGTTACTGACTTCTGACTACTAGGTATTGTTCACGTCTGTATGAACTTTCCGCGGGCCACGAAGTTCATGGCCAGTGCGGTGGCATAGGCCGTGACCTCGATTACATATTTCTGCTCCTGATCCCGGCCGAGGATCACTTTCTGGCTCACGGCATGTTTCTCGATCGCTTCCAGCATCCGCTTGACGAGCTGTCGCCGCAGTCCGGTCCAGTAAGTCACTTTATCGATGATCGTTTTCCGGTGTCGCGAAAAAAATTCTGCGGGTTCCATCGGTTCGGCCGCTCTCGGTCGTCCGCTGAAGATGTCCGCGACGTCATTCTGCAGTGGAAGCTCGGCCACCTCCCGCTCTTCGTCCAGCGTGCTCGATCGATAGAACTCCTCCACCGTCGCGTCCATCTCGTTCACGGTGTAGTCCACCTCGCCGAGTGGCCGCACCGGAGGAACCGACGCAACCTCGCTGCACAGGCCGTCCATGTAGTTAAGCTTCCTGAATGCAGTCCATCCCTCGTAGCGGACACGCCATTCCGAGCCGGGCGTCAGCCAGACCGCAAAGGTCTCCGCGAAATCTTCGTCCGGATGCTTCTGCGCATACCAGCCGGCGATATGTCGCACGAATCTACGGGAGAAGGGAATCGGCCGGTAGTCGTCGCGATAGGCGCGACGGAAAGGTCCGAACTGCTCCCGCCATGCCGGGCGTTTATAAAACTCATACGCATAGTTGAAGGCGTGCCCGGCCTCGTGTCTGAGGTACATCATGATCTCGTGCTCATCTTCGATGTCGTTCATCGCTTTCTCGAGCGCGGCGAGTTTGGGATCAGCGAGATAGAACGGAATGCCGATCACCGGTTCACCCGATGGACAACCCCATTCGTCAGTCAGATAGCAGGCTGGCTTGAAATGAAGTAGACCGGCGGTCTGCAGCTCCTCGTGAAGTTGCAACACGTAGCGCTCGACAGTCGACCCTTCCAACCGGAGCCCGAGGTCTCGGATAGGCTTCCTCAACAGCTCCAGCGCTTCGGGCGGAGTCTTCTCAAAGTCATGCATTGCGAGCCATCATGCTGCAAGATGGATGCTGCTGTAAGCGACCGGCCGTCTGTGCAGTCGCGAAATGGTGGTCAGCGGTAAAGCTGCATCAGATTCGACCTGCCGTCCGTCGCGTCATCAAGTTAGTCCGAGGTGAGTCCTGGAATACCTTTTTCTTCTGAATCCGCGAGCAGGGAATGGAGACAGATCGAAAGTACAGAAGCAGATCGTCTCCTTCATTCGAGCGAAGAAACTCGACGCCGAGATTTTTTTCGCTCCGGAACGGCGCGAAGATCTCGAGCCGATGCTCGATGCTGCGATCTCCGAGGGCGCTCGCATCGTTTGTGCGATCGGAGGCGACGGTACCGTCAACGAGATCGGGAAACGTCTGATCGGTCGAGACGCCGCCCTCGGGGTCGTTCCCACGGGTTCGGGTAACGGTCTGGCCCGGCATCTTCACATTTCCATGAAGGTGGAGAGAGCTCTCGAGCAAGTGCTGTCAGGACATGAACTGCGCATCGACACTGCGCTCGCCAACGGTGTCCCATTCCTCGGAGTTGCCGGGCTCGGTTTCGACGCAGTGGTGGCGCACCGGTTCGCTGAGGCTGGGAGTCGCGGACTGCAGACCTACGTGAAGCAGGGCATCAAAGCGTTTATCAACTATCAGGACGAATCCTACCGATTCACAGTGGATGGCAGCGGCTTCGAAGAGAAAGCGTTTCTCGTCGCGGTAGGCAACTCCAGCCAGTATGGAAACGACGCGCGGATCGCACCTCTGGCATCTTTGCAGGATGGACGCTTCGATCTCTGTATCGTGAGACGGCCCTCATTTCTGGCAGTCCCCATGATGTTGCGACAACTCTTTAACGGGCAGCTGCATCTTTCGAAACATGTGACGACGATTCGCTGCAGCAGCGTCGTCGTGGAGCGCGCGACGTCGGGAGTCGGTCACGTGGACGGAGAGCCCACGACTTTCGATCCCAGGATCTCCTTCATGATGAACGAGGCATCTCTGCGCGTCATCGCAGGTGTTGATCGTTGCTGATTCTGCAGTCGACTGCAGGGTGAAAGAATCGGGGCCGCCACGTAGCGCTATCCCCGCTTGGGGGTGCCAGCAGAGATGGCGAAGATCATTGCACCTGTTTTCGCGTCACGGTGATGCCGTCCGGCCTGTTCGAAGCGTCATTCCGATGAGCCGCGCGATCGCGAGGTTCCCGTAGATGTGAATGCGAAGAGGAATCTCCGGTCCGCGCGGACCGGGTGGAACTTGTCTACCATCGCGGCGCGGAACGGAGATTCCTCTTCGCATTTACACCCCGCAAGCTCGCACGAGTGTCGCGCGCTCATCGGAATGACGACCGCGCATCATCGAGGTGGGGGCTCATCTGCCGGGCCGTTCAGGCAGCATCCGACAAGTCGCGCAAACCCGAATAAAACGTTTGCGTATCTCAGAGGATGAAAAGTCTATGGGAGTGAACTCCCTCTTTTCGATAAAATGTAATTTCGGATAACCCGACAATGGATCAGCAGACTCTCGCTTTACGATGGAATCTCCGAGAGGGATTCCCTGACGATGCAGCCGGAACACCTCTGGCACGCGCTGCATTTGCCGCGCCTTTGCTCGATCGCACCATCGGCGAGTTCAAACTGCTGCGACTCCTCGGTGAAGGGGGCATGGGCAGTGTCTACCTCGCGGTGCAGGACGAACCCGTCGATCGGGTCGTCGCGATCAAGGTAGTGAAGGCGGCACTCGACGATCCACAGGCCACGGCACGTTTCGAAGCTGAGCGTCAGGCGCTGGCCAGACTGTCCCATCCCAACATCGCCACGCTTTACGAGGCCGGAGCTACAGAGCAGGGTTTTCCGTACTTCGTCATGGAGCTCGTCGATGGATTGCCTGTCACCGAGTACTGCGATGAGCAGCGACTCGCGCTCCGCGATCGTCTCGAACTCTTCATCGATATCTGTCGCGGAGTGCAGCACGCTCATCAGAAAGGCCTGATCCATCGCGATCTCAAGCCTTCCAATGTGCTGGTCGAGGCGGTCGAGGGGAAGCCTACGCCGAAGGTGATCGACTTCGGAATCGTCAAGACGCTCGATCAGGCTGCCGGCACAGCAGACCCAAAGACCAGAGGGGCGTTATTGGGGACTCCGGAGTACATGAGTCCTGAAGCGCTCAATGGTGCAGATCTCGACACGCGCACCGATGTTTACTCGCTCGGAGTAGTGCTCTACGAGCTACTGGTGGGATCCAGGCCTCATGAGTCGAAAGTCGCATCTACGCTCGGATTGATCCGTCATGCCGTTGAGAACGATGCCCCTCATCTGCGAACCATGTTCCGGACGTTCGACGAAACGCGTCAGGCCATCGTGTCGCACGCGCGGAGGGAGACTGCCGATTCTCTTCTCCGGAAACTCTCCGGCGACCTTGCCTGGATCACCAGAAAAGCGACGGCCCGTGACCGTGAGGAACGTTACGCCTCAGTGGGCGACCTTGCCGCGGATCTTTCCCGGTATCTGAATGATGAACGCGTCAGCGCCACACCACCAACACTGCCGTACATTGTCAGGCAATTCACCAGACGTCACAAAGTGGCTGTCATCTCCGCAATGGCCGTTCTTCTTGCAATCCTGATCGGGGCCGCTTCGACGACCGTGGCCATGCTCCGAGCCCAACGCGCGCGCGCTGAGGCGGAAGCTGTCTCAGAATTTCTGCTCGAGGTTTTTGACAGCGCCAACCCCTGGGGTGGAAAACGAGAGACGACAGTCCGTGAACTTCTGACCGAGGCCGCAAAGCGCATTCCGACGGCGTTGAGTGACCAGCCAAGCGCGCAGGCCGAATTGCTTTCGTCGATCGGAACTTCGCAGGCGCACCTCGGGCGCGGGGAGGACGCTGAACGGCTGCTGCGGCAGGCTTTGCAGATCCGCATCCGGACTGACGGACCTGACAGTGCCGTGGTGGCCGGGCTCCTGAACGACATCGCGCTCATCCGGAGAGGGGCTGGAGACTATGTGACG
>JBKJUK010000343.1:0-22331 GCA_046590705.1 Thermoanaerobaculia bacterium
GCGGCTCAGAAGCAGGGGCAGGCGCGTGTTCCACGGCCTCACGGCCGTGGCTACAACGATGCCGGGCCTCCGGCCCTGTGAGGCGGGCGTGCGGTTTGATCTGGTTCCTTTTGGGCGAGCGCGGACGTACTCCTTCGGAATGACGGATCTTAGAATTCAGCAGCGAAGTCTGAGTCGCGCAAAGCCGCATAAAACCTATGAGTTTCTTAGAAGCGGCGGGAAGGGTGGGCGCGAGGGATCTACGCGCAGGGACCGCGCTTGGAATGTCGAGCGCGAACCTTGTGCGTAGATTCCTCAGTCGCAGCTCTCGTACCTCTCGCTGCCGAGCATGGCGTGCTCCTTCGGAATGACGTTCTCGCGGCGACGGACGCGGCGCGAACGAGCATCGTGCGTCGGGATGTGAGATCACTCGCCCCTCCCGCACTCCCACGCATGCTCGCGATGACAAGACATGAGGTCATCCCTTCAGAAATCCATCCGAGATCATGCTTTGCGCCTCAATCAGGATCTGGTCGAGATGCTGCTCGCCGCGGAAGCTCTCGCCATACAGCTTGTAGACATCCTCGGTGCCGGACGGCCGTGCGGCGAACCAGCCATTCTCTGTAGAGACTTTGATCCCTCCGAGTGGTGCTCCGTTTCCTGGCGCGGTGGTCTGCATGCGAACGATTGCTTCGCCGGCGAGTTCCTTCGTGGTGATCTGTTCCGCTGAGAATTTCGAAAGAATCCGTTTCTGCTCCGATGTCGCCGGCGCGTCGATGCGACGGTAGGAAGGTTCGCCGAACCTACTCGTGAGTTCGCGGTAGAGTTCACCTGGATCGCGGCCAGTAACCTCGGTCATCTCCGCTGAGAGCAGACCGAGAATGATTCCATCCTTGTCAGTGCTCCAGACCTTGCCATCGCGGCGCAGAAACGATGCTCCCGCGCTCTCCTCGCCGCCAAAGCCGAGTGACCCGTCAACCAGCCCGTCGACAAACCACTTGAATCCCACGGGGACCTCGTAGAGTCTCCGCCCCAGGTCTGCTGCCACGCGATCGATCATGCCGCTGCTGACCATGGTCTTTCCCACTGCGGCGTCGCTTCGCCATTCAGCTCGATGAGAGAAGAGGTAATCGATGGCCACTGCCAGGTAGTGATTCGGATTCATCAGCCCCGCGCTTCTGGTCACAATTCCATGCCGGTCATGGTCCGTGTCGCAAGCCCAGGCCACATCGAAATTCTCGCGCTGATCGATGAGTCGCTTCATCGCGTATGGTGATGAGCAATCCATGCGGATCCTGCCGTCCCAGTCGAGGCTCATGAAGCGGAAAGTCGGGTCGACGACTTCGCTGATGACGACGAGATCGAATTTGTATCTCTCGGCGATGGCGTTCCAGTAATGGACGCCTGCGCCACCGAGTGGATCGGCTGCCAATCGCAACTTACTGTTGCTGAGAACATCGAGGTCGAGCACGTTGTGCAGATCGTCAATGTAGTTGGTCATGTAGTCGTGACGATGGGTTGTCGACGCTTTCCGCGCACGTGCAAGCGGAATACGGCGTACGTCGCGCAAACCGGCTGCGAGCAGACCGTTCGCGGTTTCCTCGATCCACTTAGTCACGTCTGAATTTGCCGGCCCACCATTGGGAGGGTTGTATTTGAAGCCGCCATCTTCAGGTGGGTTGTGCGATGGAGTGATCACGATCCCATCAGCGAGATGTTCTCTGCGCCCGCGGTTGTAGGTGAGGATGGCGTGACTGATCACTGGAGTCGGCGTGTAACCGTTACGACTGTCGATCATGACTTCGATCTCGTTGGCCGCCAGAACTTCCAACGCACTGGCCAGGGCCGGCTCTGACAGAGCATGCGTGTCGATGCCGATGAAGAGAGGACCGTCGATTCCCTGCTCGCGGCGGTAAAGGCAGATGGCCTGCGTGGTAGCGAGGATGTGGCCTTCGTTGAAGGCCGCGTTGAATGCGGAACCACGATGCCCCGAGGTTCCGAAGGCGACTCGCTGTTCGGCGATGGTGGTGTCGGGGAACTCCGTGTAGTAGGCGGTGAGGAGACGGGGTACGTTCACCAGCATCGTTTCGTCTGGGAGTTTTCCTGCGTTCGTGTTCACGGTCATTGAAGCTCCATTCAGCGGACTGCTACGGAGAGTCAGGCCCTAGTGTAGTGTAGCGTCGCGCTCGTTCCGTGCGGTACGTTAAGCGTCTGAGCGGCAAGTTGCAAGCCATCTAACGCTAGGGGTAGTCCCGACCCGCCGCTGGATCGTTCGGTGATGCTTTCGACTTGCGGAGAACGTCACGGCTCGGCGCATCCCCGTCAGCGTCACCGACGATGTTAGTTTTAGAGAAGATTGACTCGTCGGGCTTCGCGCGACCCTGCTCCGTTGCGCGATTTGCTAAGCGCGCTCCGCTTCCTTCGCAATGGCACGGGCCATGTCACTGAAAATCCTGGCGTGGAGTGGGTAGATTCCATACCAGTACAGAGCGCCGAGTAATCCTCGTGGAGCGAAGATCGCGGTCTGGATCAGTCGCGCACCCGCGCCCTCTTTCACCACTTCCCACTGCAGCCAGGCCTCGCCTGGAACTTTCATCTCGGCACGAAGTCGCAGCATCTGATCCTGCTCAATCGCTTCGACCCGCCAGAAATCGAGCGCTTCTCCGATGAGCAGCTCCTGCGGATGCCTGCGTCCCCTTCGCAACCCAGGTCCTCCGACCATGCGGTCGAGGAAACCACGAATCTGCCACGCAGCGTTCCAGGCCCTCCACCCTGAGTCGCCTCCCATGGAGGAGAAGGTGTTGAAGACTCGAGCGGGCGTGGCCTTCACCGGAAGTGAGCGAACTTCACGCATGAGTCCTTCTCGATCCGAAAACTCATACGCGGGCGCTGCATGCAGCGCGTCGCTCCAACGAGTCTCAGTTTGTGAGTCCCTTTCGAGCGCTGCGACAACCGCGTCTCGGTACGAGCGCGGCCTGACTTCGGGGAAATGAGCTTCCGCACGAGTGGTATCTGCGACCACCGGCTCGACGATTCCTTCGATGAGCGGGACGGCCAGACGGTTGGGAATCGGCGTGACCAGACCGACCCACAAGCCGGCCACACGCGGAGCGGGGATCGGAACCGCGAGGATGGTGCGGCGGAGTCCACGCACCTCGGCGTAAGACTCCATCATCTGACGGAAAGTCAGCCGGTCCGAACCGATCTCGATCACGCCCGTGATATCGCGACCAGCAGCGAGAAGCAGATAGTCGAGTACGTCACGGATGGAAATCGGTTGCACCAGATTTTCGATCCATCGCGGCGCGATCATGGTGGGAAGTCGCTCGGTGAGATAGCGCAACATCTCGAAGGAGGCCGAGCCGGATCCGATGATCGGGCCGGCGCGGAATTCGAGAACTGGTAAGGACTCCCTCAGAATCTCTCCCACTTCCGCGCGGCTGCGAAGATGCTCCGAACGCTGCTCGCCATGAGGAAGCAATCCTCCAAGGTAAATGACTCTGTCCAGCGCAGCAGGAGTCGCGGCGACGAAGTTCTGTGCTGCGCGTCGATCAGTTTCCTGGAAGCCTGCACTCATCATCGAGTGCACGAGGTAGTAGGCGATGTCGACTTCGTTGAGCGCCTTTTTGAGCGAGTCGAGATCGAGAATGTCCGCTTCCGCCACTTCTACCGAGTCGAACCAGGGACGTCCGGCGATCCGCGAGGCATCACGAACCATGACCCGGACTTTGTGTCCGGCCGCCAGAAGGCGTGGCACAAGGCGGCCACCGATATATCCGGTCGCTCCCGTTACGAGGATGCGCATTACGTCTCCGCCTTAGCCTGCATGTCTCATCCTGTTGAGGTTTCCGTTCTGAGTCATCGCATCACCATGCAGCAGGGCTCTGCACGCGGTGATCCACCGTCTCTCCAGCAATGATTTCACGTGGGCGCTGTCACTGCTACTCCTGCTCCCGCCGCACCGACTGAACCGCTTGGTCGAGTGCCTGCATGAAGCGGGAACTGTCGCGCTTCTCGAAAGGCGCCGGGCCTCCCGTGCGCTCGCCACTCCCCCTGAGATCGGCGAGAAGCTCGCGTGTCGCCAGAGCGTCACCGATGTTGTCCTCGGTGAAGGGGCGGCCCGTTGTCCCGATCACCCGTGCCGATTTTTGCAGACAACGCGACGCCAGCAGAATGTCGGCGGTCACGACGATATCGCCTGTTTCAGCGTGATCGGCGATCCAGTCATCGGCGATGTCAAGTCCCGCAGCCACGATCTCGAGCGTAAAGGCAGGGTCTTCCGGAATCCGCATCGTCGAATTGGCAACAAGCGTCACCTGCAGCCCATAACGACGTGCGACGCGGTACACCTCTTCCTTCACGGGGCAGGCGTCGGCGTCGACGAAGATATGCAGCATGCTTAGATGATAGCGTTTGGAGCAATAGCCAGTTTGGAGCAGTAGCTAGTAGAGAAGTAGCCAGTAACCAGTAGGGACAGGCCGATCCTGTGTGGCACATGGTGATCCTGTGTGGCACAGGCAATCCTGCCTGTGAGGCGCTACACGCGATCTGTGCCGCACTGTCCCCGCTTATCGAAGACTAGCTTCTGGCTACCAGCTCCAAACTACTGGCTACTGGTTACTAACTACTGGTTACTAACTACTGGTTACTGGCTACTAGCTACTGACTACCAGCTTCTTGCTACACTCACCCCGCGGCAGCACCCGCCGCGGTTCCGATCCCCACACTGGAGGCTTCATGCGTATTCGTCCGTTCAAAATGTACCTCATCCTTACGCTTGCTTTTCCTCTCGCGGCGCTGTCGCAGAATCTGATGGAGTCGAAGAAACTCGACTACCCGAAGACAAAGAAAATCGAACACTCCGACACCTATCATGGCGTAGCAGTGGCCGATCCTTATCGCTGGCTGGAGAACGAGAGCGATCCTGAGACGGTCAAGTGGGTAGAGGAGCAGAACAAGGTCACGTTTGCTTATCTCGATACTCTTCCCGGGCGCGACAAACTGAAGGCGCGCCTGACCGAACTCTACGACTACCCGAAGTTCGAGGCGCCTTTCCGTAATGGCCAGTATTACATCTATGCGATGAACACCGGTCTACAGAACCAGGATGTTCTCTACATTCAGAAGGGAATCAACGGTAAAGCAGAAGTACTGCTCGATCCGAACAAGTTCTCCACCGACGGCACCTCCAGACTCGGGCCGTTCTCCATGTCCGAGAACGGTAAGTACGCGGCCTACGGCATCTCCAAAGGCGGGTCCGACTGGCAGGAGTACTACGTGATGGACGTGAAGACGCGCGAGCGGCTTGCCGATCACCTCGAGTGGGTGAAGGTGTCTGGTCTGGCCTGGCAGGGCGACGGTTTTTATTACAGTCGCTACGCCGCGCCGGACAAGGGGAAGGAACTCACGTCCAAGAACGAGAATCACAAGGTCTACTTCCACAAAGTCGGCACGCCTCAGTCACAGGACGAACTGGTCTATGAAGACAAGGTGAACGCGCAGCGCTTCCATATAGTTTCCACCAGCGAAGATGAGCGCTATACATTTCTCACGATCTCCGAGCGAGGCAAGGGGCTCAAGGGCAACGCGCTCTTCTACCGCGCGCGCGGTGAAAAGGAGTTCAAGCCGATCGTGGCAGAGGTCGGCAACGATCGCTTCGGAGTCGTCGACAACGTCGGCGACAAGTTCCTGGTCGAGACGGATCGCAACGCGCAGAACGGCAGGGTTGTTCTCTTCGATCCGAAGAATCCGGCGGAGTCGAACTGGAAAGACGTACTTGCAGAGCAGCCCGAACCACTGCAGAGCGCAGGAACCGCTGGCGGCAAACTATTTGCCTCCTATCTGAAGGATGTCACCACCCGCACGTACGTCTATGACCTCAGCGGCAAGGGACGGAAGGAAATCAAGCTTCCAGGCCTCGGTGTGGCCGGAGGGTTTGGTGGGAAGAAGGACGACAAGGTCATTTTCTACACCTTCACTTCGTTTACCTTTCCTCCCACTATCTACCGCTATGACCTCGCGACGGGCAAGTCGACGAAGTTCCGCGCTCCCACCGTTCCGGGATTCGATGCGAAGAACTTCGAAACAAAGCAGGTCTTCTACACGAGCAAGGACAAAACCCGCGTTCCGATGTTCCTCACCTATCGGAAGGGACTGAAGCTGGACGGAGCGAATCCGACGTTGCTGTACGCCTACGGCGGTTTCAACGTCGTCACTCTACCCACGTTCAGGTCTCTCCGCCTGGCCCTGCTGGAAAAGGGTTTCGTATACGCCTCGGCGAACATTCGAGGCGGTGGCGAATACGGAGAGAAGTGGCATGAAGGCGGGATGAAACTGAATAAGCAGAACGTCTACGACGACTTCATCGCGGCAGCGGAGTGGTTGATCGCGAATCGCTACACATCGTCGTCAAAGCTGGCCGTGCAGGGTGGCTCGAATGGTGGACTGTTGGTCGGCGCTGTTGCGAATCAGCGCCCCGACCTTTTCAAAGTGGCGCTTCCTGCCGTAGGCGTGATGGACATGCTTCGTTTTCACAAATTCACCATCGGCTGGAACTGGGTTGCGGACTATGGTTCCAGCGACAACGAAGAAGAGTTCAAGGCGCTTCGAGCCTACTCACCGCTGCACAACATCCGCAAAGGTGTGAACTACCCGGCGACCTTGATTACTACTGCAGATCATGACGATCGCGTCGTGCCAGCGCATTCGTTCAAGTACGCGGCAACGCTGCAGGAGAATCAATCGGGTGACAATCCCGTACTGATCAGGATTGACACCAAGTCGGGCCACGGCGCGAGCAACACCAAGAAAGCGATCGAACAGACCGCCGATATTTACGCTTTCCTGATGTACCACCTGGGAGTCAAACCGTAGACGTCTGAGCTTCGGTAAGAAGCGACTTTCGAGCGGCTGCGGTCTCGGAGCGATCCGGGCCCTCAGCCGCCTGACCCCGGCCCCCCCCGGACCGTTTCGCCCCGTGTCCATCAGAACGTCATTCCGATGAGCCGCGCGATTCTGGTCGCGGGCAGCGCTGACTGCGAAGAGGAATCTCCGGTCCGCGCAGACGCGGTGGATCCGTACGACCCTCGCGGCGCGGAACGGAGATTCCTCTTCGCCCCTCACACCTCGCAAGGATCGCCGCGGCGTCCCCGAGCTCATCGGAATGACGTCGCGTTGCAGAACGCGAAGTGATGTAGTGTTTGACCCGGCCGCTCTGAAATTAGCGAGCTTTGTCGGCCTTCCTGACCAGTTTCAAGGTCGGTCCTTCGAGTCTCTCGGCCATGAGCCGATATCCTTTTCCGTTGGGATGGATCTCGTCGCTCTTGAGTTCAGGCTTGCTGAGAATCCCGTCGAGAACATCAGGGACCAGCAGGCAGCGTTCATCTCTGGCGATGCGCTCGTACATTCGTGCGTAGTTCGCACTCATGCTGGGAAAGCTGAACCCGAGCAGCATCACCATCGAGTCTTCCGCATGAATCTTGCGGATGATTTCTCGAAGGTTGGCCTCGGTGGTGGACGGGGGGACTCCGCGCAGGAAGTCGTTCCCGCCGAGTCCAACTAGGACTAGTCGCGGTCTCGCGGTGAGCACGTCACGCTCGAGACGAAGGAGTGCAGACTCGGTCGTATCGCCGTTCACGCCACGATTTGTAATCGGCAGTTTCACCCGACGTGAAAGCTCGGACGGATAGTCTTCTCCTGGAGCAGCTCCGTACCCTGCGGTCAGTGAATCGCCGAAGGCAATGATGCCGCTGTTCTTCGAGTTCAGACTTGCGACCCGTCCGAAAGGCGAAGGCCAGAGTGCCCAGATCATTACGGCCAGCAGAAGCGCGCCGGCGATGATCAGGGAGCGTTCATGACCTGCCCACGGTTTCGGCTGGGTTCGTGGTGGCAACTTCGAGTTTCTTCCCGTACTTCTGTTCATGTCTCGAGGCATCCTTGTATCGAAGTGTACCGCCGTCCTCAGAACTGATGAACGCAGAACGCAGAACGATGAAGTAAGAAAGGTGCGGGATCGCCGTCTCGTCTATGCGCGTTCATCGGCGGCGCGGCGCGGACCGAACGATGAAGAAAGAGAAGAGTTTGCAACGCTGTCATCCCGAGCGGGTGGATGGGCGGGCAGGCGAGGGACCTCACGCGCTACGAACGATGTCAGTTACTTCACGAATGTGAAGTGGCGTAGATAGCTCGCGCCCGCCCGTCCCGCCGCTCGGAATGACGGCCCTCCTCGTTTTGCGTTCATCCGCTCTCAGTTCTGCGTTCATCAACTGCGCCGCGCGGACCGGAGATTTCTCTTCGCGTTTCACACCTTGCCGACTCGTCTCAGTCACGCGTGCATCGGAATGACTACTCAGTGAGGCGCATTCAAGGACGAACTGCTTCACCTTTCTTACTTCATCGTTCTGCGTTCTGAGTTCTGCGTTCATCACCTCTCACAGGCATATACTGCCTGCCAGCGAACGACGAACAACGAACGGTCGCATTCAAAACCGGAAAGGTAGGCGGAATCATGCGTCGAATTCTCAGTGTAGCGTTAGGCTTGGCGGTCTCGGCAACGACTCTCATGGCTGCCGAACAGGAAGTGCCCCGGGCCTCCTCGAGTAATGCCTTTCAGACCAGTCAACTCAATCAGAGCGCGAAGCCGTGTAACAACTTTTACAGCTATGTCTGTGACAACTGGCGTGCGAAGAATCCGATCCCGCCGGATCGCGCCCGCTACAGTCAGCTGGTGGTTCTGACCGAGCGAAACCAGCTGCTGCTTCGCGAGATTCTCGAGGGAACGATGCAGCCTTCTCCGTCGCGCAGCAAGCTGCAGGCGCAGGTTGGTGACTTCTACGCGTCCTGCATGGACGAGGCGACCATCGCCCGGAAAGATCTGAGCCCCGCCAAGCCGCTTCTCGACCGCATCGCCGCGATCCGAGACAAGGATTCTCTTCTGCGGACGCTGGCCTTCCTGCACAACGACGGCATCCCGGGCATTTTTTCTTTCGGCCCCTCCGCCGACATGGAGAATTCCGACCTTCAGATCGGTTTCTTCAATCAGGGAGGACTCGGGCTTCCTGATCGCGACTTCTATTTCAGAGATGACGCCAAGAGCATTGAGACCCGCAAGAAGTATGTCGAGTTCGCTGGCAACATGTTCGAATTCCTCGGAGAAAACGAGGAGAAAGCGGCGAAGAGTGCGCGGACAGTGATGGCCATCGAGACGCTGCTGGCCCGCAACAGCATGGATCGCGTGGCCATGCGAAATCCGGACTTGAGAAAAAATCCGATGAGCTATCCGGATTTCATGGCGAAGGTTCCTGCGCTCGGACTCGAGACCTACATGTCGAACCTCTCAGCGCCGCCGGTGACTCGCGTGAACGTAACCAGTCCGAAGTTTTACGAAGCGCTCAATCGTACGATCGCCTCGGTGCCTGTCTCCGATTGGAAGACCTACCTGCGGCTGCGCGTGATCACCGATCTCGCTCCGCGACTTCCGAAGAAATATGAGGAAGAGGCCTGGAAGTTCTATTCGCAGTATCTGACGGGTGCCAAGCAGATGCAGCCACGTTGGAAAAAGTGCGTCTCCGCAACGGACAGCGCTCTCGGGGAAAATCTCGGAGAGATGTACGTCTCGAAGAACTTCGGTCCCGAAGGCAAGCAGAAGATGTCGGAGATGATCGAGAACCTGCGCAAGGCCATGAGTGTCGGCATCGAGGGACTCGACTGGATGAGCGCCGAGACCAAGAAGAAAGCGCAGTTGAAGCTTGCAGCGTTCAACATCAAGAAGATCGGACATCCCGAGAAATGGCGGGACTATTCGTCGGTGAAAGTCGTCCGAGGTGACTTCGCCGGGAACGCACTGCGTGCGTTGCGAGTTGCGCGAAAACGCTCGTTCGACCGGATCGGCGGCAAAACTGACAAAGAAGAGTGGGGTATGACTCCGCCAACTGTGAATGCGTACTACAGCCCTTCATTCATGGAGATCGTCTTTCCTGCGGGAATCCTGCAACAGCCTCTTTTCGATCGTTTCGGCGATGACGCCTACAACTACGGTGGAATCGGCTCGGTGATCGGACATGAGTTTTCCCATGGCTTCGATGACTCCGGCCGCAAGTACGATCATGAAGGGAACGCCAAGGACTGGTGGACGGAAGCAGATGCAAAAGCATTCGACGAACGCGCGTCATGCATCGTGAATCAATACGCGGCCTACAAGGCTGGCGGCGTGAACGTGAATGGCAAACTCACTCTTGGTGAGAATATTGGCGATGTCAGCGGAATCCGCATTTCGTACATGGCCTATCAGCAGTCGCTCGGCGGCAAGGCTGCCCCGGTGATCGACGGGCTCACGGGCGATCAGCGTTTCTTCATCGGCTGGGCCAATGCCTGGTGTACGAACGCTACTGAGGAAGGGCTACGCAATCAGGTACAGACCGACCCTCATTCGCCCGGCGAATTCCGCGCCACCGGACCACTGCTGAACATGGAAGAGTTCCAGAAGGCCTTCAACTGCGTTGCAGGAGATCTGATGGTTCCCGCGCAACGGTGCCGAGTCTGGTAGTGGGTGCTGCACTTCGCTCAGCGATCGAACTCATATCCGAGATGTGTGGAGCACAGGCAATCCTGCCTGTGGCGCGAAGAATTGAGTTCCAGGCCACTGCTCAATGTTTCGTACGCGTTCGCCCATGAGCTAGAAGTCGGTTACGCGGAACGAAATCCTCCTTCGAAGTCAGTGTGTCGCCCCACAGGCAGAATTGCCTGTGCCACACATGTAGGATTGCTGTGGACCGATGGGAGGAAAAGTCCCTTCGATCTACGGACCCTCAGCTGACAACACAGGGAGATGATCCGGACGACTACTCTGTGCGACGGTGCTCCAGAACGCGGAATTGCTGGATCGGACTTTCTTCGCGACTGCTACAGGTTGCGAGGGCGGCCGAGGTAGCCGTGTAAAGACCGACCATGACGCTGTGGCTGGCCCGTTTGACGACATCTCTGAACTCGATGCGGACAGCACCATTGTCGAGATTTTCGCGCTTGACGAATCTCAACTGTTCCCGTCCCGTGATGAGCTCCTGTTTTCGAATGTGATTCTCGGCCGCCTGGGCTGGTCGTGAGAGCGTGCTGCGGCCTCTGAAACCTGAGAGGAACACCTCGTCCGTTCGTATCGATGCTGCGAAGGTCTCGGCCTCCCGCGGTTCGACAGGTCCGTAATACTCCCCGGCGGGAAGGACCAGGGCGTTGGCTGCGAAGCGGTCGCCTCCGATGTGTGTGCATTGCCACACGTCGAGCGCCTCGTGCTGACGTAACGCGTCGTAAAGCGGATACCCGCGCTTGCCGCAGCATGAGTCGTGTTGTCCATGTGTGCAGACCAGGACGATCGGTCGAGATCCGGTGGAGACCGTTGTGTCGATCTGCTCTACGGATAGTTCAGCCAAAGCCGCCAGCGATGGAAGCTCGATCCTCGTCACACGCGCCATCGGCGCGCTTCGTACGAGCATGAACATCACCGAGGCCTGTGGCTCCACGCGCCGCCGGATGAACAGAATGCGACTTCGCTCGTAGGCTTGCTTGATTCGCTCGAGGGCCAGCCGTGCTTCTGCCGACAAGGCTTCGTCTGGCAGGGCGCTCCTTCCCCATGCGGTAGGTACTTCGAGAAGAATCCAGACGTCGACGCGAGCAGCGGTTGCAGCGTTGTCGTCGCCACGCGCTCGCGAAGAGTTCGAGCAGGGTGTGCGTGGACCGGGAACTGAGCTCAAGGCCGGCCTTCTTCGATTCTCACGAGCCCTTCACGCGCCAGTTCCAGAACGAAAAGGCGAATCGTTTCAGCGTCGAGAGCGCCATTCGTGCTGTCTGCGAGAGCAGCGAGACTCGCCGGCCCGGCCTGTAGTCGTTGAAGAAGCGGTTCAGCGGACGAGGCGAATTTCCATCGGCGATTGTTGGCCTCGAAGACCACGGACGCCCCCTCCCGAACAATCGAAAGTGGTCTGGGGGAGTCGATGGTCAGGGTCGCCACATGTGTCATCGATTCATCAGGCCTGACACTCCACGGCAGGCTGCTCCAGCCTCTGCTGCGCGCGCGTGCATCTTCGAAGGAGAAGTAGCGGTGCAGCACGTCGTCGTCGAATTGCGCGATCAAAAGTTCCCGGAGCTCGGCGATCTGACTGCTCTGCTCCTGCGGCGTTCCGAATCGCAGCAGATCGGCGCGGAAAGCTTCGGAAGCCCGGAGCTGGCTCACGAGCCAGTGCGAGAGATTGAGTCCGGTGCGTTGATGAATTCCGAAGGTGAGGTGGAGCGTGACCTCTCCGATGCCTGAAGCCTCGTGCCACCAGCCCCGCGGAATGTAGAGGGCATCACCCTCCTCGAGAACTCCGTCCCAGATGACTGCATCCGGAGCGATCTTGTTGGGAACGATATCGTCCTTGAGCGGATGTGGGCGACCGCCCTCGTACACGCGCCAGTGCTTCCTGCCATGGATCTGCAGGACCACTACGTCATGCGTATCGCAGTGGCGATGAAAGCCCTGTTGCTCCTGCCAGCCAGCGTACAGGTTGGCCTGTATCGACTCATGAAGCGTTCGCTCGAAATCCTCGGCGAGGCCCATGACTGCGGGAGCCATGTCGTCGACGGCGTCGATGATCAGGGTGTAGCCGTCTCGTAGTCGGGCGGAGAGTTTCTCGGGGATGACGAAGGGAAAGCGATTCCCTTCGTAACGAAGGTAAGAGTCCTTCGGCGCGAACTCACCATTACGCACAAGGCGGAGTCGCGGTGGTTCGAGTCGATGCCGCTGGAGGATGGCGTTCACCTCGTCCCAGGCCAGAAGGGACTTGAACCCTCCTCGTTCTCCGGGCAGGTGTGCGAATCGAACGCCCCAGATTTCTCTCAGAAAATCTTCGACCCGAATCGCGCCGAGGATCTCAGCGAAGGTGGTCGGCACAGGTCTCCAGTGAGTCGAGTCGGTCAGCCTGGGAGGTGGCTGTGAGAGGGATGTTCAAGCGTTGCTGCCGGAATGAAAGAGCGCCATCACGTATGTGCGTGATGGCGCCCGGTTCTGTGCGTATCAGTGGCTGTTCAGGCGTTGTCTGTGCCGTCGGCGTCTGCTGCGTTTTTGCCGTCGCCTGAATCTGAGCCGTCGGAGTCGCCGGCATCCGAGCCGTCTGCATCTCCGGCATCGGTCGAGTCGTGATCGGCGCCACTCTTCTCATCGGAATGTCCTGTGCCTGCATCTTTTACATCGCCAGATCCCGTGAGCGAGCGCGGATCCAGCTCGTTCACATCCTGAATGAGTCCTGATTTGATTTCTTCGTTCATTTGAATCCTCCGGAGATTGATGGTCTGCACTCGGCAGGCCAGACTTGATCAGCGAGCTGCACACTGCAGTCGCTGGTTCATTTTGTCAGCTCGACTCCGGTAGCTACGAACGAAACTTCAACCGCGGATCCATCGACTTTGCGTTTGAATTCTGCGCCTTCGTCTTCGAGGTGATCAACGTGAGATTTCGCGAGAGTTTTCACGCCCACGATCCCTTCCGCACGGACTTTCATCCCGGCTGCGGTAAGAGGGATGAAGAATCCGTAGTCCTTGAAGGTGACCCGGACGCCGGGTGCCCCCTTTTTATCAGCCACTACCATCCAGCATCCCTTGGTGGAGCAGGCTTTGTCCACGATGCCTTCCACGATCACTGGCTTTGCACCGAACGACTCGGGCTGTTTCAAAAGCTCAGGGACGGTGATTGCGTCGCCATTGGAGACCGGCGTTCCCAGTTTCGCGTCCGTTCCGGCCTGCATCTCCAGGCCTGCGCTGAGGCAAAGAAGTAGTGCTGCCGCGATAGTTCTCATCCGGGATCTCCTATTTTTTGGCGCCATTCGCTTCATTTCCATTGCAAAGCGGAACAGAGAGCAGGCTATTTCATTGATGCATGGTCGACCCGCGGCTCGCCGAAACCGCAGGCCGTGGGCGAACTGCGTTGGACGCTATCACGACATGCCGCAGGTTAAAGCAACTCTGACAGACTCGGCAAGATCCGCAATCGTTTCATGCCGATTGAAGCAGCGACCCCTGTTATCGGCTTTGACGTTGCTCCTCTACCTTTCGACTGAAGCTGCGACCCCTTCTTACCCGACTTGCCCGAAACACAAGCCCGAAACACAAGCGAAACACAAGGGTCGCAGCTTCATGCCGAGCCGAAACACAAGGGTCGCAGCTTCATGCCGGATTGTTCGGCTAGTGAAGCTGCGACCCCTTCCGATCCTTCTTCCGATCCTTCCGATCCGTCCAGGCGCCATTCGTTTCTCGTGCGAGCGGAACAGAGGCCAGGCTATTTCTCGACATATGGTCGACCCGCGCCTCAACCGAAATCGGTGGGCGAACTGCGTTGGCCGCTTCCCACCGGCCTTCGGCGGGTAGAAGAAACTCTGACAGACTCGCAAGAGCACGGGTTTCCTTCCGGTTGAAGCTGCGACCCCATTTATCCTCATTGGTTGAAGCTGCGACCCCATTTATCCTCATTTATCCTTCATTTATCCCCAGAAGCTGCGACCCCATTTATCCCTCTCCATTTATCCCTCTCTTTTTGTTCTATTTATCCTTTTTCTTCTTTGGACAACGCCTCGACGTAGGTTGTTGAGCGCGACAAATCACTGAATGATTACGTGTGGAGGGCTGAAGGCCACGCTGTCCAGAAGATGAATCGGCCCGACAAACAGAGGCACGCCGACTGTACAGCCCTTTCTGAAAACGACACTGGGCCGGCCGGGCCCCACGAGCCCTCAGTCTTTGTCACGAGTGAAAATTACTGCACGCTGCTCACAAAAATCATCTCGACCGTGCAATCGCATTTTCACCTCGCCAACCCTGGACGACCCCGGCCCACCGCAGGATCGTGAGACTTCCAGAAGGAGCGCTTCAAAGTGACGACGCGATTCGCGCCGTTCAGAGGTGGATCCGTGGTCATCCGGAATGCAGGCCGGCACGGTTCAGGGTTTCTGCTTGTGAAAGAAAGCAACCAGCTTCGGCGAAAAGTACTTCGGGTCGAGCCTCGCGGCCCTGCTGATCCCCAGAGCTTTCTGGAAATCGCGGGCAGCAGAGCCTTCGAGATCGCTGGCGTTCGAAAGGACTGACCGCGTGTAGCGGGCCGATGCTCGAAGCATGTAGCCCTCCAGCTTGCGATCATTCGAGTCGATCAGAAGTCCTGCGAAAGCCTCCGCGTTGATATAATCGCCGACCGCGAATGCCGAATACGTGCGCTGAAGCAGAGTGACGCTTTCTTCAGCCCGCTCGGCTCCGCGCCTCGCCTCCGTTCGTCCGATCTGTCCGCCCGGGCCTTCCTCTCGTTGCCGGATAGCATTGCGCCGCGAGGGCTCCGATGGCGAAGCCATCTTCGCTTTGGATGAAGAAATCGGTGTGCTGTCGACCACCCTCGCCGGAACTGGTTCCGGCGAGAACACGATCGGTACCGAAGACGCTGCCGCTGCCGGGGGCTGCAATCCAACCTTGACGTTCGATCTCTGCGCCGCCGTGCCCGCTTCGGCGAAAAGCTGCGCGGCGGCGCGAGCGGATTTCAGGGCACCATCAAAATCATTCGCTTTTTTTCTCGAGAATCCTTCCTGTAATTCCTGAACCCCCCGCCTGAATGCATCCGTCCGCGTCGCTCCTGCACTCGCGGCTCGCATCTGAGCTGACATCGCGAGACCGAGCTGCTGGTCTAGAGTGGCTTTGCGTGCGTCCCGCAACCCCTCTTTTTCCCGTGACGCGTCAGCGGCCGTCCCGGAGAGCGCGGCGCGAAGATCCGCATAGTACGCCGTCTTCTGGATGACATTGTGCGACTCGCTCACGCGCAACGCGCGTTGACCGCCTTCGCGGTCTCCCGTCTGGATCAACGCGAGGCCGAGCCAGAAATGAGGAACGTAAAGTACCGATCGATTACGAAACCGCGCCGACGCTTCCTCTACCGGTTTCGCACTGATGGCTCGGGTCATCTGTTGCACGACCGCGGTCCACTCGCGTCGCTGTGCCGCCGCGATTCCTTTCTGATACACCTCGAGCCAGCTCTCAGCGCCGCGAGCGGATGCGCCCGGAACAATCAGCGTAGAGCCGATGAGGAAGGCGGAGATGAGCTTATTCATCGACGCACATCCACGAAGCTCGGGACAATCGAACGATCTCCAGACATCAGCTGCAGATTCATGGTCTGCGTCCCACCTGCCCTGATACTGACGGTTTCTACCTTTTCACCAAACGTTGGATGCCGCACCACGATGCGATAAGTGCCGGGAGAGAGTTGGAGCGTCACCGGAGTCACGGTTCCGGTGGCCGGGACCGTCTTTCCAGAATGGATTTCTCTGATCTCGGTCACTTCCCCCCACGGAAATGCGTTGAGCGCGAGTTCTCCGCCGACGATCGATTGTCCGGTCATGGAGGCCATCACGGGAGAGGCGACAGTCGGAACGTCCCCCTCCTTGCGCATCATCAAACTGACCACCGCTACCATCACGCAGCCGATTGCGAAAACACCACCGACGCGTGCGAAGATCCTTCGCTGCGAAAGTGAAAAATTGAACCTCTGAATGAGTGTACGATCGGCGCTCGGTGACGCATCGATCTGCGTAACGTGCGCGGCCGCCCTTCCGGGGACTGTGTTTCTGACCGTGACCGGCAGCGGCTGGTCCGTCATTTCCGTGTCGGCGGATTGAGCTGCAATTCGATTGGTCTCTGCATCGAGAACGGCTTCGGGCGTCGTTTCGTCGTCCGCTGTCGGCTTCGGCCGACCGAGGTTCTCGATCGTTCGCAAGTCGACCGCCTCACCGGTGAGCGCACCGGGAGCATCGTTCGGAAGAAATGGAGCGACTGCGCTGAGGGCGGCAGCGAAAGCTCGAGCGCTGGCAAATCGATCGTCGCGATCCTTCTCGAGAGCGCGAAAGACGAGAGCTTCGAGCTCGGCAGGGACGCGGGTACGGGGATTTGCCTGATCGAAAGACGCGGCGCGTTCGCTCGAGTGCAGAACGAAGTACTGGTGGGGTGAGTCGGCGATGAATGGTGGCCGTCCGGCGAGCATCTCGTAGAGAACCACGCCGAACGAATACAGATCCGCTCTCGAATCGATCCGCTCCCCTTTTTTCAGAAGACCGAGTTGTTCGGGCGAACAGTATTTCCACTTTCCAATGAACATACCGGTTTTCGTATGTTCGTCCTGATCTTCTCCAGAGTGCTTGGCGATGCCGAGGTCGATGATCTTCACGATCTCTTCCCCTTCGTCATTCCGGGTGATCATCACGTTTTCCGGACTGATGTCGCGGTGGACGACTCCGGAACGGTGAATCGCCTCGAGACCCTGGAGAACCAGCATCGCGATCTGGCATGCGTAGACCGGCGAGAGGAATCCGCGGGCGCGGAGAAGATCTCCGAGATTCACGCCCTCGATATACTCCCAGACCATGTAATGAGAGCCGTCGGGCATCGTCGAGAAGTCGTAGAGGGTCGCCACGTTGTGGTGTTGAATCCTGGTGGCGAGCCTCGCTTCACGGATGAACCGCTCATTCGAATCTGCCCGGTCGCTGATACTCGGGCGCATCAGTTTCACCACTCGAAGCGTGTTGAGATGAACATGAAGAACCTTGTACACCTCACCCATGCCGCCGACTCCCAGGCGCGAGAGAATCTTGTATTTCCCATCGATCGGTTTCTCGAGATTCTCGCGAAGGAAATCGGTGATTGGCTCACCGCAGTACGGGCATGCCTTGTAGCTCGATGTCGTGGATGTTTTGCAGCTGATGCAAAAAAATGACACGAGCAGCTCTCCTAGCGGCGCAATGATCTGACCGCAGATTCCTCGGTCCGTGAAACGTGAGGAAGGATCTCGTGGCCAAGTGATGACTTTTCGAGAAGGTCGACAATGCGGGGTGTGCAGCGGACCAGACGTGTCGCCGCGGAGGATCGCGACGCCTCGGCGAAGATCCGGCTCAGGCTGCCGATTCCCGATGCGTCGATACCAATTAGATAACCGAAGTCGATGATCACGTCGTGGTTCTTTCGGATCAATTGGAGGACTTCGCGCTCGAATCGCGCGTAGGTCTTCGATCCGAGAAAGCCGACCAGCTCGAGAATGAACGTGCCGTCTCGAGAGCTCTGCCGTCTTTGAATGGTGAGGTTGAGATTCGGTGCTGCATCGATGACCGCAGCTCTCTCATCACCATGAGGCGAGAGGCGAAGGGTGAGTACGAAGCTGCAGATCCTGATGACATCTCCGTCGCCAAGCAGAGATGACTCGCCCGGTGCGAGGGGGCGCCCGTTCACGTCGAGGCCGTTGATTGTGGACAAGCGCCTGATCCGAAACCCGCTACCGGTGTAATAGACCTGACAATGCTGCCGAGAAACGTCACTCGAATCGATGCGGATGTCACAGTCCCGCGTTCGGCCGATCAACGCCGTCTCCGAGAATTCGACGGTCGATTTCACTCCATCAGCACCGACGATCTCGAATGCGCCACGCGCACGGCTCGTCGCCTCCGGCGGCGCTGCAGCCGGAATCTTCCCGAGTTCGGAAGTCCGCGCAAAATCGGTGCGGCCGACTTCGACCGTCTCCTCGTGCGGCTCGAGTGGAACCAACGTCATCTCGTATCCGGCGATGACGATCACCGTTGGTCTTTCAATGACGTCATTGTTACTCGCAGGCGCGCCATTGATGAGAACGCCGTTCCATCCCTGCTCGAGAACGCGGAATCGGGGTTCGTTCTCGACCTGCTTGAGAACCAGGTGCACCGACGAGACACGGTTGTCCCGAAGCACCACGTCATTCCTGAGATCGCGCCCGATAGACACAACTCTCTTGTCGAAGAGGGCATCGTCGATGACCTCTCCGGCCTGTTCGACCAGAATTCGGAGCATGCACCGAGTATAGACTCTCCTGATCCACGAATCGACGGTTCCACATATAGAATGTTGCGAACCAATCTTCGATAAGGGGTCCTCGATGAGTTTCCGCGTGTTACTCGTGTGTGCGCTGACTACGCTCGTCTGCAGCAGTGCGTCTGCGCAGCTCACGTGCGCGGCTTCCGGATCGAACCAGTGCGATGCGCTTCACTATCATGTGGGATCTTGGAATCCCGAGACGAGGCAGCATGTAGAAGTTTATGGGCAGAATTCGTTCTCGACGCTGGAGCTTTGCGAAGCGGCGAAGACGGCAGAAGCGGCACTCGATGCGGCTGCGATCTCTTATCTCAGGAAAGCAGCTCCCAAAATGAAAACGTCGTCCTCGAAGTTCGGAGTGTGTCACTGCGACCTGACGGAGGTGAAGACGCACTCCAATTACCTCGTCCAGTCGCGCCGCGATGCAATGATCCGTGGCCACCGCGAACTGAAGCTTTTAATGGTTGAGCTCCTCGTTCAGGAGGACGCAACGATGGATCACGAGGTGGTGCGCGCGTATCTATCCGGGGCATCAGCGCTCGGAACCTCCATTTCGTACTGGCCGAGGGAGGCGACATTCATTGAGGCGCGAGGAAGTCAGATCCTCGATGAATCGCAGACGAAGATGGAACCTACCGCCATCACGTCACCGAAATCAGCAGGTATCGTAGGCGGATCGATCGGACTTGCTGCTGTCAATCTCGATTTCAAAGTGTTCGCCGCCGCACCGGATGAGTCTACGGAGGCCTCGGTCGCGGAGATTCCATTTCTTGGCGTCGAAATGTCGAGAATCTCCGGCATCCTTGAGTCAATCGCGGAGAGCGACGATGCCGAGTCGCTGCTGGAGGCCGCGAATGTGCGCATTCAGATCCTCACAAATCTCCGCAAGGTCGCCGAAAGCGGCGGCGAGCGCAGCAGATTGTTGTCGCGAATGAGAGCTGCAGCTACGGAGAACGAACGTCGGCTCCTGATCTCCTCGATGTTCGGAAGTCTCGTCGCCGCTCACTGGGCTCCGGCCGATGCGAAAAAAATGCAATTTTCCATTCCGGCATCGATCCGAAATGATCCTGTCGCGATCCTTCGGGATACCACTGGCCGCTACACCGATGATCAGCGGAAGCTCGCGCTCTTCTTCTTCCTGTCCGCGAACGCGGAATTGACCGAGAGCGAGGAGATCTGGGTCTCCAACATCATTGACGGAAACTTACCGGAAGGAGCATCGAAGTGACAGGCAAGGGAGTCATCGGTTTCCTTCTCATGGCATGCGCGTCAGCGCTGCTCGCTCAGGCCGAAATCGCTGTCGACATTCGGCCGAAACCTGCTCCGGCAAAGTCAGCACCCGATCCGAAACAGACCGAACTCCTCCGCGCGGCCACGTTCGCGGAGAAATACTTTGCGATCAACGATTATCAGTCCGCGCTCGAGCGGTACGCGCGGGCGGATGCGCTGCTCCCGAATCATCCCGCCGTACTGTTCAACACGGCACTGATCCTCGGCAGGATAGGCCGACTCGCCGAGGCACAGGCGAAGATCGATCGGTACCTCGAGCTCTACCCTGCTGGTGAGGAAATGGAGCAGGTTCAGAAGCTCCGTCTCGACCTTGATTTCGAGCGGGAGCTTCGTCAGAAGCAGCAGGAGAGTCAGAGCTACGTCGAATTATTCGATCGTGCACGCTTTCTCTACGAGAAAGGCGGGATCATTGCTTCGCTGGCGCTTCTTGAAAAGGCAGCGCAGCAGCAGCCCTCCGATGCAGCTGTCACACTGAATCAGTCGGTGGCATTTGAAGCTCTCGGGGACTACGCCCAGGCGACAGAGCGGCTGCGAAAGTTTCAGGCACTTTCTCCCGGGGCGGGTAAAGCTGCGGCAAGTGCGAGAATTTTTGCGCTCGAAACTGAGGTCAGCGATCGGAGGGATAACCACGTCTGTCCCTTTTGCGGCGAGAAAGTGTCGAGAGATTCACTCTGGTGTCCGCGCTGTTGGCACGGTCCTTACGAACCGCCCGCGGCGCGCTTCAGCACCCGTCCGTGCGGGGAGGGGGCCAGTGCAACGCGCACGACTTTTTACAGCAATGAACGGGTGCATCAAAACGAAGACCTCGCCTGCAACTTCACGGGAAGTCGGAGCGAGTTACTCCGCTTCAGTACGGCCAAGCAGCGGTTGATCAGGAAAGCGAGGATCGACGAGGGTTGGACGTTCCGCGAAGATGCTCTGGTCAGCTACCGCGCACGGGAATCCAACGTTCTAAGACTCGTTCAGGGAAACACTCTTGAAAAGCTCATCAATCTGAGCACAGGCGACGTTCTCAACTACTCCGGACATTCGTCGGGGAACCGGTGGCTCCTCGATCAGGAACAGGTCGTCGTTGACGGTCAGAGATTTGATAAGAGCTACACATACGACGAGAGCGGGCGAATCATGTTGGAACTCGTCCGCTATCAGAACGGCGCCGGGTGCGGTCATCAGATCCAGATGACCGCTGCGTACCACTATGGCGGTTCGACTCTCGAGTCCGTCAGCCTCCTCGGGCAGTACACGGGATTCGAGATGGAAGGGGCGCCGAAGGTAGAGTGGAAGGGAACGATGCGATTCACTCACGACGATCAAGGTCGGGTGGCTAAAGAAGAGTTTCTGCTCGAGAGCCATACGAAGACGTGGGCGAAGAAAGCGTTCCGACCGCTTCGCGATCAACTCGGAACGATATACGCCTCGATGCGCGTGAAAAAACCTCTCGACATCATGAAGACGGGTGACATCTGCACGACAGTGGGTTCACGACTCGTCAGCAATCAGATCGATCTCCGGGCCTTTCATACCATCGCGCCTGATCTTGCGATCGTCCTCCCTTTGCGTACGTCGAAAGTCGTGGTCAAGCTCACGTATCCCCCCGGATTCAAGGTCGAAGGAGGCTCTGACGGTCGCGCTGCCAGCGTGCATCCTTAGTGTGGAGTCGTGTTGCGGTCGGTCGAAGCTTGGCCAGGTTGAACCATGTTGCCCATGTTGGCACTGTTGGCCCACGTTAGGGCGAGCCCACAGCCCATGTTAGCCCACGTTAGGGTCGGAGCTTCACCACACCACGCGTTAGCCCACGTTAGCCCACGTTAGGGTCGGAGCTTCACCCCACGTTAGGGTCGGAGCTTTACCACACTGGGGTACCTCCAAAGGAAGTCCGCGAGGGTCGACCCATATTGGGGTCGAAGCATTACCTGTAAAGGGGATCACCTTCGTCGGACCGCTATCTCCTTTTGACCGTGACCAGGGCGCGTGATTCGGGGTCCCTGGACCATTCTTGCCATTCGCGGAACTCTCGTCGCGGCACGATCAGGCGATCGAGGGACGGCGTTCCATGCGCGAGCGAGAGATCGCGACCTTGAAGATGGAAGCTCCGCCCTCAACACATCGTGTTTGACGAGGTTCGGAGGGAGCCTTCCGGGGCGTTCCTTCTTACGCGAGAGCGAGTCGAAGTTGCG
>JBKJUK010000358.1:0-20960 GCA_046590705.1 Thermoanaerobaculia bacterium
ATGACCTTGCTGTCGCCCGCCAGTTCACGGATTTCAGCTACCTTGCGACGCCTGAAGTCGCCCAGATCCCATGACGGAGAACAGCCGGCAATCCGGAAGATGAAGTTGTGGAGGATCTCTCTGCCGTGGTCTGTGTGTGTCACTTCGGGATGGAACTGGATACCAAAAATTTTTCTGTCGGTATGCTGGAATGCGGCGATGGCGCAGCTGGAGGAAGATGCGGTTTCGACGAAGCCCGTAGGGGAGCGGAGAATCTTGTCTCCGTGACTCATCCAGACGGTTTGCTCGCTGGCGAGTCCGGCGAAGAGTTCGCTCTCCATGGTGTGAATGCTGGCGCGTCCGTACTCTCTGGCGTTTGCCGGTTCGACGTTTCCGTCGAGGTAGAGTGCAGTGAGCTGCATTCCGTAACAGATCCCGAGGATCGGAACGCCGAGTTCGAAGATTTCGCGGGAGCACTGCGGGGCCTGTTCGCTGTAGACCGATTGCGGTCCGCCGGAAAGAATGATTGCGGCGGGGGCAAGCTCACGAATTTTCGCGATGGAGAAATCGAAGGGATGGATCTCGGAGTAAACGTTCTGCTCACGAATGCGCCTCGCGATCAGCTGCGTGTACTGCGAGCCAAAATCGAGGACCAGGATTGTCTGCTGTAACGATGTCATGCGAAAACCATAGAGGTTACTTGCCTGCACTGGCAAGAAGTAAGTGAGGAACACATCCATCCATCCATCCATCCATCCATCCATCCAGCCGGGCTACGGGCAATCTCTCCTGGCTCCTGGCTCGTTGACGTGTATCACCCCATCGTGCCCAACCCACCTGACGTAATGCTCCCGATCAATGGACGCTGCATGCAAAAGAGGAGATGGAGCGAGTCAACGCGGTGCGGCGTTTTGAACGCGGTCAGTCCGTAGGAGGTATCTGTTCATCTGAGCACTTGACCCTCCTGCGCAGCATCAGTAGAGATGCAGTACATGCCAAGTGCGAGGGTCGGCCCTCGCGCACGTCGAGTACCGGCCTACTACTGAGCCCCAGCGGGGCGACATCGCTTTAGCCCAGGCCGTCAGGCCTGGGTTCAGGTTCACCGATCCTCTCTCGAGCCCCGGCGGGGCGGCATCGCGACGTTGCCCATTGTTTACGCGACGACGCGCAGAGCGCCATCCGTCCGCCGCACACGAGAAACCTCGATGCCGCCCCGCTGGGGCTCAAAGACATGTCAAGGTGTTTTCGTCCCAGGCCTCCCGGCCTGGGCTACACAATACCGGGCCTCCGGCCCTGTAAGGCGGGCGAGAACCTTGACAGGTCGTCGATTCAGATCGCGACGCCTGCACGTAGAGTCATCAATCGCAGAGCCATCGCGTCGTTAAGACGGGATTCCCCTCTGCTACTCTTCAACATCACTCCTCTGTGCTCGATGTGGTGATACGTGAGATCTACTGGCCCACTCACTACTGGCTACTCGCTACTGTTTACTAACTCCTGCACCTTGACCTTCCCCGACCGCTCAACTATTCTTCCGCCTCTGAAACAGCGGGTGCGCGCCTCCGGGCTCGTCCTGCCTGGCGACAGAACAGGCGCTTAGCTCAGTTGGTAGAGCATCACCTTCACACGGTGGGGGTCAACGGTTCGAGTCCGTTAGCGCCTACCATTCTTTCGCACTCACAGGCCCTTAGCTCAGCTGGTTAGAGCGCCACCTTGACACGGTGGAGGTCAGCGGTTCGAGTCCGCTAGGGCCTACCATGATTTCTACGCCGCTTCGGGCGGCGTTTTTGTTTTCTGATGAACGCGGAAAGAGAATGGAGAATGTCGAATGCAGAATGGAGAATGTGGGCCCGACATTCTCCATTCTCCATTCAACATTCTCCATTCTCTTCAAGCCGAGGTGACACGTGCAGATCTACCTTCCTGATGGTTCGACCCGCGAGGTGAGTGAGTCGGCGACGGTTGCCGACGTCGCTGCGGCCATCGGTCCTCGTCTGGCGAAAGATGCAGTCGTAGGGAAAATCGATGGAAAGGTCGTCGATCTCTACGCACCCGTCTCCGCGAATGCGAAGATCGAGATCGTCACTCCCAAAACCGACGACGGCAGGTATGTGATTCGACACTCGACGGCCCATCTCATGGCGCAGGCCGTCCAGGAACTGTTTCCGGGCACCCAGGTCACCATCGGGCCGGTGATCGAGAACGGTTTCTATTACGACTTCGCGGCGGCCGCGCCGTTCAGCGACGACGATCTACGGCGGATTGAAGTACGGATGAGAGAGATCGTACAGACCAACACGCCGATTCAGCGTGAGGTCTGGAATCGCGACGAAGCCGCGGTGCATTTCGAAAGCATCGGCGAGAAGTTCAAGGCTGAAATCATCCGCGACATCCCGGGCGCGGAAACAATTACCGTCTACCGTCAGGGCGAGTGGAAAGATCTCTGTCGCGGGCCTCACGTTCCTTCCACTGGCAGGCTCGGCGCGTTCAAGCTGCTTTCCGTGGCAGGCGCTTACTGGCGCGGTGACGAGCGTAATCAGATGCTCCAGCGGATCTACGGAACCGCCTGGGCCGATCAGAAAGAACTCGATCAGCACCTCGAGCAACTCGAGCAGGCCAGAGCGCGCGATCATCGCAAGCTGAGTAAAGAGCTCGGACTGGTGATGTTCTCCCAGTTCGCTCCAGCCATGCCGATCTTTCTGCCGAAGGGCGCGGTGATCTACAACGGACTGATCGATTTCGTTCGCGAATTCTACCGTCGCGACGGCTACAGCGAAGTGATCACACCCCTCATCTGGGACGCGGAACTCTTCAAGACCTCGGGGCACTACGACAACTTCAAGGAGTCGATGTTCTTCTCCGAGGTGGACGAGCGCGAGTACGGCGTGAAGCCGATGAACTGTCCGGGGCATACGCAGATCTTTGCGGCGGAGCGGCACTCCTATCGAGATCTTCCGATCCGTCTTGCAGATTTTGCGCGGTTGCACCGTTATGAACGATCTGGTGTCACGCATGGGCTGACACGCGTCAGGTCGTTTGCGCAGGACGACGCTCATCTCTTCGTGATGCCGGAGCAGATCGAGGCAGAGATCGAGCGGGAGATTGTCCTGCTCGAAGAGATGTACGCGGTGTTCGGTTTCACCGACGTGAAGATCGCTCTCTCTACGCGGCCAGCCAAATCGCTGGGCACGGACGAGATGTGGAAGAACGCCGAGACGGCGCTCGAGAACGCGTTGATCCGTCGCAAGCTCAACTACCACGTGAATCCTGGAGAGGGCGCTTTCTACGGTCCGAAGCTGGAGTTCCAGGTGACCGACGCCATCGGCCGGCCCTGGCAGCTTGGAACGATTCAGGTTGATTACGCGCTCCCGGAGCGCTTCGACCTCACCTACATCGGAGCCGACAACAGCGAGCATCGTCCAGTCATGATCCATCGCGCGATCCTCGGATCGATCGAGCGTTTCTTCGGAATCATCGTCGAGCACTTCGGCGGCGCATTCCCGGTCTGGCTGGCTCCGGTGCAGGCGGTGGTGCTTCCTCTTTCGGAGAAGTTTCTGGAGTACGGACACGAGGTGGAGAAACGTCTGCGGGCCGAGGGGATCAGAGTCACGGTGGACGCAAGCAACGAGAAGCTGGGAGCGAAGGTTCGTCACGCGCAGTTGCAGAAGATTCCCTACATGCTGGTGGTGGGAGAAAAGGAAGCTTCGAGTGGCACGGTGAGCCTGCGCAAACGGACTGGCGGGGATCAGGGAAGCGTCTCAGTGGACGAACTGCTCTCGATGGTGAGGCAGCAGGTGAGCCTCCGTTCCTTGACTTTGGATCAGTAAAACCTTAGATTTGCCGCGCGATTTTCTGTCGCGCTTGTTATCGCTGTATTCAGCAGCGGCCCGCCTTTCGCAGATGGGCTGAGTTGCGTAGTTTTCAGGAGGAAGTTCTCATTTACCCGCCACGTCGTTTTGGTCGTTTCGACCGGAAGCCCATTGAAGCAGAGAATCGGATCAACGAACTCATCAGAGCAACCGAGATCCGGCTGATCGATGAAGAAGGTAATCAGGCGGGAATCGTCGCGACGGCAACGGCGCTGGCGATGGCCAAGGAAAAGGATCTCGATCTCGTAGAGATCGCGCCGACGGCGACGCCGCCCGTCTGCAAGATCATGAACTACGGCAAGTTCCTCTTTCAGAAGAAGAAGAAAGAGGGCGAAGCCAAGAAGAAGCAGAAGGTCATTCTCGTCAAAGAGGTGCAGTTCCGCCCTCGCATCGACGAGCTCGACTTCGAGTTTAAGAAAAATCTCGTTCTCCGCTTTCTGGAGGATGGAGCAAAGGTGAAAGCGATCGTCCGTTTCCGCGGTCGCGAAATGGCGCACCAGGAGCTTGGTCGAGCTGTCATCGATCGCCTGCTCGTCGAGATCAAGGAAGTCGGAGCATCGGAAGGCCACCCTGAGACCCAGGGCAACCGAATGATCGTCATCATCGGGCCTACCGCCAACAAGTAATCTGGAATCTCTTTCATCCCCTCCGGGTTGAAGGGCAAGCTCAAAGGAACCTGTCATGCCGAAGATGAAAACGCACCGCGGCGCTGCCAAGCGCTTCAAGAAGACCGGAACCGGGAAACTCACCCGCGGAATGGCTTTCCATTCACACATCCTCACCAAGAAGTCCGCAGGCCGTAAGCGGAAGTTGGCGGGTGGAGCTGATGTCTCGAAGTCGAACACCTACACAGTTGGCCGTATGCTGGCTGTTCTGTAAGAGATTCCGCGTTTCGGCTCGAAAAGGGTCTGGAACGCTGATCCATCTGTAGTTCTCTGGACGAGTGCTAACTCGTCCTTTTTCTTCATCGGAGCAAGTCGGGTAAGTCACACTCCTGACCCGGCTGCTCGAAATCACCGCCACCCGCGGTAAAACTGGGAGATTTACGATGCCGAGAGTCAAACGAGGTACAAAACGTAAGAATCGCCGTTCCAAAATTCTCAAGCTGGCCAAGGGATATTACGGAATGAAGTCGCGCGGTCACCGCATCGCGCGCGAACAGGTTGAGCGGAGCTTGAACTTCGCGTACACCGGACGAAAAGACAAGAAGGGCGACTTCCGCAGACTCTGGATTGTCCGCATCAACGCTGCCGCCCGTATGAATGGACAGTCGTACTCCAGACTGATGTCGGGCGTGCGTTTTGCGGGCTCGCCAGTCGATCGCAAGATCCTGGCGGACATCGCTGTAAACGACGCCGCCGGATTCGCTGCATTTGCTGAAGTCGCAAAAGGCGCATTGAGCAAGCAGCCCCCGCAGCAGCAGAAAGCTGAGCCGAAGGAACCTGTGGCGAAGAAAGTTTCGTCGAGGAAGCCCTCCGCGAGCGAGCCTTCCGCTTCACACTGAATCGAACTCCGTCACGCGCCCGATTGAGGCGCGTGACAAAATGCAGGGGCGCACCGTGTGCGTCCGACTCTTTCGATGATCTGACAGAGTCGGGCGCATACAGTGCGCCCCTGCTCATTTTGATATCCGATGGAGCCCTGCATGATCGACGAGATCGCGAAGCTGGAACAGGAATTCCGAGCGGAGCTCGAAGCCGCGCTGACACTGTCGGCGGCTGAGGAACTTCGCCTTCGCTTTTTCGGGCGCAAGGGCGGGCTGATCCCGGCACTCTTCACGCGGCTGAAGGGAGTTCCGTCCGAGCAGAAGCGTGAAGTGGGCGATGCGGTCAATCGTCTACGTGATCTCGCTGAGGTCGAAGTGAAGGAGAGGATCGAGCGTCTTTCCTCCGAAGAAGCGGAGAGAAAACTGCTCCGTTCAGCGATCGATGTGACTCTTCCTTCCAGGCTTCCGCAGATCGGCCACCTTCATCCGGTGACTCTGATCCGGCGTGAGATGGAAGAAATTTTCAGGGAGATGGGCTACTCGATCGATCCAGGACCGGAGATCGAAACCGACTGGTATAACTTCGAGGCGCTGAACTTCACGCCAGATCATCCGGCTCGGGATACTCAGGACACCTTCTACCTGGATGCGGAGCATCTCCTGCGGACGCACACATCCAATGTGCAGGTTCGGACCATGGAGAAGGTGCCGCCACCGATCAAGGTTCTTTCGGCAGGCCGCGTTTTCCGGCGTGATGAGATCACGCTGCGCCGCTCTCCGATGTTCCATCAGGTGGAGGGACTGCTGGTCGATCGCGGGATTCATTTCGGCCATCTGCGGGGAACGCTCGAACACTTCATTCAACGGATCTTCACGCCCGAAACTGAGGTCCGTTTCAGGCCTAGTTACTTCCCGTTCACCGAGCCTTCGGCCGAGGTGGATATCTCTTGTGTCTTCTGCAGCGGTAAGGGGTGTGGTACCTGCTCGCAGACTGGCTGGATGGAGATTCTGGGGTGCGGAATGGTGCACCCGCAGGTGCTTCGCAATGTCGGAATTGATCCTGAAGAGTGGAGCGGATTCGCCTTCGGGATGGGCATCGACCGCGTGGCAATGCTCAAGTTCGGGATCCCCAACATTCGAGTTCTGTTCGAGAACGATCTGAGGGTGCTGCATCAGTTCTAGCCGGGGGCCGGGGTCGGGAGGCCGGAGTAAAAGCTGTGAGGTTAGTCACAACACGAGACGGCCGAGAGAGCGGGCGCAGAACGCAAAACACAGAACTACGAAGTAAGAAAAAATACTGAGGCGAAACGCGTCATAGGGCGGGAAGTGACTCGATCAGCACCGGCTTCAACAGTCACCGCATTTCTTACTTCATCGTTCTGAGCTCTGCGTTCACCCCTGCCCCCTGACCCAAGCGGCCCTAGCCGTTACAGCAGGTTGCGCAGTTCTTTTCCCGGTTTGAAGCGGATGGTGTTACCAGGCTGGATCCGAACCTCGACACCGGTCTTGGGGTTGCGTCCGATTCCTTTCTTCCGCTGCTTCACCTGGAACACGCCGAAACCGCGGAGTTCGATTCGTTGTCCATTGGCGAGCGCGGAGCGGAGACCTTCGATCACGGTATCCACGGCTTGCGCGGCGCGCAGGCGTGAAATGTCAGACATCTCGGCAACCTTATTCACGATGTCGGCTTTGATCATGCGGATCTCCTGATACCTTGGATTATATGCTTTCCGGGACTGCGTGGGCAAACCCAAATACTTGCAAACAGGAGACTTCGTGATGAGCGACGCGGCATCGATGAGGCTTGATCTCTGGCTCAAATTCTCATGCGTTTTCAAGCAGCGTTCCGCTGCGGTGAAGGCCTGTGACGCCGGACATGTGCGGGTAAACGACCAGCGGGCGAAGCCGGCTGGATCACTGAAAGTGGGAGACCGCATTGAAATCACCGGCGAACATCCACGTATTCTGATCGTGGTCGCGCTTGCCGAACGTTCGATCGCGAAGGAACTAGCGCGAGCGCTTTATGAAGATCGCACTCCGGTGGTCGAGAAGGATGCGAGGCCCGACCTCGGGATACGCGAGAAAGGCGCGGGACGCCCCTCGAAACGTGAACGACGGGAGATTGAGAAGTGGCGTTTGTAATCGGGGGACGCTGGGCGAGTTTGATACTCATATCGGAGACGCTGGACACTTGGAGTTCCGGGCCGACTAACGTCCATATTGATATGTGTGGCACAGGCAATCCTGCCTGTGGCGCGGAAGGGTGAGTTCGAGCCCATCGCTCGCGTTCACGGGCTTCGTCGGAAATCGCCGAGAGGACAGCCTGACGGGTACGCAGAAAGAATTCGGTCTTCGAAGTCAGTGTGTCGCGCCACAGGCAGGATTGCCTGTGCCACACAATGGCGCGAAATGACGTTCGCCACGCTCAGACGTTCACGAAGCGGTGGTAATCGACATTCAGAATCAGTCCGATGGCGATGAAGAACATCATCGTCGACGAACCGCCGTAGGAGATCAAAGGCAGCGGAATTCCGGTCGTGGGCAACAGACCAATCTGCATACCGACGTTGATCAGAATGTGAAAGACGAAAAATGAGATCAAGGCAATGGTGAGGAAGGTGCCCCCCCGATCTCTCGACCCTTTGGCGATGCCGAAACTCTGCAGGATCAGGAAAAGGTAGAGTGCGAGCACGATGGATACTCCGACGAAGCCCCATTCCTCGGCGAGCACAGCGAAGATGAAATCCGTATGTCGCGCTGGCAGATACTCCAGCTTGGCCTGCGTACTCTGTTTGAATCCCTTGCCGGTGATTCCGCCTGAACCGATGGCGATCTTGGCCTGCGTGACCTGATAGCCGGAGCCGAGTGGATCGCGCTCGGGGTTCAGAAAAATCATGATGCGCTCTCTCTGGTAGGGCTTCAGAAACATGAACCAGAGTGAAGGCAGAAGAATAGCCATGATCAGGATTGCAACCAGCCAGTATTTCGGCTTGATGCCGCCGAAGAACATTCCTGCTGCGATGAGCGGGAAGTAAGTCGCCGCGCTGCCGAAGTCAGGCTGCACGATGATCAGAAGCAGCGGTGCTCCGATGATGGCGGTGACGATGGCGAAAGAGCGTAGATTCAAATAGGCCTGATCGTGCGAGTTGAAATACTTCGCCAGCACGAGGGCCACGAATATCTTCATGAATTCGGCGGGCTGGAACTGGAACCCGGCTATATGGATCCAGGACTTCACGTTGGCGGTGGTCTTTCCCCAGATCAGAAGGTAGATCAGCAGAAGCATACCGATGCCGTACAGCACCAGAGAGATATCCATGAAGGTGTGGTAGTCGAGAAAGATAAAGATCGTCATCAGAACCAGTCCGATGACGGTCCACATGATCTGCTTCTGGAAGAGAGGGGCTTCCTTACTGAAGTAGGTCGCACTGTAGACGGCCAGCAGACCGATGGCCGCGATGACGATGGCGGTCCCGAGAAAGTTGAAATCGACGCGTGAGATCGTCCGCGAATTGAGCATCGAGAGTCTGGTCTATCGTCCCGCAGGCTGCCCTGGTACGGGAAGATCTCCTTCTTTCAGTTTCTGCAACGTCTCCGGGTCGGAGAGGTTCAGCGTAGCGGTTTTGATCTCTCGTTGGAACCGCGCCTCGTACAGGCTCTTGGCCAGAGGTGCTGCGTCAGAGCCACCGTGTCCACCATGCTCGACGAAAACCACGACGACCATCTGCGTGTTGTCGCGAGGAGCGAACGACGCGAACCAGGCGTGATCGCGATACTTGAAGGGAAGGTGCTCGGCCTTCACCCAGCCGTGCTGAGCGATGACCTGCACGGTGCCGGTCTTCCCGGCCACATCCAGCCCTTCGATGCGGGCGTTGCCGCCGGTACCGCCCTGCTCGTTCACGACTGCCCACAGTCCCTGACGCACTGACTGCAGTGCACTGGCAGGGAGGTTCACGGTGCTCAGGATTTCATCTTTTACGAACTTCCGGTCGATTTTCCCGTCTGATTTCGTTTCCTCGACCGAGTAGAGAAGGTGAGGGCGATGGACTTTGCCGTTAGTGGCGATCGCAGACATCATGTTTGCAGTCTGCAGCACGGTCACCAGCAGGGGGCCCTGACCGATCGAAACCGAAATGGTCTCACTCGGATACCACTTGCGTTTCTGTTTGGTTCGTGCCCACTCGATGGAGGGAATCAGCCCGACCGATTCGCCTTCGAGATCGATTTTGGTGGACTGACCGAAGGTGAGCTTTCTCGAGTATTCCGAAATCCGGTCGATGCCGAGTTTTCCACCCACGCTGTAAAACCAGATGTCGCACGAGACTTTAAGCGCGCGCGCTACATTCACCTCGCCGTGTCCCTCCCGCTTCCAGCAGCGGAAGCGGCGACCGGAGAACACGCCACTACCCGAGCAAAAGAAGGTTGTGGAAGTGTTGGCAACACCGTACTCCAGAGCGGCCATGGCCATGACCGCCTTGAAAACGGATCCAGGTGAGTAGAGACCTTTGATGGTGCGATTTACTTCGAGTTTGAAAGGGTTTGAGGTGATCAGTTTGTAGACGTCAGGGGTGAATCGCTTCGAGAAGACGTTCGGGTCGTAGGCGGGGCTGGAAACCATCGCCAGAACCTCACCGTTCCTTGGGTCCAGCGCGATTGCCGCGCCAACCATCTCGTTCTCGATGAAATACTGCTCGGCGCGACGCTGCAACTCGAAATCGAGGGTCAGGCGAACGTTCTTTCCGGCCACAGGATCCTTCCGCGCCGCCGGATACTCACTTTTGGTGCGTCCATGGCTGTCCACGATTTCGTACCGCGCGCCATCACGTCCGCGCAGGTACTTGTCGTAAACGAGTTCGATCCCTTTCTTGCCAATCAAATCGCCGAGCTTGAGAGAAGCATCCGCGGCCATCTCTTTCTCGGTGGCCTCACCCATGTAACCCATGGCGTGAGCGGCCATGGTTCCGTACCTGTAGTTCCGGCGCTGGACGGATTCCACGCGAACGGCAGGAAAGGCCAGACGCCCACCTTCGATTGCGGAAACCTGGGGAAGAGTAAGATCTTCCATCAGCGGAAGAGGTTGCGCAAATGGGATCGCCTTTCCGTTGGTGATGCGTTTCTCGATTTCGACGGGCGGCAGCGCGAGTGTCTGTGCAAGGAAACGAATCATGCGGGCCCGGTGACCCGGCTCATTCTTTTCGAGTTGCTTCAGGTCGCTGCGCATCAGCATGACCGAATAGGCGGGCGCGTTGTCGGCCAGGATCTTTCCGTTTCGATCCATGATCAAACCGCGCTTGGCGCTGACTTTGATCTCTCGCAGCGCGTTCGCTTCAGAGAGATCCCTGAACTTCTCGGCCTGCAAACCCTGCACGTACCAGAAGGAACCCGCAAGGAAGAAAAACACGGCTACCACGCCCCAGGTGAGGATGTTGATGCGGGTGCTCAGGAACTTCTGATCATCTCGGTAAGCGCGCATGAGGTTGGCCTTTCGTACCGCGGGCTGCGTTGCAAGGAGTAAGCCGGTGGAGTTAACCCGCATTCCTCATAGAGTTCTACTGCGGACGTTGAGAGCAGCCTGTCTGCTTCGTTGCACGACCTTTTCGCTCCTCGACATAGTGCTCAACTATGCCTTCGTCGCGAAAAGGCCGTGCGCCTCGCATCCAGGCCGCTCTCCACGTCCTCGCGACGAAACCCTGTGAGAAATGCGGGTAGAGTGAATCGATCGCTGCTGTCAGCAAACATTAACCGTGAGAAGGAAGAATCTGTTTCCGGAAGGAGATGTCGACGCCAGGTTCAATGCGACATGACTGCAGGTCATGCGCGTGAGAGCGGACTACCTCTAACGTCACCATCCGCCCGGACGACGGTTTGCGTCGACTGGCTGCTCTCTCAGGAAAAGGGAGAGCAGTTGATAAATGAGCATCCCGAACAGAGAGGTGAGGATGGTCTTGGCCACCATCCCCTGCTCGAACAGCTCAATTCGTTGCTTGAGCAGCAGATTCACAAGCGCGTAGATCACGAGCTCATTGAGGATGACTGAACCGGCCAGCGACGCGCCAAATGCGAGTGCTCCCCGAAGATTGAACCGAGAGTTCACGTACGCGACGAGATAGGCGCAGACAGTCAGGGCGAAAGCGTGAAGTCCGAAGATGGCCCCGGAGAAGGCGTCCTGCACAAAACCGGCGATGACACCCGCGATGATTGCACCGAACAGATTCCCACCCATCGCGTAGTAAACGACCAGCACCAGATAGGGGTTGAAGAACGCCAGGGCGTTCGGAGCGAACTTATCGAGGAGAGAGTGAAGGGTGAGCGCGATCAGAAGACCGACGATGAACCGTAGCCATCTCAAGGGTTGTACCTCACGACCTCGGGAGGGAGCTTACGCGTCTTGAGAATGATGACCTCTTCGAGTTTCGAGAAGTCCACCGTAGGACGGCAGTAAATGGCTTTGAACAAATCCTTCCCTTCACCGACCTTGATTACTTTCGCAACAGGGATACCTTTCGGAAAGATGCCGTCGATACCACCGGTGATGATCGAGTCACCCACCTGTACATCAGAGAGTGAGGGGACGAAGCGAAGTTCGAGCCCGCCTCGTCCGTCGCCTGAAAGCACCGCCTGACGACGGGTCCGATCGATGATTGAACCGACCGTGGCGTTCGAGTCACCAACCAGTTGAACCTTGGAGAGGTCTCTGGTCGTGAGAACGACCCGCCCTACCAGTCCGGCCGGGCTGACCACCGCGTCATTGATCTCGATTCCGGCGTCCGAACCTCTGTCGAGAATGATCGAACGGAACCGTCCGTCCGTATCGACCATCACCACCTGCGCAAGCCGGCTCTGGAGAGGGAACTGCTCGGAATAGAAAAGCAGCGAGCGAAGACGCGCGATCTCGTCCTCCGACTTCAGCAGCCGCAGGCGCTCCTCGGTAAGTTGCGCCACCTTCCGGTGCAGTTCGAGGTTCTCGCCGACGGAACGACGCATGTCGATATATCCGTGGTAGCCGTCGGATAGCTGCTGTCCCGTAAAATTGACCGCCCGCGGGACCGGAGAGAACGTCGACATGACGATTCTCTCGAGCATGGTCCGGGTCTCTCCGAACACTCGTGTCCGGGTGCTGGCACTCATGATCAGGAAAAGTCCTGCCAGTACGATCAGGAACAGTAGAGTCGGTCGGCGCTCAACGGCGATCTGCATTCGTCTTTTTACTCTTCAGGGTAGAGGCTCGACTCTGCGCGTTTCAATGTGGATGCCACCAGTGCAAGCTCGGAGATATTTTTGCGTCTGGCAGATTGACGCGCGACCTTGTCGCGCATCAATCCATCCAGGCTTATTGAGGGGTTACTGGTCGATCGAGATTTTCCGCAGCAGATTGAAATCGGTCAGCATTTGTCCGGTCCCGAGGGCCACGCAGGCTAAAGGATCCTCGGCGAGCGTGACTGGCAGACCGGTTTCTTCACGCAGCCGCTTGTCGAGGTTCTTGAGCATCGAACCGCCACCGGCGATGATGATTCCCTTGTCCATGATGTCGGCCGACAGCTCGGGAGGTGTGCGCTCGAGCGCCACGCGGACCGCCTCCACGATGGTTGCCACAGTCTCCGAAAGTGCCTCTCGGATTTCCTCGTCGGAAATGATGAGGGTCTTTGGAACACCCTCCACCAGGTCGCGACCTTTGATTTCCATCGTTGCTTCTTCATCGAGCGGGAAGGCCGAACCGATTTCCATCTTGATCTGCTCGGCGGTTCGCTCGCCGATGAGGAGGTTGTACTTGCGCTTGATGTACTGAATGATCGCGTCGTCCATCTCGTTGCCAGCCACTCGGACTGATCGCGAGTAAACGATTCCTGCCAGCGAGATGACGGCAACGTCCGTGGTTCCGCCGCCGATGTCGACAATCATGTTGCCGGTCGGATCGGTGATGGGCAGACCGGCGCCGATGGCAGCGGCCATGGCCTGCTCGATCAGATAGACCTCTGTCGCGCCTGCACGAAGCGCGGAATCCTTGACGGCCCGCTTTTCTACCTGGGTGATCTCGGAAGGCACGGAGATGACGATTCTGGGTTTCACGAGAAAGGAGCGTCCGTGCGCTTTCTTGATGAAGTAATCGAGCATCTTCTCGGTGACTTCGAAGTCGGCGATTACGCCGTCCTTCATTGGCCGGATCGCCACAATGTTGCCGGGCGTTCTTCCGAGCATCTCTTTCGCTTCCTTGCCGACCGCCTCCACTTTGTTGGTGACTTTGTTGACTGCGACGATCGAAGGCTCACGCACGACGATGCCCTTGTTCTTCGCGTAGACCAGCGTATTCGCTGTTCCCAGATCGATCGCGAGATCGTTCGAGAACATGGACAACATTGATTTCACAGCCATGAATGCTTTTCCTTTACCAGAGATACCGCGGCGCTAAGGCCGCAGGGTGCAAAACGCTTGCCGCGAGAGGGCCTGGGTGACGCAGCGTACCAGCTGAGTGTACTCGTTGAATTAGAACCGGCGTCGCACAGTCGCCGCGCGTCCGATGCGAGCCGTCGAGAGCGAAGCGGCGGATGGTCGGACGCCGCCGGGCGCTGAGTTCCAATTTAAGCAGAACACTCCAACCGAGAAGGGAACTACTCCTCGACGTGCACGTTTTCCGACTTGATGTTCTGATTTCCCGCAGCATCCACGGCTTTCACCACCACCTTGTTCCAGCCGACCTTGTCGAAACTCACGAGTTTCTTGAACGCGCCGTCGGACTCCACATCCACTTCCTGTTCGTTGATGGTAAGTGACGCTCCCGATTCGACGCGGCCTTCGATCATGTAGAACTGACCGCCGATGTTGAAGGGGCGTTTGAGCTCGAGGGTTGGTGGAGTCTTGTCGATTGCAGTCTGCCCGCCGTCCTGCCCGATTCCGGCGACACGAAAGCGTCTGAACGGCGAGAACGGTCCGGTGCGACCGGACGAATCAATTGAGGCAACCCGCCAGTAGTATGTCCCTGTCGAGGTCACACTCGTACTGGCCGAGGGGTCCGTTCGCCTGGCGTTGATTTCGAGTCCAGCGAAAAGGCGCGACCGTGAAACCTGTAGTTGATACGCTGCTGCCAGTGGATGCTTCGCCCAGCTGAGGCTGACTTTCGAACTCTCCGCGGTCTGATAAAGCTGCTGGTCGGCCGGCGCGATCAGAGCCGGAGCAGGAACGAAGCGACTCACTGGAGAGATCGTTCCTTCACGACTTGCCTGAACCTGCTGTCCCGGTTCGAGGGCGATCGCGGCGCCGCCGGCAGCAGGCGAGACCGAGGCGCCTCCCTTGAGGTTGACGACCTGGGTGGATTTCTGGGTGCGGTCCACGCCAACCTGAGCGGTCGACTCAGAGTTGATCACGACCTGCGTGCCGGGAGTTCTTACCGTCGATTCGTCATCGGCCGTATTGATCTCGACCGTTCCGACCTGCATCTGCACGCTGTTCTGTTTCTTACTCGTTGCGGGATTGACCGCTGCATAGATCTCGAGGAGCGCATCAGGTCCGATGGTGTACAGGGAACCGTTCGAAAAGATCAGTTCGGCGGAAGCGTTATTGCCAGTCTTGACCCAGTCTCCATTCAGCAGCGGCGTTCGGACCTCGGCCTTTTTCCAGTCACTGCTGGAGGCCTTCTGAAACTGCACCTCTCCGTCTACGGTGATGAATTGCGCGTCCGACTCTTTAGTCCCGGGCTGCCTCGAGAGCGCAGTCTTGACGATGGTCTGAGACTCGACCGCTGCAGCCTCGGCTTCAACGAAACCCTTGGCACTCAGGAATCGGCGGGCTTCATCGAGCTTCAGCTGCCCGCGGTCGAATTCAGATTTGAACGAACTGAAATCCTTCATCGACGCAAGTTCGTTGAGCGACTCCCGTGCGTCGCTGATGGCATTCTCCGCTCGTAGCCGAGGGTTCGTCTGCTGGCGGTTCCAGTAAAAGTACCCGCCGCCCAGCAAGGCTGCGAGCAGCACCAGAACCCCGATTTTCTTCAGTCGGTCGATCGAGATCAGATACCAATCGATGTCGGCACCTGACTGCTTGTTGGTTTTGGCCATTTCGTATGGTCACTCGGGAGAGGTGAGCAGGGAACAAAGGTTTATAGCACAGCGATTTGGAGGGCGGCAATACAGAGCTGCAGCCTGTTTGCGGTTCGATGGCGTATTCGTTACACTGCCGCGGTTTTCGGGTACCCGTTCAAGCCCGGCGGTTATCGATTCCGTTCCTCTGGTCCCATCTGCGCTGAATAACGCACAGAACCGACCCGATGGACGGCGCGATGAACTCTCCGGCCTGCCTCTGCGGGCTGCCGTAACTCTTCATCAACAATAGAACGAGCGAGCGAACGATCTCTTCGTCACGCCATCTCCGGGGGTATCAGTACCGATGTTAAAGTCCATGCGCAACAGTTTTCAGAGCCTGAAATGGATCCTGGTGTTCGTCATCGTGGTTTTCGTGGCCCTCACCTTCTTCGACTGGGGTGGCGCGGGCGAGCAGGGGAACGTACAGGCGCAGGGTTTTGCTGCGAAGGTGAATGGCGAGACCATCTCCCTGCGTGACTACAATCGCGCGCTCTACAACGCGCAGCAGCAGTACGCGGAGATGTATCAGCAGGAGCTGACGCCCGAGATGATCCAGACCCTCGGGCTGCCCAAGCAGGTCATCGACGGACTGGTCGATCAGAAACTGATCCTTCAGCAGGCGGACAATCTCGAGCTCGCCGCAACTCCGGAAGAGATCCGGAAGAAGATCCTCACCTTTCCGGTCTTCAGCCCGAATGGGAAATTCGTTGGGGAAGAGCTTTACGTGCGGTATGTGACTTCGAGCCTGAACTACCCATCCGCAGCAGCGTTCGAGGAAGACGTCGCTCGAGACCTCACCATTGCCAAGATGGAGAGCGCGATGATGAACTCCGTGGTCATCACTCCGCAGGGCGCCGAGCAGGAGTTCCGCCGACGCACAGAGAGCGCGAAGCTTCGCTACCTCCTGCTTCCCGCAGACAAAATGCTGCCGTCGGTGGCGATCACCCCGGCAGAGATCGATACCTATTACAAGCAGAATGGAGCGAAGTACTCGCACCCGGAACAGCGCAACGTGAAGTACCTGCTGGCCGATGTCGGACGAATCCGCTCGCAGATGAAAGTAGATGACGCCCAGGTCAGAGCGGAGTACGACCGGACCAGGGAGTCTTATAAGAGTGGGGAAGCAGCACGTGCCTCACACATTCTCATCAAGACCGAAGCCTCCGCTACCCCTCAGGAAGTGGAAGCTGCACGGGCCAGGGCCGCTGGTCTGGCCGCCAGAGCACGCGCCGGTGAGGACTTTGCCGCGCTTGCCAAGGCCAATTCGGCGGACCCTGGATCAGCAGTCAACGGTGGCGACCTGAACTTTTTCGAGCGCGGCCAGATGGTTGCCGAATTCGAACAGACCGCGTTCTCACAGCCAGTTGGATCGATCTCCGATCCGATCAAAACTCAGTACGGATTTCACGTCATCAAGGTCACCGGGAAACGTGGCGGCGGATACAAGACCTTCGAAGAAGTCCGTCCACAGATCACTACCAGTCTTCTCGACACCCGTTCCAAAGCGCAGGCCCGCGAAGAACTCACAAGAGTGCAGGCTCGCATTCAGCAGAACAAACCGAAATCTGAAGCGGATCTCAAGCAGTACGAAGGTGGTGTGATCACCCTCAACGATTCACTCTGGTTCGGCAAAACCGAGGCCGTCGAAGGTTTCGGAAGGCTCCCGCAGCTGAACGAATGGGCCTACAGAGCAAAAGTCGGAGACGTCGGCGAGATCATCGAAACTGACCGGGGCATGTTGATTCCCTACCTGGTTGCGACCCGGCCTTCCGGAATTTCTCCAATGGCAGAGATCAAAGCGCGAGTCGAGAACGACGCAAAGATGGCTCGCGCTCGCGAACTCGCGAAGCAGCAGCTCACAGTAGCGATGAAGGACTCATCGAATCTGGACGTGGCGGCGGCGAAGATCGGCGCAACGCCAGTCGAGGCCTCTGTCACTCGGGAAGGTTTCATCACCGGACTGTCAGGCAATGTGAAGCAATTGGTAGATGCCGCGATGGCGGCCAAAGCTGGTGCGGCAATTACGGCACCGGTGGTAGTCGATCAGGGTGCAGTTGTTTTCCAGGTCATCGAGAAGAAGCCGTTCGACCCCAAAGTATTCGGACAACAACGGCAGTTCATCGTGAACCAGTTGCGCCAGCGCCAGCTCGGAACGATTCGCGCGTCGCTTCTCGCACGCCTGAGGAAAGAAGCATCCGTTGAAGTGAACAATGAGATTCTCGCGCCGGCGGCGACAACGCCCGCTCCAGCGAGAAGTTAGGCTTCATGGACATACTTCCGAAGTGGGATGAGCCCGCGATCCGCGTGCTCATGATGCCGCGTGATACCAACGCCCATGGAACGATCTTCGGAGGAGTGATTCTTTCCTACATCGATCAGGCCGGGGCGATTGAAGCCCGTCGTCAGGGTCTGTCCATGATGGTCACGGTGTCGATGGACAAGATTCACTTTCACTCGCCGGTCTTTGTCGGTGACCTGGTGAGTTTCTGGACCGAGACTCTCAAAATCGGAACCACGTCGATCACTACGCGAGTCGTAGTGAAAGCGCGCGGGGCCAACAGCGAGACTCCAGTGCTGGTCACCGAAGCGCAGGTGGTGTACGTGAATGTCGATGACAATCGTAAACCGCTGGCGATTGAGCGAGGCAGTAAGTAGTAGTCAGGAGCCAGTAACCAGTAGAAGGCAGAAAGGCTGGAGTACTCTTCTGATCGGCTCGAGTAACGTTTACTGGTGACGCTACGTCATTCCGATGAGCAAGAACTGCTGCTGCACGTTTATGCGGTAAAACTGGGAAGAGGAATCTCCGTTCCGCGCCGATGCGGTGCATGTCTACTTCAGCGTGGCGCGGACCGGAGATTCCTCTTCGCACTTCAGGCCGTTTGAACGCTGACGATCACGCGGCTCATCGGAATGACGTCCCCGGGATGCGAGCGAGCCGCTTCATAGTGCCTTGCCAGCCTCTCTACTGGTTACTGGCTACTTACAACTACTAACTACTGTCTCTAAGGATGCAACCGATCCGTTTCACTCGGCGGAGTCTTTCCGGCCTGCTCCGCGCGCTGTTTCTCGCGGATCGCTCGAAAGTTGTCGACTCTCTGTTTGATCTCGCTCTCCCTGCCGCTTTCCTTCGGTTCGTAGTAACGGGTTCCGGCAAGCGAGTCGGGAAGGCACTCTATCGGCGTGGTCTGTTCGTCGTAGTTGTGAGCGTAGGTGTAGCCGGCGCCGTATCCGAGGTCCTTCATCATGCTGGTCGGCGCGTTGCGGATGTGGAGGGGGACCGGCGGATTCTGGCCTTCACGTACTTCGCGGCGCGCTTTCTCGTAGCCTGCGTAGAGTGCGTTCGATTTCGGAGCCTGCGCGAGATAGATTGCCAGTTCCGCCAGTACCACACCACCTTCAGGCATCCCGATGAAATGGAGCGCGTCTCTGGCCGCGATCGCCAGCCGAAGCGCTTCCGGATCGGCCAGTCCGATATCTTCCGCTGCCGCGCGCACGAGTCGCCTGGCGATGTACATCGGATCCTCGCCGCCTTCCAGCATCCTGACCAGCCAGTACATGGTGGCGTCGGTGTCGCCGTTGCGAATGGACTTATGAAGCGCCGACACGATTCCGTAGTGCTCGTCCCCGCCCTTGTCGTAAAGCAGTGAGCGTCTCTGAAGGATGGTTTTCACTTTCGTTGCGTCGATCGGACTCTCGGATTTTGAAGCTGTCTGCACAACCAGCTGCAGGCTGTTCAGTGCCTGGCGCGCATCTCCTGCGGACGTCGCAGCGACGAACAGTAACGCGTCCTCGGTGACTTCGATCTCGAATCGGCTGACAGCCTCGTTCGACACTGCGCGCTGAAGGATGGTGACGATGTGTTCCTGCTCGAGGCGGGGGATGACCACGATCTTGCTTCGGGAAAGGAGTGCGGAGTTGATTTCGAACGAGGGATTCTCTGTGGTCGCGCCGATGAGAGTGATGTCGCCTGCTTCGACATAGGGCAGAAATGCATCCTGCTGGGCTTTGTTGAATCGATGAATCTCGTCGATGAAGATGATGGTGCGCGAGCCGTTGGCGTCATGCATCCGCCGGGCGTCTTCCATCATGGCCTTGATATCTTTGATGCCGGCCGAAGTTGCAGAGAGCGGAACGAAGCGGGCCTTGGTGCTGCGCGCGATGATGCGTGCGATGGTGGTTTTGCCTGAACCGGGAGGACCCCAGAGGATGAGTGACGGGATGCGGTCGTTCTCGATTGCGTTTCGCAGGAATCGGCCAGGTGAGAGAAGTTCTTCCAGACCGACGATCTCTTCCAGTTTCTCCGGACGCAGCAACTCCGGAAGAGGGACTTCTTTCTTCTGCTCGCCGCGCTTGGGCGCTGAATCAAAGAGGTTACCGGTCATTGCAGCAGACTACCCAGGCCAGTGGGTTTCTCACGAAGGACCCAGAAGTGAGAAGTCGATGTTGCCTCCCGAGACCACCACGGCCGTTCGCCCTGGTTCCGGGATGAGCTGACCGGCGACGGCGGCGATACCCAGTGCTCCGGTCGGCTCGATCAACAGTTTCGTCCGGTAGACGGCGAACCTGACCGTGCGTAGCAGGTCCTCATCTGAGACCGTGACGATGTCCGTGACTCTCTCTCGGATGATCGCGAAATTCTCAACTCCTATGGCCGTGGTGCGAGCGCCATCAGCGATGGTCTTCGGTGGATCGATCTTCACGATCGAACCGGAGCGGAAGGACTGCTGCGCGTCATTGCCGGCTTCGGGCTCTACTCCGAAGATCCGGATGGCTGGGTTGATCGAGGTCGCCGCGAGCGCGATCCCTGCGAGGAGTCCGCCGCCACCGACCGGAACCACGATGGTCTCGACTTCCGGCCACTCCTCTACGATCTCGAGGCCGACCGTGGCCGCGCCGGCAATGATATGCGGGTGATCGAATGGAGGAATGATCGTGTATCCGCGCTCCTCGGCGATCTGCCGGGCCACGTCGCCGCGGGTCGCCTCGGTTACCTGGGCCTGCACGACCTCGGCACCGTAGGCCCGGGTGGCGTCGACCTTCGACTGCACAGCCCCTTCCGGCATCACGATGACGGCCTTCATTCCGAGAAGTTTCGCCGCGAGAGCAACGCCTTGCGCATGATTGCCGGAAGAGAAAGCGACTACTCCGCTTTTTCGTTGCGTGTCGGAGAGCTGCAGGAGCGCATTCATCGCCCCGCGGATCTTGAACGCGCCGGCACGTTGCAGGTTCTCGCACTTCAGACGCAGTTCGATCCCGGTGCTGTCCACCAGCGAACGGTTGACCAGCAGGGGAGTGCGATGGATGTAAGGCTTCAGCCGCTCAGCGGCGGCACGGACGTCGGCAAGTGTGAGGGCGGAAGTTTGCACGGGCGACAGTATAGTTTCTGAGGAAGGCATTCCTGATGAACGCAGAACGCAGAACGAAGAACGAAGAAAGAAAAAGACTTTCGAAAATCGCTGGCATAGCCGCACGTCATTCCGACGAGCACGCCTGGTCGGGATCGTCACGCCGCCATCACTGCGAGGAGGAATCTCCGGTCCGCGCAGCCGGGGT
>JBKJUK010000101.1:0-17731 GCA_046590705.1 Thermoanaerobaculia bacterium
CAGATCAGATCCGCGCGTTGGGCGGTTCCCACGCTTCCTGCCGGAATCACCAAGACCAAACAGATCCCCCAGAATGTCGGAAAAATCGACGAACTGGTTCGGGTCGAATCCGCCGCCGCCCATCCCTGAGGCCTGATGGCCGTAGCGATCGTACCGATCCCGTTTCTCCTGGTCGGAAAGAACGCTGTAAGCCTCGGCAGCTTCCTTGAACTTTTCCTCCGCCGCTTTATCGCCTGGATTTTTGTCGGGATGGTGCTGCACGGCCAGTCTCCGGTAGGCCTTCTTGATCTCGTCATCCGCGGCCTGACGATTCACGCCTAGTACTTCATAGTAATCACGCTTCTGTGTAGTGGACATGGGTTTTTTCTACCGACTAATCTGTGGTCGGCGCGTTCGCTTTCAGCGGGTTGTAGAGCATGACGCTCGTGAGGATTTTGGAGGCGTTCTGCAGGTCGAAGATCGCATCGTTGAGAGGTTGTTTCTGTTCACTGGCGGCAGCGGTCTTGGCGTTGGTCAGCAGTTTCTGCACTCTGGCCCGATCATCGTCGGAGAGAAGTTTTCCGAACTCACGGAACACTTTCTCGTTGGTATAGATCATCCCCTCCAGACGATTGAGCAGCGTACGCAGCTCTCTGCGCTGCGAATCCGTTCTGGAGTTTTCCTGCGCTTCGTTGATGAGACGTTCGATCTCGTCCTTGGTGAGGCCACCAGCTGGATTGATCTGCACGCCAGTCGACTGACCCGTAGCCTGATCCCGCGCGGTCACGCTGACCATTCCATTCGAATCGAGAGAAAACGTAACTTCGACCTGCGGCACACCGCGAGGCGCGGCCGGAATCCCGACCAGGTCAAACTTGCCGAGCGACTTGTTCTCTTTCGAGATTTCACGCTCACCCTGGAGCACGTGCACCTGCACCTTGCTCTGGTTGTCGGCTACGGTGGTGAAGATCAGTGAGTTCTTGGTGGGAATGGTCGAGTTGCGATCAATGATCTTGGTGAACAGGCCACCGTGCGTCTCGATGCCGAGTGAGAGCGGCGTGACGTCGAGCAGAATGAGGTCCTTGATGTCGCCCCGAAGGATACCGCCCTGGATGGCCGCCCCGACTGCCACGACTTCATCGGGATTGATGTTGCGATTCGCTTCGCGCCCAAACACACTGTTCACCGCTTCGACGACTTTCGGTGTGCGAGTCTGTCCGCCTACCAGGATCACTTCGTCGATCTGACCAGGCTGGAGCCCGGCCTGTTTGAGTGCGTCACGAACGGGAGCGATGGTGCGCTCGATCAGATCCTCGACCATCACTTCGAACTCACGTCGGGTGAGGATACGATTCAGATGCTTCGGTCCGTCCTGATCGGCTGAAATGAACGGCAGCATGATCCGCGTCTCATCAGCAGTCGAGAGTTCGCATTTCGCCTTCTCCGATGCTTCCTTCAGGCGCTGCAGGGCCATGCGATCTTCGCGCAGATCGATCCCGGTATCACGCTGGAATCCTTCGATGAGCCAGTCCGTCACACGCTTGTCGAAATCCTCGCCGCCGAGGTAGGTGTCTCCGGAAGTGGAGAGAACTTCGAAAAGTCCGTCATCGAGTTTGAGGATCGAAACGTCGAAGGTTCCACCGCCGAGATCGTAAACGGCGATGGTCTGGTTGGTCTTGTTCTCGAGTCCGTAGGCCAGCGCCGCGGCGGTCGGCTCATTGATGATACGGAGCACTTCGAGACCGGCGATCTTTCCGGCGTCGCGTGTGGCCTGCCGCTGCGAGTCGTTGAAGTAGGCAGGAACAGTGATGATGGCTTCAGTCACTTCTTCGCCGAGAAAATCTTCGGCGAAGGTCTTGATCTCCATGAGCACGAAGGCACTGATCTCTTCCGGTGAGTATTCGCGGTCCCGCACGCGGACCTTCATGTCGCCGTTCGAGGCCGGCACGATCTGGTACGGCAGCACTTCCTTGGCTCGGCTGACTTCTTCCGCTTCGTACTTTCTGCCGATCAGACGTTTGATCGCAAAAATCGTGTTGAAAGGATTGGTGATGGCCTGACGTTTCGCGATTTGACCGATCAGACGGTCGCCGTCCTCGGTGAAACCGACCACCGACGGCGTCGTTCTCGCGCCCTCGCGATTCGCGATTACCTGCGGAGTCGACACGTCGACTACAGCGACGCAGGAGTTGGTGGTCCCGAGATCAATCCCAATGACGCGCGGCATTCAGCGCCCTTCCTCGAAAAAAACTCTCATCATTGATTCTCGTTGCCCACGGCCACTTTGACCATGGCCGGACGAACGAGACGATCATTCAGAAAGTAGCCCTTCTGCAGGACCTGCGTCACTGTGTTCGCCGGTTCAGTGCTCTGCTCGTCGCGCATGATGGCCTCGTGCAGGGTCGGGTCGAACTGCACCGAAGAATCTTCGATCGATTTCACACCGTGTCGCTGCAGAACCGACAGCAACTGCCGGTGAATCATCTCGATTCCCTTCCGGAACTCATCGCTGGCTTCGCCGCCCGTTTCGAGAGCGCGCTCGAAGTTGTCGAGTACCGGCAGGACGTCCCGAATGATCCCGGAGAGAGCCGCCCGCAGGTAATCACTCTTCTCTTTCTCGATGCGGCGGCGGAAGTTTTCGAAGTCAGCCCGAGCACGAAGAAACTGATCTTTCAGCTCCTGATTCTCTGCTCGCAATCCTTCGGCCGTGTCATCCGACGCAACGGCGGCTGGCCGGGAAGGTTGGTCCGGTTCTTCTTCGAGAATCTCGATGTCTTTCAGTTCGACGCCCGTTGCTTCCGGCTCGCTGATGACTTCGCCCTTCTCGTCAATGATGTAGTAATCGTCATCAATGTCGCTGCTATTTTCGTCGCTCAAGAAGTCTGCTCCTGATGAGTTTCTTCGATTTTTTTACTTAGAGCCCGGCCCAGATAATCTACCAACGGTGCCACGCGTCCATACTCCATTCTGGTTGGCCCTATGATTCCAACCATCCCAGCCGGGCTCGACGACGAACCGTACCGGGTGGCTACGAGGGCAAAATTGTAGCTTCTGGTGAAGTGACTTTCCGAACCAACCAGAATCTGAATACCATCTTCAGTGAGGCAGCGCTTGAGAATCTCGACCAGCCGCTCCTTGTCCTGGAGAGCCAGGAAGGTCTTCTTCATGGTCTCGGCATTCGCAAATTCCGGCTTATTGAGAATGGACGAGGTGCCCTCCACAAAAAGATCCTTCTCGCTTGGGCGGGCATCCTCCACGGCTTCGATCCCGAGGGCCAGACCTCTGCGGTGCGCTTCATCTGAAGTTGCGCGCTCGTGACTGATCAGGGTCAGCAGCTGCTCATGAATCACGTCGAGCGTAAGCCCGCTGAACTCTGCGGATAAGAACCTGCTGATGCCCTGCAACTCATCGCGGGAGAACGAGAAGGGGGTCTCGATCATTTTGTTCACCACGACACCGTTGGTGGCCACGACCACGCAGAGCAGTTTTCGATCGGCGACCAGAATGAAGTCGACGCTTCGCATGGCCAGATGGTGAAGCGTGGGGATGAAGGCCAGACCAATCTGATCGCTCATCTTCGAGAGAATCCGCGAAGCGATCTGCATTACGTCGTCGATCTCGTTCACCTGACGCACCTGATCATCGATGGTCTCCATCTCGTGCTGAGACAGGCGCCGGGACTTCATCAGGTTGTTAATGAAGAAGCGGTACCCACGATCGGTCGGAATCCGGCCGGCAGAGGTGTGCGGCTGATAGACGTAACCGGCATCTTCCAGATCTGCCATGACGTTTCGCAGAGATGCCGGAGACAACTCGAAGCGGCCGCAGCGGGCAAGGGACCGTGAGCTGATCGGGTCACCACCTGCGGTGTACTGCAGCACGATCTCCCGCAGCACTTCGCGTGCACGCGGATCGAGTTCTTCGCCTTGCAGATCGGTTTTGTGGGCCATGGTTTTAGCAGTCTGACTCGCGGAGTGCCAACATCAGGAACGGACAACGCCGAAGTTCGCCGGGAGCTTCCCGTCATCATACCCTCTGGCCGCGCTGCCGCCCACCGGAAGCCTGCGCCCGCTGGGGCGGGGAAGCACGCGCTTCATTCTGAGGTTAAGATCGAGACATGAAGTCTCTTCTGCTCTCGTTCCTCCTCCTGCTCGCGTCCCCTGCCATCAAGGCCTCGGTTCTTGACCGTGTCGCGGCGGTCGTCGACAAGCAGGTGATCACCGTAAGCGAAATCAACCAGCTGGTCAGATTGAAGTTCTTTCCGGCGGTTCAGGGTGAGACAGACGACCAGTACCGTCGCCGGATTCTGGACGGCATGATCGCGCAGGCGCTTCGTTACCGCGATGTGGAACGCTTCGGAGCGCAGGATGTTCCGGTCGATTCCATCGAGTCGCGGCTGCTGGAAATTGAGAAGAGTCTGGGAGGCAGTGCGGGCTTCGCTACCGTTCTCGCCGAGATCGAGTTATCACAGGATGAGGTGAAGGCTCTCATCAAGAGGCAACTGCAGGTGGACGCCTACATCGACGAGCGATTCTCTCCACTGATCTTCGTGCCGCTGGAAGAGATCGAGCGCTATCACAAAGAGGTCTGGAGCGAGCAGCGTCGTGATCGCGGCCTCCCCGTTCTCGCAGTTGGCGATGTTCGGGAAGAGATCAGAAACCTGCTGAAGTCCGAACGGCTCTCACAGGAAATCAGCACCTGGACCACACAACTTCGTTCAAGGGCAAACGTCGATATACTGGCGTATCGCTGAAAGCCACGGTTGTACTCGGCGCTCGCCTGAACGGAAATTCTGCACGCCCCGCGACGTCATTCCGACGAGCCGCGTAATCGCACGAGTGACGCTACCGTGACAGCGAGGAGGAATCTCCGGTCCGCACGGATGCGGTGGATCGGCTCAACCCTCGCGGCGCGGATCGGAGATTCCTCTTCGCACGACACACCTCGCACTGCTCACAAGTTCAGCGCGTGCTCATCGGAATGACGTCGTGGTAAACATCACCTGATCATCACGGATCACAGCTTTCGAACAACCTTCAAATCTTTTCTCACTCGGACAGTCCGGCCACCATCGCCAGGAACTCATCCTCAGTCACGATCTTCACCTTCAGAGTTTCTGCTTTCTCGAGTTTCGAGCCTGCGTTCTCGCCAGCCACCAGCAGGCTTGTCTTCGAAGAGACGGAACCTGAGGCTTTTCCGCCTTCCCGTTCAATCAGCTTATGAATCTCGTCGCGCGTATGTCGTCGAAGGGTTCCGGTCACCACCACGGTCATGTTCTGCAGTGAATCGCCGGAGACTCGGGAGGTGAACGTTGGCGAGACACCAAGTTCGTGCATCCGCTCCAGGCGTGCCCGGTTGGAAGGGTCCGCTGCCCATGAGATGATTGCCTCCGCAACGCGGGGGCCGATTTCCGGCACCGCGGTAAGGGCGGCCAGATCGGCATTCAGCAGATTCTCGATGGAGTGGAACTCCGCTGCCAGCAACTTCGCAACCCGTTCACCGACAAAGCGAATTCCGATGCCGAAGATCAGCCTCTCCAACTCATTCGTCCGGGATCGTTCAATCTCCTCCAGAAGATTCGAGGCTGATTTTTCACCCCAACGCTGCTGTGAAGTCAGCTGCTCGAGAGTCAGCGCGTAAATCGAGGAAAAATCTTCGAGCAGACCGGCGGCGATGAATGTATCGATCACCTTCTCTCCAATTCCCTCGATGTTCATCGCTTTGCGGCTGGTGAAATGCAGGATGGACTCGCGCCTGATGGCGGGACAGGCAATGTTCACACAACGAACCGCCACCTCTTCCTCGCCCTGCTCCAGCCTTTCACCACAGGCCGGACACTGCAGAGGAACGTCCAACGCTGCACTGCCTTCCGGTCTCAGCTCCATCACCACACTGACGACTTTCGGAATCACGTCACCGCCCTTCTCGACATTCACCGTGTCACCGACTCTGATGTCTTTGCGCGCAACCTCCTCGAAGTTATGGAGTGTGGATCGTCGAACGGTCGAGCCACCGATGATCACCGGATCAAAGTTCGCAACTGGTGTGATCGTACCCGTTCGACCTACCTGAAATGTGATCGAGCGAATCACGGTGCGGGCCGCCTCGGGCGGATACTTGAATGCGATTGCCCATCGCGGGGCCTTGGAGGTTGCGCCGAGTTCTTCCTGATACTCGCGGCGATTCACCTTCACCACGATTCCGTCGATCTCGAAATCGAGCCCTGCTCGTTTGTCCTGCCACTCTTCAATGAAAACCCGGACTTCTTCGAGGGATCGACAGACCGCTCTGCCTGGATTGGTCGCGAAACCCAGTCGTTCGAGAACTTCGTACACCTCGGACTGAGAGTCGAGGCGATGCTCTCCGGCACGAAGAATCTGATAGGCGAACGCCTTCAATCCCCGCTTCGCAGTCTGCTTCGAATCCTTGTAACGTACCGCGCCCGCCGCGGCGTTCCGCGGGTTCGCGAACAGCTCTTCCCCCGCTTCTTCCCTCTGCTCGTTGAGTCGGACGAACTGTTTTTTGTCGATGTAAATCTCACCTCGCACTTCCAGCGGATCGAACTCCTGGGGCACGATGAGGGGCAGTGAGCGAACGGTTCGCACATTCACGGTGACGTCGTCGCCGCGGACGCCGTCCCCGCGCGTTGCAGCGCGTGTGAGCCGGCCACCCTCGTAGAGAAGATCGATCGAGACTCCGTCGATCTTGAGTTCAGCTTCGTACTCGATCTCCTCCCGTCCGAGATTCTTTCTCACCCGCGCGTCCCACTCGTCGAGCTCTTCATAGGAGTAGGCGTTCTCGATGGAGAGCATAGGAGGGTCATGAATGACGCGAACGAAATTGTCGGTGGGAGCCCCGCCGACACGCACCGATGGCGAGATGTCCGACTGAAGTTCCGGATGCTCCGCTTCCAGAATCATCAAGCGGCGCATGAGTTGATCGAAGTCGTAGTCGCTGATCTCGGGCTTGCTCTCGACGTAGTAGAGGCGTTCATGTCGGAGCAGTTCGTTCCGGAGATTCTCGATTTCCTCTAGCGGGGTCATATAGGCGTCGGGCGCTCCACTCATTCTGTCGGGCCCATGCTCAGCAGCTACGTTCGTCCGAAGCCCGACCGGCTCGCTGCGCGCGTCGCTACGATAAACCATCTGCCGCTTCAGTACATCGAATGCACACGCCAAAGTTCCACGGAGCAGAAAATCCTGGTAGACGCGCAAGCCTCGATCCAATGGGGACAAGAAAAACGGCTGAATCACGCGTGCAGGAGATGCCTCAGCTCCCAGTAGAGCTTGCCGTAGCTTCTTGAAGGGCATACACTTAGAACGCAGGTCCGGCACTCAAATTGATGGTAATCACTCTGAATTGTGAAAATGACCGCTCCAAGTCCGATTTCTGTGCAGGCGAATGGCCGTCGAATTCTAGTGATCGACGACGATCTCGCTATACGAGTGCTGCTCGATGCGGTCCTTCGACGGGTCGGATTCACGGTGTGCCTCGCTGAAGACGGCCAGGCCGGAATCGATCGGCTGGGGGAAGGGCCGGTCTACGATCTGATTCTGCTGGATCTCATGATGCCGCGACTGAACGGCTACGAGTTCCTGGGACGACTGCCACACCTTGCTCTCGAAAAGCGACCGCATGTCATCGTGTTCACCGCCGCCGGTCAGAGAGGCGTCGCCAAGATCCCGGAGAACGCGATCTGCCGCTCGATCCTCAAACCGTTCGATCTCGAAACCTTCCTGCAACTGATCGGCGAGTGCATCGACGGTCATCCCCTCGCGCCGGTCGGGTCCGGATCTTCCGCGCTCCTCGCCTGAACCCTCCAGGAAATCTGCCGCATGATTCCCATGAGGAACGTGGCCTCTCTGTCGTCGAGCATGGCCCGGGCAGTGAGAGCTCGGATGTCGTCGTAAATGTGATCTGGATTCTCCGGATGAAGAAATCCAACGTCCAACAGAAGCCTCTGTCCCAGCGTGTGCAACCGATGAATCGCATCACCGCTAGCCAAAGAACGTGAAGGCGCCTGCGGCCGCAGCTCGGCCATCCTCGTGATTTCGTAGGACATGACCGCCACAGACTGGGCAAGATTCATGGTTGGAAACTCAGGCGAGGTCGGAATGCTCGCCACGTACTGACAGGCCGACGTCTCCCGGTTAGTCAGACCGCTATCCTCCCTTCCGAACACCAGCGCAAGGGTCTGCTCATCGCTGAGCATCGATCGCTTCTGACCGACTTCGCCCGGGGTGAGAAACTCCTGCTCGGATCGCCCCCTCGAAGAACTCGTGGCCACGCTCAGTTGCACATCGACCAGCGCCTCGGGGATTGACTGAACGATCCTTGCTCCCTCCAGAACATCCCCGGCCCCGCTGGCCCACCAGGATGCGAAAGGCTGCGGAGCCTCAGGCATACCACCCACGATGACCAGGTCTCGGAGTCCGAAGTTTTTCATGGCCCGCGCCACCGCACCTACATTCCCGGCTTCCTGCGGTTCGACGAGTACTACACGGACACGCCCGCTCAAACCAGGACACCGGAACTGGCAGCATCCACCAGAGATTGTTCGCCGATCTCGCGGGCATCGTCGAGCATTCGATCGATATGCGCTTCAGTCGTGCGAGGGTTGATTATGGTCGTTCTCAGCACCAGACGACCGCGCAATCTGGTCGTGGTGATCCAGGCGTCGCCAGCGCGCATCATCTGCTCCCTGATCCCACGATTCACGTCGTCGAGAATGTCCTCCGTCGTCTCACCAGCCGGGCCGCTATATCGGAAGCAGAAGATGTTGAACTGCGGATCGTGCATGGCCACGAAATCGTCAGCAGCTTCGACGCGATTCCTGAGATACACGGTCAGTTCCGTGACCCTGTCGAGCGCCTCGGAAAAGCCAGCCATTCCAGCCGTTTTCAGCGTCAGCCAGAGCTTTACCGCGTCCGCTTTCTTCGAACACTGGATGGTCATCTCGCCAATGTTCTGGCTCGCCATTTCAGGACCGAAAAGGTAGGGGGCATCGGCCTCGAAAGCCTTGCGCAGCCAGTTGCCGTCCCTCACGAGCACGATGCCGAGTGAGAGAGACATCCACAGCATCTTGTGAGGATCCCAGGCCAGCGAATCTGCGAGATGCAGTCCGTCGACCAGATGGGCGAGACGATTCGAGAGCAGCACCGAAGCACCGTGCGCCGCGTCGACATGAAGCCATGTGTCGAATTCATCGCGAAGCGAAGCCATCCTGTTCAGATCATCGAAGGACCCGGTGGCGGTTGAACCGGAGGTGGCAACGATGGCCAGAACATGCCGCCCGCTCTGTTGGAGCTCACGCAAGGTCTGTTCGAGCGCGGCGGGCGACATGGCGTGCGCGTCATCAGTATCGATTTTGATGACTCGACCTGCAGGAATTCCGGCAATGGAGGCGGCGCGGGCGACGGAGTAATGGGTGTCACGGGAGCAGAGCACCAACGGATCGTCGACGCCTGGAAATTTCGATTGAAAACGAGTCCGCGCAGCCAGCAGTCCGGTGAGATTCGCGGCCGATCCGCCTGACACTGCGGTGCCGGCAGCCGTGTCCGGATATCCGACTCGATTCGATAGCCACTGCACGACTTCCTTCTCGATCTGCGTGGCGATCGGGCTCATCTCCCACACCGCCGTGGACTGGTTCAGAACTGCGTTTGCCAGCTCCGCCATCACGGCCTCAGGAAATGGGGGACACACCTGATGTCCCATGTACGAGGGATGATGAAGGTGTATGGCCTGGTCGGCCAGAAGCTGCACCAGTTCAGCGATGTTTTCTCCGCCTCGCGGTTCCGCGGGGAGTGCGACTGCGGCGCGGAGGTCAGCAGCCTCGCGATAGCGCACGACACGATCGTCCTCGACGTTCTGCACATGATCGAATAGCAGGTCGACCACTTCATGCATCACTTTCCGATGATCTTCGTCGTACGAAGGGATGTTCGACATGACCTTCCTTTCCAGATTTCTTTCAATAGTGGATTCCACAATCTGATCTCGCCGTCCGGCCGCTTCAGCGAACTGTCAGGCAGCCATTCGCTGGCGAGTTCGCACGAGCCTCACATCTTCACCGGATTGACGCACGACGCTGAAGATTCGGTTGCCCTTGCTCCTGCCCCCCGAATCCGGCCCCCATACGCGCTAAGCTGACGACAAGGTCCCGGTCGTAGGGGCGAACTGCGTTCGCCCGCTCCCCCATCCATACTCGCAGAGTGCACCGGAGAGCGGGCGCGCGCAACGCGCCCCTACACAATTCCTTGCGTAAGTTGTCGCTCATACCCCCGGCCCGAAGTCAGTCGCGATCGATGCGGTAGTTCGGCGCTTCCTTCGTGATGATGACGTCATGGGCGTGGCTTTCCTTGAGTCCGGCCGAGGTGATGCGAACGAACTTTGCGCGTGTGCGGAGGTCGTCGATGCTGCGGGAGCCGGTGAGTCCCATTCCGGAACGCAGTCCGCCAGTCAGCTGTGGAATCATGGCGGAAAGTGAACCTTTGTATGGAACCTTTCCTTCGATTCCTTCCGGCACGAGCTTGGACGAGTCGGTCTCATCCTCCTGGAAATAACGATCCTTGGAACCCGCCTGCATGGCGCCAATCGAACCCATACCGCGGTACGATTTAAAGGTTCGACCTTGATAGAGAATGGTCTCGCCAGGCGCTTCGTCGGTCCCGGCAAAAAGCGATCCGATCATCACGCAGTGGGCGCCCGCCGCAATAGCCTTGGTGATATCGCCTGAAAACTTGATCCCGCCGTCACTGATGATGGGAATGTCGTATTTCTCCGCCGCGCGCACACATTCCATGATGGCGGTGATCTGCGGCACGCCCGCACCCGACACCACCCGCGTAGTACAGATCGATCCCGGTCCGATTCCAACCTTCAGCGCGTCAACTCCCAGTTCGATCAGATCGCGGGCAGCTTCGTAGGTGGCAACGTTGCCGGCGATCAGCGGAGTATCGGGAAAAAGTTTCTTGAACTGCCGGATGACTTCCATCACACCCGCGGAATGAGCATGTGCAGAGTCGACCACGATCACGTCGACCTTGGCGTCGATGAGTGCGCGGGCTCGATCAAGACCTTCTTTACCAACCCCGATCGCAGCTCCGCAACGAAGGCGTCCGAGAGGGTCTTTGGCAGCCGACGGGTAACGCCGCGCCTTCTGAATGTCCTTCACCGTAATCAAACCCTTCAGATCACCGTTGGCGTCGACGACCAGCAGCTTCTCGATTCGATGCTGATGCAGAACCTCGCGCGCTTCGTCGAGCGTCGTTCCAACAGGAACTGTGATGAGATCATCCTTGGTCATCCGCTCGGAAATCGGCAGATCGAAGCGCGTTTCGAATCGTAGATCGCGGTTCGTGAGAATACCGACGAGTTTGCCGTTCGCATCCGTCACCGGAACGCCGGAGATCTTGAATTTCTCCATGACCTGCAACGCTTCAGAAATCCTCTGCCAGGGGCGCATGGTCACAGGATCGACGATCATTCCGGCTTCGGAACGCTTCACTTTGTCGACCTCTTCGGCCTGCTGCTCAATGGACATGTTTTTGTGAATGATCCCAAGGCCACCCTGCTGAGCCATGGCAATCGCCAGGCGGGCTTCTGTGACCGTGTCCATTGCCGCTGAGAGGATGGGGATGTTCAGGCGTATGTCTTTCGTGAGCCGGCTGGTGGTGTCTACAAAGTTTGGATGAATGTCCGATTTCGAGGGAAGCAGCAGTACATCATCGAAGGTGAGCCCTAGTTCGATCGAGTCGGCAAACCTTTCCGATGGAAGGGGCGCATCACTGCTCACCACTTCTCGAAGTCGTACCGTTCCCGCCACTACCTGTTCATCCTGCAGAAGACTCTCGTCGCTCATAGACATGCCTCGGAATTCGAGTATAGAACATGGCCGTATGCATCGATATTGCAGCGGCCCGTTCGCGACGATCATGATGAGGGGCGACCGAGAACCATGAAGTTTCGAGTAGAACAGATCTTTCTCACGGATCAGGAAGGAAGAGTGGTGGAGGCCGGAAAAGAAATCGACTTCCACATCGTCGACGCCGATGACCCCCGTGGGGCCATCCTTCAATTTCTGGCTCAGGACGAAGCTGACCTCATGGGAGAGGTGCTGAAGTTTCCAGGAATGCAGGCTGTAGCGACTGCCAGGCGCGGTAATCTGGTCTACACGCTGCAGTTGATCCCGGCCACGGACCGGATACAGATTCGATGAAGCTGATGAACGCAGAACTCAGAACGCAGAAGGTCGAAGTAAGAAAGTAAAGCAAAGGCAATACTTCCTGTTTTGCAGGTTCTGCGCACGAACTCGCATTGCGCTTTCGCAGGGGCGAATTGCATTCGCCCGCTCTCCCCGCTGCTTCCGAAAAGACCGAGGGTAATGGTGCTGCGGATGCTGACGAGGATGAGACGGAAAATGGCTGTGCGCTTGGCGCGGCCTAGTACTTCGAACTCCTGCTGCGCCCCACAGGCAGGATTGCCTGTGCTCCACTTTCTTACTTCATCGTTCTGAGTTCTGCGTTCTGCGTTCATCAGCTTCACATGCAGTAATCTCCCGCCGTGCAATTCGCCGACAGTCGAGACTCGTCTATTTCACGAGCATCGGGACGATCCAAGTTCTCGTGGGGGCTTTACGACCTGGCCAACACGATCTTCTCGATGAACGTGATCTCGTTGTACTTCCCCCTCTGGGTCGCGACACGGTTCGAGCGTGGAGAGGTGTGGTACGCCATCGCGTACTCCATTTCGATGATTGCGGTGGCATTGCTCTCCCCGATGATCGGATCGTCCGGCGACCGAGGGGGGCACCTGCGTTACGTGGTGATCATGACCGGGCTGTCGGTACTTGCGTGCGCAACGCTCGGGCTTGCCCCGTCGCTGCTGACGGCGCTGGTCATCTTCGGAGTCGCCAATCTCGGGTTCCAGCTGGCGATCGTTTCTTACAATTCACTGCTCCCGGCAGTCGCCGCGCCACATGAACGAGGATCCGTCTCCGGCCTTGGTGTCGCGCTCGGATATTTAGGATCGTTCATCGGAATGTTCGCCGCCATGCCGTTCATCGACGGCTCGAAGGCTGCGGCGCTACCCTCCGCTCTCGAGGCAGTGGTTCGCTTCCTGAGTGTACAGACGCTGGCATCGACGGCTGGCGCGGAGCCGATTCGGGCGAATGCTTTTCTTCCTACCGCCCTGCTTTTTCTTCTGTTTTCGATTCCGCTCTTCCTTTTCGTGAGAGACCGGAGGATCAACCCGGGGAAGGCGACCAAGACAGCTACGTTCCGGGAGATGCTTCGCGAGTTCGCACTCGCGCTCGGTGACCGGAATCTCAGAAATTACTACCTGGGCACTTTCCTCTACATGGACGCGGTACACACCGTTTACATCGTCATGGCCACCTACGCGAGGTTCGCACTTGGGGTGCGCGACGATCAGATCATCAAAGGCATGTCCATCGCGCTGGGAACTGCAATTTTCGCCTCCTGGCTCTATGGCCGGGCCTTCGCCCGCATACAGGCGCGCACGATGGTCCTGCTGGTCATCGTCAACTGGATCGTGGCCCTGCTGCTCGCGATTTTCCTGAACGGTTTTGGCGGCTTCGTCGCTCTGGCGGTGGTCGCAGGAATGGGTTTGGGAGGGGTGGAAGTCGTCGGGCGCGTGGCACTGCTCTCCCTCATCCCGGAAGAAGAGGCGGGGAAGTACTTCGGTTTCTTCAGCCTCACCGGAAAAGCATCTTCGATCGCCGGGCCCTGGATCTGGGCCGGCGCTCTGTTCTTCTTCGAGAGCTTCGGCGCGCTTCGCTACAGAATCGGCGTGGCTCTGCTGCTCGTTCTGGTCCTGGCCGCAGGAATGATCCTGAGAAACGTCACTTACAATCGTCCCCTGACACCGGGCACGACCTGACGCCCAGTTCTCTCAGGGCTTCGTCGCGAGGTCGTGAACACTGGCCTGATGCGAGGCGCAGGCCCCGCAACAGTGGCCCCGAGACAAATGCGTGTTGAGGTGAAAGACCATGAAGAAAGAGAACTGGATTTTCCTGATCTGCGGTTTCCTCCTGGGAGCGATTGCCGGAGCGCTCTTTCTTGCGCCATTGATCAAGGGTGGAAAGATCACTGCGCCAGCGGCACTCCCAGTCGTCACCACCACCGCACCGACCTTGATCGCGCCGCCTGGCACGACTTCCGTCGAAGTTGCGCCTGTGATGGATCAGATCAGAAAGGATCTGGACGTCCTCAAGGCCGCGGTGGCCGGCAACCCACGCGACTTCGACGCCCTGGCGCAACTGGGAAACATGTACATGGACGCACGAAAGTTTCCACAGGCCATCGAATTCTACGAGAAAGCGCTCGCTGTTCGATACGAGTCCGATGTAGCAACCGACCTCGGAATTTCCTATCGCGAGACCGGGCAGATGCCGAGAGCCCTGGCAACCTTTCAAGCCGTGCAGAAGGCGCAGCCGGGGCATTGGCATTCACAGTTCAATCAGGCCATTGTTCTGGTCGACATGAATCGAAAAGAAGAAGCGCGAGCACTGGTCGCAAAGATGAAAGCGCAGAAACCAGCGGACCCAGACATCCTCCGCTTCGAACAGGCCCTGACAACGCAGTGAAGCGGGCCGGAGGCCGGGGTCAGGGGGCCGGGGTTAGAGGCGTTGGATTCGTTCGATTCGGCGGCGCGGGATGTAGATTCCTCGATTCCTTCTCTCCCGCACCTCGTGAACCCGCATGTCATCCCGAGCATGCGTGGGCGGGTGGGAGAGGCGAGGGAACTCGAATATCGACGAACGATGTGAGTTCGTGAACGGAGTCCTGCGCGGGGGAGTTACTCGTCTCGGCGTTGCGTCGTCCGCAGCTTGCAAGTTCCCTCGCCCCTCCCAGCCCTCCCACGCATGCTCGGGATGACACCCGGTAAGAACCGAAAGTCAGGTTTGCCTCCAGACCCCGGCCCCCGGCCTCCGGCCCGCTTCTGCCTCAACCTCATCCACTTCGAATGATCTCCTTCAACATCGCATCCTGCAGGTTGTAAACGCCCCAGACGCCTGTGCGGTAACGGTTGAAGAGGAACGAGAAGGCGTAGACCTTTCCACTCTGCGCGTGCACGTAGCCTGAAAGCCCGATGACTCCGGAGATATATCCGGTCTTGGCGTACACCTGACGCGCATACGGCGGCTGGTTCAATCGCCGTCTGAGGCGCGAGTCGCGCTCACCGGAGTAGGGCATGCTGCTCACGAACTCGTGACGATAAGGACTGTTCCACATATAGCGAAGTAGGGTCGTGAACGAGTTCGACGATGCGCGGTTGAATCGCGACATCCCGGAACCGTCGATCTGAGTGTACTCCTGCCCGGGAACACCGACGGTGGTCGTGAGCCAGTGTGTGATGGCTGCGCTACCACCTGCGAACGAACCATTCTTTTTCTTTTCGGAACCGATCGCTTTGAGGAGCTGCTCGGCGTAGTGATTCTGACTCTTCTTGTTGATGACGTAGTTGACCACCGTGATGGGAGTCGCATGCGTCGAGATTTCCTGCCAGTCCGTTCGCGCGTCACGCGGCACCAGCTTCACCTGACCCATCACCCGAAGTCCGTTCCGCTCGAACGAGGTACGGACTACGTTCGCGAAGTAATGTACGGGATTCATCACGGTGACGAAAATTTCAGTCGCACCTGCCCGGGCCGGAACACTCCCCTTCACCACGATGCGATTGGTTCCCGGTATCCGTGAAATGAAGACTCCTCTCCCGCCGCCAGTGACGATTGAATTTTCGACGGTCATGTAGGTATTCGGTGGCTCCATCTGCACGATTCCCAGCTGCCCGGGCCGTCCCGGGAGCACGCGAACCATCACGCAGCCTTCCTGCATGCTGAGCGCGGACACGGGCGCCTCGTACCAGTTCACCAGCTGATCCGGGGGCCAGGACGGATGCACGTATTCTGTATCGAAGTAGCCGTACTCGAAAATGAGATCGCCGTTGATGTTCTTGATGCCCGACTGCTTGAGTTCGTTTGCCCATCCGTCGATGACTTCCGTCGAATGGCCATCGTGAAAACGTCCTCCGATAGTGGGATCTCCCCCTCCCCGAATCTTGACGTCCCCCTTGAGAGAACCACTCGGCTCGATTACCCCTCTGGTCGAGACCACGGTCTCGAAGGAGTATTCCGGTTTGAGCAGGTCGAGACCTGCCGCAGTGGTGAACAACTTCATGTTCGAAGCGGGAGCGACCGGCAGATGCCCGTTCCGTTCTGCGACCACGCGTCCGCTCTCCACGTCGATGATCCGGATGCTGGCCGTCGACCCCGCTGCCACGCCGCTGTTGACCAGCGAAGACAGACGCTGCTCGAACGTCGCACCAAGGCCTACAGGTGCGACAGGTGCAGCGATGACGGCTACTCTACCGACCGGCACCGCCTTCCTCCTCGGAGGAACAGTGACTTTTACAGTGGCTTTCCGCGAGGTGGTTTTCTTTTTAGCAGTCAGCTTCTTTCTGGTCTGGGCCTCGAGATCTGAGTTCGAAGTCTGCAGCGTGAAGAGAAGCAGGAGTGCCGTTACGATCGGAGTTTTCAAGTTCATCGGGAGTGGTCAACCTTCCAGAATGCGGTCGAACTGCAATGGGTATTCCATTCAGAGGATTCGATCGTACGGAGGAGCCAGCGCCAGTCTGATCCGCGAGCGAAGAAAGTCGGGGACACGGCCGCTGACACGCTCGTGAATCCGGGCGGCCGAATCGCGTAGGCTGAAATGCGTGAGCACGATCAACTCATTCTCAAAACGTTCGGCGACATCGATCAGATCATCCAGATGAATGTGGGTGTACAACCTCCCGCGTTCCCGCTCCCCCTCACCCGTGAACGAACACTCGATCACCAGCACTCTTGAACGATACATCTGTTCGTTCCCGTCGAGAATCCGCGAATCGGTGTCTCCGGTGTAGAAGAGGAGCGATGTTTCGACTTCTGAGGTCAGAGTCTCTCCGGCCTGTCTGAGTGATGAGAGCTGCTCCGGAGCAATCCCGGCGAACCTATCCTCGAGACGGGCTGAGGATGCAATCACTTCGTAGGCATTGGCCACCACCCGGTGCGTGGATCGGTGCACCCGGACTTTCAGATCACGTCGGAGCGAACGTTCGTCGCCCGGCTCGAGTCCGACGAGATCGAGGGGATAGGCCACACCCTCCAGACGCTCGTGGATTTTCATCAACTCCCGGTAGTCAGCGAGATTCTCTTCCGGAACATAGACACGCCCCGCAGGTAGCTTCTGCAGAAGTCGCTGCGCCGCGTAGAAGGGTATGCCCAGCGAGTGATCCAGATGCGCATGCGTGACGAAGATGTCGGGCACGCCAACGAGAAAATCAGGGCAACGTCCGATGTCGAGCGCCAACCCGAGTTCCTTTACTCGAAAAAAGGTCTCATTCCCCGCTCTGGAGCGACCTTCGAGAGTGAACCTGCCGCAATCGATCCGAGCGAAGGAGTCGGAGGCGATCAAGACCAGCGGTCCAGCAGGGCGGGGATCTCGTCGAGGCGAGCGCAGATTGCATCTGGCTGGATCTCACGACCGTGCTCAAAGTGAGGAGCCACAGCGTTCCCTTTCTTCGCGGGAGTGAAGTGAACTCCGCGCATTCCGGCGTGCTGGGCTCCGAAGACATCACAGTAAAGGTTGTCACCGACGAACACGATCGATCCGGGATCGACATCGAGTCCTTCGGACAATTCCCGGAAGATGGAGATCTGCGGTTTGCACGAACCATGTTCGTTCGA
>JBKJUK010000188.1:0-5225 GCA_046590705.1 Thermoanaerobaculia bacterium
GTCAAGCGGCTTCGACTCGCGATCGAGCGGAAGCCGCACGCCGAGAGTGCGTACTATGTTCTTGGCAGAGCCTTGTTCGCGGCAGGGCGATATCAGGAACATAGTACGCACTCTCGGCGTCCGGCTTCCGCTCGATCGCGAGTCGAAGCCGCTTGACGGCCTCGTCGTACTGAGCTGTCGCGTAAAGAATCCACCCTTCCGCGACGAGAACCTCCGGCGCGTCCTTGCTCAACGCACTGGCGGTATGGCTGGCCGCCACGGCCCGGTCAATCCACTTCTGATCGCGCTCGTAGAGGTTGTGATACGCGGCGCAGGCGTTTGCAATCGCGGCATGAGCAAGTGCGAAGGACGGATCGAGCTCGACGGCGTTCTCGAACATCTGCAGCGCGAACTCCAGATCCTGCCGGGTCATCCGCCGCGTGTAGCTTCGTCCTCGAAGGAAGAGATCGTATGCCTGCAGATTGTCTGTGGGCTTGGCCGCCAGCGCTTTCTGCTCCTGTGGTGTAAGCGTGATCCGAAGCGCGTCGGCAATGCTGCGGGCAATGTCGTCCTGCACCTCGAAGACATCCTTCATCTCACGGTCGTATCGTTCAGACCAGAGCGGAAAGTCGGTTTGTGTGTCTACGAGTTGAGCATTGATCCGGAGTCTGGCGCCGGCCCTCCGAAGGCTCCCCGTGAGTACGTAGGCAGCGTTCAGCTGCTGACCGATTGCGCCTGGAGTCACCTGTTTGTCGCGGTAGCTGAGTACCGTTGCGCGCGAAAAGATTCTCACTCCCGTGATCTTTGAAAGCTCAGTGATGATGTCCTCGGTGATGCCATCACGAAGGTATTCATCTTCTTTAACCCCGCTGAGATTCTCGAAGTAAAGAACGGCGATTGACGTTCCCGACGAGACCTTACCTTTCGTTGCAGTATCTTCGGGCGTCCGCCTTCCGCTCGACTCGGAATCGCGCTTCAGACGGAGAAGATCAGTCTTCATGTCGGTGGCGGTCTGGTAGCGCAGATTGCGATCTTTCTCGAGGGCTTTCGCCAGAATCCGTCCCAGTTCAGAAGGCATGGCAGGATTGACCTGGTGGAGCGGCGCAGGATCGCGGTTGAGAATCGCATCGAAGATCATCGCCGAGGAGTCTCCTTCGAAGGGACGGCTGCCTGCAGCGGTCTGATAGAGAACGGCGCCGAGTGAGAACAGGTCGGTCCGGGAGTCGGTGAGTTGCGCACGTGCCTGCTCGGGCGACATGTACGAGACGGTCCCCATGGTCGTACCGGCCTGGGTCAGTTCGTCCCGCCTCATCGCAGTGGGAGCCTCGGCCGTCTCGGCGGCACCCCGGGTACGGTCGATTTTTGCGAGACCAAAGTCGAGGATCTTGGCCTGCGACCTGGAGTTGATGAAGATGTTCGGTGGCTTGATGTCGCGATGGACGATGCCTTTTGCATGCGCCGATTCCAGCGCGTCGGCAAGCTGAATCCCGAGATCGATGACCTGACCGGAATCAGCCGGTCCTCGTCGGATGAACTCAGCGAGTGTCTCGCCTTCCAGCAACTCCATGGCGATGAACTGTTGTCCGTCATGCTCGTCAATCGCATAGACCGTGCATATCCCGGGGTGATTCAGCGCAGAGGCCGCCCGCGCCTCTCGCTGAAACCTCGCCAGCGAGGGAGCGTCACTCGCGAGTTCCGGGGGCAGAAACTTGAGTGCTACCTGCCGGCCGAGAGTCGTGTCCTCGGCTTCATAAACAACGCCCATTCCGCCGGTGCCCAGCTTGGCGCCGATCTTATAATGCGACACGGTCTGCCCAATCATGCGTAGTGGCCTTTGCAATCCTGCTCAGACATGGGAAGTGCAGGAGTAGAGCTTCATCCTATTCATGGTCGCCTCGAGCGTCAATGTCGCCGAAACTTTCTCGGCTTGATTCAGTCGTGCGCAGGTGTTCGCCGCCTCAGCTGCTATGCTCCGGGTTCGGGCGTTGTCCAATGTAATGATTTGATCCTTTCGAAGGAGGAAGAATGGCTGAACTACCAGGCTCTCCCCGCACGAGACTCTTATTCTCGACCGGCTTCGCGACACTGCTTCAGCTGCTCGCCATGATCCTGCTCGCCACTGACAAAATTTCGGGTAGCGAAGCTGTTCCAATCTTGGGAATCGTTCTGATCTTCGGGTTACTACCTGCGATCGCTTTCGTAAGATCCAGATCATAAACGACGCGTAATCCCGAACCAGTACCATCGGAGATCCTTCCTCTCTGCACGCCTGCGTGGCGCCGTTGCATCATTGGCCCAGCGTCGCGGTCCAGTTCTGCACGATCGTCAGCGGCACCACGGCGTTCTGCTGGATGGCGCGGTTGACGAGAATGCGATTTCCGTCAGCAGCAACCACGAACTGCGTAGCAGGTTGCTGCCGGAGTCTCGGATCGAAAAGCAGCCGCGGGACTGACGCGGTGAATATCGGATTCAGTTTGACGTCGACTGCCATCAGCTTGTCGTCGGGCGAGAGAAATACGATCTCGCTGGCACCACGACTCCACCTCGCCTGCCTGCCGCCATCCGTGGAGATCTGCCACTTCCCACCCTCGTCCGTCAGCGACTGCACGTAAACCTCCGCTCGGAGGGATGCATTCGAGTTGTAGACGAGCCAGAGTCCATCGGGGGAGATCACGGGACCTAGCTCGTCGAAAGGTGTTTGAAGAAACGGATGCACTTTGCCATCTGAAAAATTGAGAAGAGAAATATCCCAACCGGTCTTGCTCGCCCCGCTGTTGGTATTGATGACGCCGATGCTGCCATCGGCCGAAACGCTTCTCAAAATGCTCCATCCCGGATCCGCGAGCAGAACCCCGTCCGCTCCCGTCCCGGAACTGGACTTCCAGAAGACATCTCCCAGTCCCTGGCGCTCCGATGTGAAGTAGACGCGCTTATCATCAGCCGAGAAAATGGGGGCCCGATCTCCGGCTGGATCGAAGGTCAGCCGCGTTGTAGTTCCGCGTTCGAGATCGAGAACCCAGACGTCCTGATTCAGGCTCTTCGGGTCGTTGATGGACGCCGCGACGCGTCTACCGTCATGAGAGAGAGCGATGCTGCTGTAGTCAGCAGGTTTTCCCACTGTCTCGAGATCTTTGCCTTCCCGATCCATCCAGACGAGAGTTGACAACTCCGTTTCGGCCCCAGCCTGGAAAGCGAGGAGGCCGCCGTCAGACACGCTGACGATCGTCTCAGACCTCCCGGTGCGGTTCATGTTTTCCGCGACGGGAAAGGCTTCTCCGACCAATTGAAGTTTCCTCGCGTCGAAGCGCTGCGCCAGAAGGGTCCGGTCGCGAAGGAAGAGTACGTGGCCCGACTTCGCGTAGCGAGCCGACGAATTGGTCGCAAGCAACCGCGTGCGACCCATTGATTCGGTCGAGCCGGCGAAAAGGCCGAAGCCGCCTTCGGAACCCGTGGTTGGGTTCAGTGCTTCGACTGAGTAGAGAAAGTGAACGCCATCGGGAAGGAACGCTGGAAATCGATGGGACTTTTCTCCTGTCTTCGCATCCAGTTTCGTCACAGCGACAGGCGTTCCGCCCGCCGACGAAACCTTGTGAATGGCGTCGTTGGCGCCGGGGGTAAAGAGGATGGTTCCTGTAGAGTTCCAACTTCCCCCGCGCCCTGCCGGGGCGTCACACAAGGCCTGGGGTGGACCTCCGTTCGCATCGATCTTGCGCAACTTACCGCCAGAGAAGAATCCGAGGAAGCGGCTGTCGGGAGACCAGAAAGGATGCGACGAGCCGTCCGTTCCCGAAAGCGGCTGGGCCGTCAGAGCATCGAGGGCGCGAGTCCACAACATCTCTTTGCCGTCTTCCCCCCGAGCTATGAACGCGATCCGTAGACCATCCGGCGAGAGGGCCATCGCTCCTGCGACCGGCGCGAATTGCGTTTTATCAGGAGGCAGGATCGAAGAGCGGACCACCCGCGGCGGTTTGCTACGAAGCTGCAGCACTCCCAGCGTCGCCAGCATCGCGATCAAGGCCGTGACCGCGTGGAGTCCCCATGCCGCCCGCAAACGGGCCTTCCTTCTCGCCAGCACGGGCGCTGCTTCGCCAGCTTGTGATCCAGCATCTGCAATCCATTTCAGTTGATCGGCGATGTCATGGGCACTCTGCCATCGGTCTTCCGGCTCTTTCGCAAGACATTTCTTGATCACATAATCGAGAGCGGGAGGAGTGAGCGGAGCGAACTCGCTGACCGGAGGCGGCGTGCCGGAAACGATGGCCGCGATGAGCGAGGTTTTGTTCTTTCCCTGAAATGCACGACGTCCGGTCGCCATCTCGTACAGCATCGCGCCGAAAGCGAAGATGTCGGTACGGGCATCGGCCTCCATTCCCTCGAGCTGTTCGGGAGCCATGTACTGGAACGTTCCCAGGATCGTCCCCTGCTCGGTGAGCGGCTTGTGCTCCGTGGGACTGTCGCCGAGCTGACTTGCCCTGAACGTCGATGTGATGAGCGGACCAGACTTTGCCAGGCCGAAATCAAGCAGCTTGGCGCCGGACTTCGCGAGCATCACGTTTCCCGGTTTGAGGTCACGATGGACGATGCCCTGACGATGCGCTGCATCGAGCGCACTCGCGATTTCGGTGCCGTGGCGCAGCACCAGTTCGATCGGAAGACGTCCTTTCTGAAGACGATCGGCGAGCGACTCCCCTTCGATCAGCTCCATCACCAGGAAGTCGATGTCGTCATGGTGCCCGACGTCATAAAGCGTGCAGACGTTCGGATGATTCAGCTGCGAGATGGTCCTGGCCTCGCGCTCGAATCGCGCTTTGAACTGTTGATTCGAAGCAAAGCCTTCGGGGAGGATCTTGATCGCGACTTCACGCTCCAGACGCGTATCCTTCGCACGAAACACTTCTCCCATACCTCCCGCTCCGAGAGGCGCAACAATCTCGTAAGGTCCTAGGCGGGTGCCGACAGCGAATGTCATCGAGGGAAGTTTGAATTATAGATCGAATTCAGCGATTGGTTCGGTCTTCGTGATCGCAACTGAGCTACCCGTCAAGTGAGAATCGAAGTTGAAAGGGTTCTTGGGCGACCGCAAGATCGTTCCCGCCACGAAGAAGTCCGCCGTAAGGAATCAGGGAATCAGGGTCTATCATCGAATTTGTCGGTGAGTTTGGTGCCATTGCCGATCGCGGGCTGATCCTTCGGAACGATCGTTCCTCAGTGCGTGATCCCGTCGTTCTGACGTGAGCTTTTTGTGG
>JBKJUK010000289.1:0-11046 GCA_046590705.1 Thermoanaerobaculia bacterium
TGGTCTCCGGAGAATCTTATTCTATGGAATGATTGACAATCGGAGGATCAGTCGTATTCCATCGTCATTGTAGCGTTCGAAGTTCGAAGTGCGGTCGAAGTAGCCGACATCGAAACCCGCCCGAATTTTGCGAACGGTGTAAAGGAAGCCGAGGCTACCGTACAAAATTTGATCTCTTCGCTTTTTGATCCGCCCGTCGCGGATGTCGTTCACGGCGACGAAGTAGCCATTCTGACCGACCTCGCCGAGGGCGCGCAAGGTGAGCTTTCGAGTTACGTCAACGTCGTTCATTACTCGCAACCGGTCCGCAGCGAAATGTGAGTTTGACTGGAAGATGGAAAATTCGAGGCGACGCTCGGCCTCGGTTTGAACCTGTACCTTACGTCGCGGCGAGAGCCTGTAGCTCAACGACCCGGTGGGACCTGTATAGTCTTCCTTCGAGACATCGTTGTAATTGAGCTGGGTCAAAGCCAGACGAGCTCGGAGGCTTCGCGCGCCGTCCTCGCGGATGGCACCGACGAATACGGACTCCTGCGCTCCATTTCGCGCGGTGTCCAAGTCAAAATCGAACCTGTTCCGCTCGACTCCAAGCTCGAGTGCTGTTGCCGGAAAGGTTTTGTGGCGAACGACTGCGCTCGTGATCAGCTCGTTCCGGGCCAGCAGCTGAATCTGGCGATCGTCGATCCGGTCGTTGGCAGGATAGTCGAACTGGTAACTTCTCACCGATCCACGAAGGGAAGTCCGTCCGGTAACAATCATTTCCGCATCGGAACCGAACTGGCGATTCTTCGTGTTCACCAGAAAATTTAGTTCGGACAGATCGCGTTTTCGTTCGTCCGCGATCAGACCATGAAAGTTGAGGTAGAGACGATTGAACATGAAATGAACATCGCCGCGGTACCGGGAGTTGAACGATCGATCTCGCGACTGTTGCGCGAACCAGATGTATCCGGGCCTTGCTTCGGCTGACACTGCGAACTTCTTGGTGGGGACGTAATAAAGCTTCTGGGGAGCGGAGATCGTGACGCTCAGGTCGCCGGAGGCGGATTGCTGGAGATCGCCCGACTCGTCAGGGCTGGAAGAATAAATGTCGGCGTCGTAACCAGCATCATCGACCGCAAGTTCCGAGAGCAGGTAGAAACTTCCGCGACGAAAGCGTGCGCGCTGGAGATCCTTCTCGACGGTTTCTTTGCCCGCGAATTTTCGCTGGCGATCGCGAGCGCTGTTGGTAGCTTCCGATTCCTGAGCCTGTGCAGGTGAAATCACGATGACGAGAAACGTAATCGCGACAAGTAGCTGTCGCAGGAAGGCTTTCATCATGATTCTCCCACACTCACGTTGGAACCCCCGAACGACGTATGGTAGACCATCTATTCCTCTGCTTCCAAATAAGATAAGCTGAACTCAACGGCTATAACCGACTGCGTCCTGCGGGGCATACGAACATGCTGTCAACGACGGGTGCGATCAACGGAGTTCTTCGGCTGCTGCTACTGATGTATCTCCTCTGGATCCCGCTTCCCTTCGGTTCGGTCACCGAATTCAGCCGGTTCCTCCTAATTTTCTCCCCTCTTTACATTGCTCTATGGGCGTTAGGGAGTCAGTTTTTCTCAGGCGGCAGGGAGTCTCCAGCCATTGGTACGCGCCTGCCTAAAGTCTGGACTGCTGCAGCCCTCGTTCTGATCGCAGGCGGATTTTTCCAGTTGCTTCCGTTGCCTGACGGTTTACTTTCAGCCATCTCACCCGTTACTCAGCTCATCCAGAACGAAACCAGTGAGGTACTCGTCCTTATGGGAGAGAGAAAGACCGAGTGGGTTTCGCTTTCAGTCCACCGTGCCGCAACGTCGGATGAGATCCTACGTGTTACCGCGCTACTTGCCCTGCTCCTGGCCACCTCAATCCTGTTGGTCCGATCGAGATGGCGCCGGCTCTTCGCAGCGACTGTCACGATCTCGGCGATGTTTCAAGCGTTGTACTCGATCGGCCAGCTGAGCTCGACTACCTACAATATCTGGGGATGGGAGAATGTCAGGCTGGGAGGACAGGGGAGAGTGAGCGGGACCTATGTAAGCCCGAATCATTTCGCGCATTACCTCGCCCTGGCATTCCCCCTAGCGCTCTACCTGGCAGCTTCGGGATGGCAGAGCCTGCGCGGGCGTTCCGCCGTCACTCGACTTAGAGAGTTTCTAGAGACCTCGCCTGCCACGAGCGCATTCGGCCTTGCAGGTTCGCTTTGCATTCTTGCCGGAATCCTGCTTTCCCGCTCGCGCGGAGCTCTGCTCGCACTGGTCCTGAGTCTCTGCGGGTTGCTCTGCCTTCGAGTACTCGTGCATCTCCGTCGGCTTGAACCGTCCAGCCGTCGCCGACGGCGCAAATTGAAATTGGAAATGGTCGCTATGCTGGTCTTGTTCGCTGCAGCGGTCGGGGGAATGGCGCTGTATCTGGGCGGTGACGTGTTGTCGAGGTTTAGTGCTTCCCTGAGCGAGCGCTCCTCGCTCTCGGGCCGTCTCGACGGAATCCGGGCTGCCTTGGGGATTGTGCGCTTGTTTCCCTGGGCTGGAAGCGGAGCCGGGACGTTCGCGGACGTGGTGCTCATGGCCCAGAAGAGTGATCAAAATCTAATTTTCAATCATGCCCACAACGATTATCTGCAGCTGGCCGCCACGATGGGATTACCACTGGCGGTTGTGATTCTCGGACTGCTGGCCGCCGGATACGTCAGGCTGGTCAGGGCCGCGCTTTCGGCCGATAGGGCAGAACGATCCGAAGACGCGAGCCGCTTCATCCTCGCGGTGACTGCAAGCCTGACCGTGGCGGCGGTGCACGCATGCTTCGACTTCAACTTCTTCATTCCGGCGAACGCCGCCACTCTTGCTGCGATTGCCGGTGCGGGTGTAGCGGGGGTTTGCTCGGAATCCGCCCGTCGAGAGGTTTCGAATCGATGGGAGAGTCCTGACGAAGCTGAAGGAGCCCGGCGTTGAAAACGAAACTTCGGCCGCTTGCCTCATCCTCTAAGTCGACGGGAGTGATGAGTTCTCAAGTGGCCCAAAGTCGACTTCCATCCGATCGCCTTCGCTGACTGATCGCAGATTCGACCCTTCCATGCGTGCGATTGCACGTCCTGATGATTGACCCTGCAGTGCGAGGTTGCGCAAGGGGAGTTCAGTCTATTCTCAGCGACCTCGAGAAACCATTCCGGGTGATCGGATTCATCAGTCGGACTGCGATTCGCCTCAATTCAGTGGAGGCCGGAATCACGATCTGCACCGCTGCCCGGACAGGACCCTCTTTCACACGCACATCGTTGATGAGCACCTCGACGTATGGCGGAATCTCGTCTGATGAGACTGAGCGAAGTACGAGCGGCTCTGGCGGACCAGGTCCCCTGACCCAGACTGCTTCTGAAGGACAGAGCGTGTCTGTGCAGTATCGTGTGAAGGTTCGGGGAAGGGGAGCATCCGGGTATGTTGCCGCAACGATCCCTCGCTTCCCATATGCGGATTCAACTCGCTGGCGTACTTCCACGACTTCCGGCCTGTTGGTAGCGTCAATGCCGATCCGCGCAAGGAAGGCTCTTGCTTCCGGATAATTTTTCGCATGCAGCGCAAGTCGCGCGCGTTCGACATGGAAGCTCGTCCAGCCCGGTGATCTGGTTTCGGCCGCAGACGAGAAAAGCCGGTCAGCCGATTCGATTTCCTGGGCGGCGAGCGAGAGGCGGGCCCGGTACGGGAGACTCAGGCTTCTTTCGTCCAGCAGGAGCAGGCCGTCCAGCGGTTGAATTCTGTTTCGTATCAGATAGTCGATGCTTGGCTCGATGGATTCCGGTGGCAGCGGCGACACCATAGGTGGATCGCTCATGAGTGCTGTGCATGCCAGCGCGAATTGTCCGTCATTGCGCTTCTCTCGATCAATCTTCGTGATGAGCGCAACGATCTCACCGGACGGACGTCGATCGCGCTCCAGCGCATTTAGCGTCACTTCCAAGGTGTTGTGGACCTCGATTCGAAGACTGCGGTAATCATCGAAACGCCCGGTCTGAAGAGCGAGCTGCATGAGCTCGCGCGTGGATTCCAGGTCGCGCGGAGCGACTTCCCGGATCCAGGCGAAATCTTTCGTCAGGGCCCAGAACGGCATGTGAAGATCGACGAAGTACGGACGCAAACCAAGAAGTTTTCCGGCAGCGAGCTTCACTTCGCGACGCTGATTCTGATCCAGCTCACTCCAGTGGAAGAGTGCCGTTCGCAGGAAACTTTCGGAGGCCGCGGGTGAGTGAGGGGCCAGCCTTTCAGCGCTGCGATGCGCTTTCTGAAGGAGTTCGAACTTTCGGCTGCTGTCGTCGTCGAGACTGGACTCGAGCACTCGTAGCAGCGCCTCGCGATCTGCCGGATTTGCCTCGAGTCTCCTGATCAGTGAAGCGCGCGTGATCTGATCCGGCTGTGCATGCGCCTGGGCGGACCAGCTCGGCGCTTCGCGTAGCGTTGCAAAGAGCGCCGTCACGAACAGTACGACCAGGCACTCTTTCAAGATTCCCGTGCGGGTCGACCTCATCACCGATATTGTGCGTCATTCTGTACAGATTCGAGCACGGCCTCCCATCTTCGCAGCGCAGAAGTTCGTGTGTATCGCGCTTCGTAGTGTGAGCGCGCCCGCGATCCCATCGCCTCCCGTAGCGACTTGCTTGCCGCCAACTCCTCGATCCGTGTCTTCAACTCCGCGGCTTCGCCCGGCTTCACTACGAACCCGCACTCGAACTGACCAATCAGTCCGGCGATTTCCCCGTCTGTCGCACCTACGAAAATAACCGGACGTGCAGCCGCACAGACCCCGATGAACTTCGACGGCACGATCAGTCCTTCCAACTCCGGCCTCAGAGTCACCAGATGAATGTCACCCGCTTTCAGTGTGGACAGGAGCGACTCCTGAGGCTGATACGGCTGCAGAGACAGATTCCGCAGCGATTCCTGCTCACGCATTCGCCGGAGTGATTCGTGATGGACGCCGCCGCCGATGAAGAGGAAGTGCACGCGCTCGTCGTCCGCCATGAGCCGAACTACTTCCGCAATTGTCTCGAAATCGTGGGCACGCCCGAAATTTCCTGCGTATGCGACGACGCACTTGTCTGCGATGCCCCAGCTCTTTCGCAGCTGCAGGAGAGCTCCCGGTTCTGAGGGACTTTCTGATGTTGTCGCCCAGTTGTCGATCTGCACCACCGCGGCCCTCAGGGACGAAATGCGTCCAGCCATCAGTGTTCCGATTGCCACGTTGACCACCGCGCGCCGCAGCGACCAGTCGCGCAGGATCTGAAGCCGCGACAGAGGACCGCCGTCTCTTCCCGCCGTTCCGAGCGCCAGCGCAACCTCTGGGAAAAGATCCTGCACCCAGTTGATCAGGCGTGCTCCTCGCAGCATGGCTGCCGTGGCTGCAATCACCGAAACCATTGGCGGGTCGGTCTTGGCAACCACGATGGAATCGCGCCGGAGTTGCGTGAGCAGGGACACAAACGACGCGAGATAAAAGGAGAGATAGTCGACGGCTCGTCCGCGCAGATTCGATCTCCCGAAGGTGGTCGTACGCACTCGTCTGATCTTCACTCCACGGACGGTTTCGAGTGCCGGCAATCCAGCTTCGGAATCGTCGTATCGCTGGCGACTGGTAATCACGGTGACCCTGTGACCTTTCTCCACCAGGTGGAAGGCGAGCTCCGAGAGAAGCTGACTCGTCGCAGAGTGATCAGGGTAGAAGTAGCGATTCAGAAATACGATTTCTTTCAATCACCCTCGGGCGCAGCGACAATGTTCGGAGCTGCAGGTTTAATTATCAGCTTTTTGTGTCGAATGTCAGCAGATGCAGATACTGGCGATGGAGATGCGATGAAGATTCTCGGCATCAACGCGTGGCATGGGGACGCCGCAGCCGCGATCGTAGTGGATGGTCAGCTTGTAGCGGCAGCAGAGGAAGAGAGATTCAGGCGGATCAAGCACTGGGCCGGCTTCCCTTCCGAAGCGATTCGTTATTGTCTCCGCGAAGCTGGAGTGGAAGCGTCACAGCTCGACCACATCGCGCTGAATCGAAATCCCAATGCCAATCTGGTAAAGAAGGCCCTGTTCGCGTTTACGAAGCGGCCCTCGCTCGAAGCCATCCGCGGAAGACTGGAGAACGCTTCTCGCGTCCGTGATGTGGCGGGTGAGTTCAGCGCGCAACTGGGCGTGACGACCGGTACACTTCGCGCCAGCATTCATCACGTCGAACACCATCAGGCCCACATGGCTTCTGCTTTCTTCGTCAGTCCCTTTCAAGACGCAGCGGTGCTTTCTGTCGACGGGTTCGGAGACTTCGTCAGCTCGATGTGGGGAACAGGGAGCGGCAATCGCCTGAAAGTTCTGGACGAGGTTTCCTTCCCCCACTCACTCGGACTCTTCTACCTGGCCATGACTCAGTACCTCGGATTCATGAGCTATGGTGATGAGTACAAGGTGATGGGACTCGCTCCGTACGGCAGCCCGACCCTGATGCCGCAGATGCAGCAGATTGTCAGGCTGCTGCCGAAAGGGAAGTTCGAGCTCAACCTCGACTACTTCATTCATCACTCGGAAGGCGTGACCATGCTTTGGGACGGGGGTGAACCGACCATCGGGCGAGTGTTCTCGAGTGAACTGGAAGCGCTGCTCGGTCCGTCACGCACGAAAGATGCGGTGCTCGAACAGCGACACAAGGATATCGCCGCGTCGATGCAGCAGATGTACGAGGACGCGTTCTTCCACATCCTCGAGCATCTGCATGCAGTGACTGGAAGCGACGTTCTCTGTCTGGCGGGTGGATGCGGATACAACAGCGTAGCCAACGGCAAGATCTTCGAGCGCTCGAAGTTCAGGGATCTTTACATCCAGTCAGCCGCTGGTGACGCGGGTGGAGCAATCGGTGCCGCCTACCACGTCTGGAACCAGGAGTTGGGCAACAAGCGCTCGTTCGTGATGTCACACGCCTATCTCGGCCCCGGCTACGACGCTTCTGCAATCAACGATGCCGTAAAGCTTCGCGGGATCGAAGACAGTTCCGAGTTCACCATGGAAACGATTGCTGATGAAGGCGAACTTTGCCGTCGGACTGCAGAAGCTGTAGCTCGCGGAGAAGTCATCGGCTGGTTTCAGGGAAGGATGGAATGGGGACCGCGGGCGCTTGGCAACCGGTCCATCGTCTGTGACCCGCGGCGCGCCGACATGAAAGAAATACTGAACGTGAAGATCAAACGGCGTGAGTCGTTCCGTCCGTTCGCTCCGTCGGTACTGAGGGAATCGGTAGGGGAGTGGTTCGAGACCGACTACGAAGTCCCGTTCATGCTTCAGGTTTATCAGATTCGCGAGGAGCGGCGCGCCAGCATTCCAGCTGTGACTCATGTGAATGGTTCGGGCCGTCTGCAGTCGGTCACGCGGGAACAGAACCCCCGCTATTACCGATTGATTGACTCCTTCCGCGAGTTGACCGGAGTTCCGCTCGTGCTCAACACGTCATTCAATGAGAATGAGCCGGTGGTGAACAACCCGTCCGAGGCACTCGATTGTTTTCTGCGCACGAAGATGGACGTTCTGGTGATGGGAGATCTGCTGATCGAACGGGTGAGGCTGTCATCCCGAGCAAGCGTGGGCGGGTAGGGAGGGGCGAGGGAGCTTGCAATCAACGTACGATTGAGATTGTAGTCTAACCATCCGCGCAGTAACCGCATCATTCGCATCGCCAGAGGTCCCTCGCTTTCCCGCCCGACCACCCGCTCGGGATGACACCGCGAGACGCTTTCTCTTTCAGGAAGCGCGTTCACTGCCTGCTAATTGGCACAGGGCGGCGATCTAGCGCAGGACCGCGCTATGAATTGTCCGCGTGATATTTCGCATGATTCCTGCGGAATGACGTCGGGTCTGGAAGGTCGTAGGGACGCGCTTGCTGCGCGTCCCTACAGCATCACCAGATCAGCGATCCGTCATCCGTCGCAGATCGTGCTCGAGAAGTTCAAGCGACAGAATGGCCTCAGCAACCATCCGTTGCATGGCGTAGTAGACGCCGGCACGTCCATCGAGAATGGCACCCTTGAAAAATAACGCATAGATGAATGCAGCGAACGGGGCGAGCACCCGTGTCATACGCAGGCGGTCCTGCATTCTGAGATCCGCGTTGCGCGAGGTGAGCAACTTCTCCGCTTCGAGCCGCATGTAGTTCTGCTGATTTCGGATCCAACGCGCAACGCTCTTCCGGTCGTCGTGCTCAATGGCCTGGGACAACAGGACCATGCGGTCGTTCGTTTCCCACCGCTGAGTGTGACCGTCCTGGATGAATGCGCCACTTCCGTTGCGCATGAGCAGGTTGACTGGCGGATACAGCGCCCCACGCAGCGGACGACCGTAGATCATGTATCGCACCGGAGCCCGATAACAGACGTCGCGAATGGCCGGGTCCAGTAGAGAAAGTTCTCTTGATACATCTTCGGTGAGGTGATGATCGGCGTCGAGCGGCATGATCCAGGGCGTCGTGACTCCGGTCTGAGAGATGGCGAAATTCCATTGCTGGGAGTGCGAGTCGAAGGTGCGAACAAAGAAGGCCACATTGCTGAAGCTCTCTGCGATTTCTCGCGTTCCATCGAGGCTGCCGCTGTCCACGACGATCACGCGACCCGCCCACTGCAGCGCGCTCAGGGTTCTACCGATATTCGGTTCTTCGTCGAAGGTGAGAATGACCGGCGTAATCTGCTCGAGCATGATCGCCTGACTGCTCAACGCATTCATGAGTGTGGGTGACTGCCGATGATCTTTCGATATTCCGCTTCCATCTGTGATGCGACCGCGCTCCAGCTGAAGTTCGCGGCAGCCCTCAGGCCATGTTCTCTGAATTGCTGGAGTCTCTCCCGGTCTGCGAGAAGATTCGCAATCGCCGGCCCTGCAACTGACGGATTTTCATCGATCACGAGTCCGGCCTCGTATTCTCGAACGATTTCGACGGCGCCGACCGCGCTGGTGAGTGCGACAGGGCAGCCAGCGGCCATCGCTTCGAGCACCACGTTGCCGAAGTTCTCCGATCGAGAGGGGAGGACCAGTAGCAGTGCGCTGCGCATCAACGCATCTCGTGCGGCCGGGTGGACTGAGCCGGTGAAGATCAGGCGGTGCGTCACTCCGGTTTCGCTGGCGATCATGTCGATCTGCTCACGGTAGGATTCCTCGTCGTTCCCCGCAAGTATGAGTCGGATCTCCTCAGGCAGCGCGGTCAGCATCCGGATCAGGCGATCGATGCCTTTCTTCCAGTTGAGACGCCCGACGAAGAGAATATAAGGACCGCTCTGGGTGACGCGATCCGACTCCGATTCCGCTTTGACCAGGTCGACTCCATTTGGGATCACGAATGATCGACGGCCACCCAGATTCATCCTCATGGCATCTTCGCGTTCGATTTCCGAGGTGAAGTGCATCGCGCTGGCCTCATTCACTGTGCGGCGCTCGAACAGTCGTATCCAGGTCTGCTTGAGCAGGCTGCTCTTCATTGCCACAAGCTCCGGCACGAGCATTCCGCGAGGGGACAGGACGTATGGGACGGCCTGACGGGATGCTGTGCGCGCAGCGACCAGTGTCGGCCAGAGAAATGTCGAGTGTAGATGAATCAGATCGTATGAACGCGTCGACTGTTCAAGTTTACGCGCCAGCGCTGGCGCGTAATAGAGACGGCGAAGCCTGGCGGTGCGAAAGTAGTGAACGCCCACGCCATCGAGTTCCACACGTCGATCGAGTGGAACGTCAGAGTCGCTGTGGCCATCCGCACTAGTGGTGAACACGTCGACGCTATTTCCGTGAGCGGCGAGAGCGCGACAGAGAGCATGCACGGAGTAGATCGGTCCTCCGTAGCGTCGGGCTGGGAGATACGTTGGAACAACATGCAGGAGTTTGAGCGCGCGCACGATTCGCCTGGCGTCGTCTGATCAGGCCGTTGAGGGCCGAGGAACCTGAATAGGTTGCGATACGGTTTTCGGCTGCGGCGCGCTGATGCCCTGAAGACGGGTGGTGGCGAACAGGCACCCAGCCAGAAAGGCGGTCATCAAAGCAAGAACGGCGTCGCTGTACGGCTGTGCTGAGGCGAGAAAGGAGAACGCATTCGCAACGACCATGGAAAAGAGCGCAACGCGTACGAGGTAAAGTGCTCCGAACTGATCACGCTGGAAACTGAGAACGAACAGACTTCGCATTATCAACAGGACGAGGACGATCGCTCCGAGCAGTCCGGGGAGTCCCAGTTCGACGGCCAGTTTGCTTGCCCCACCCTCCTGCCACCCGAGCGCCTGCTCCGGAGGAAGCAGGTGCTGGACTCCCTGAGTCGCCGCGCCGAGGCCAGCCCCCATCACACCATTTTGTTGGAAGGTCCCAATGAGCCCGCCTTCGAGTCTGGCAAAGACCTCCGTTCTGCTCGTCGCGCTTCCCTGAACGTACGAACGCGATTGAACGGAACCACTGGAGAGCTGACTGAAGATTACCCATACGATTCCTGCGACAGCCATCAGCGAGATCACGTGCATGACGTGCATCGATTTCAGGTACCGCCAGAGGAAGACGGCCGCGAAAATTACCAGCATGTAGATCGCTTTACGTCGACCGCTCAACATCACATTCATGAACCCCCACGCGGCCACTGTCATCCAAAGCCACCCTTGTGGGAAGCCGCGACGGATGATGAAAATCAGAGCGATCATGCAAAGTGTCGCTGCGTGCCATCCCATGATGTCGGGTGATCTGTAGAAGCCGGAAAGAATGCGTACCTGAATCCCAGGGAGATGGCGAATCCAGTCCTGGCCGAGGGCAACTGTACCGAGAGTGCGCCATCCCGCGCGAAAGTACTCGAGGGGAACGCCGACGAGCGCGATTGAAGTGACAATTGCATAGAAGCGCAAGAAGCGGTAAAGCTGCTCTTCCTGCTGGAGAAACGTGTAGCCAAAAATAATGGCGGGGACCGGAAGGCAGTAAACGAACATACCGAGCGCCGGCGCTTTCCAGTTGTCCAACCCGAACGTCATCAGACCGG
>JBKJUK010000049.1:0-4771 GCA_046590705.1 Thermoanaerobaculia bacterium
CGAATCAACAGCGGTTCGCCCATCATTCCCGGCAGATTCCGCGCAGATGTGCAGTTGAACTACGACGCGCGCACTGCAAAGTTTCTCGAACAGCGGTACCTGCTGAACTTCACAGCCTCATGCTACGGCGTGGGAGTCGAACTGCGAGACTTCCTCGACTTCCGATCCGCTCCAGGCGGCCGCCGCACACAGGAACTGCTGGTATCGCTGAGTCTTACCAACGTAGGAAAATTCATCGACTTCCAGATCCGCCCGGGTCAGCGGGGCGAGTGAGAACCTCATGAATCTGAAGGTCGTCGGCACCATCATTCTGCTCATCGCCCTGGTGATGATCTTCGGCGTGGCGAAGCTCGCCAGAAGCCGACCGGAACAGAAGACCGAGATGGCCCGACAGGCCGAACTCCGCGCGGCCCTGCTTACCATCCGCGCTGGCTTACTGGAGCACAAGACCCGAACCGGCTCTGCCCCGTCGGAGATGCACGATCTCGTCAGCAGTGGCTCGCTGGCTGCGGTACCCATCGATCCCGTCACAAAGAGTCGCGACAGCTGGAAAGCGGTACGCGAAGAAACCGTGCGCATCGACGATTTCCAACAATCGGATGCAAAGCGCAGCGGATCCCTCATCGTCGACGTCCGGAGCGGCGCGCCTGGCAATGACCTTCGGGGAGTTCCCTGGTTCGAGTACTGAGTGTCATTGCAGGCCCACAACCACGCCGGTCTGCTGCACGAAACCCTGATTTCGCACGAGCGGCCCGGATGCGCGCCGATTGACCTGCACAGCCTCTTCCGCTAGCCTCCCACGTTCGTGCCAAACGTTTATCAGTTCAAAGACTTTGCTGGAAGCAGCCATCGCATACTCATCGATCTGATCAGGCTGCAGCCGCATGGCGGCCGCATGCTCGACCTCGGTGCCGCCGGCGGAGAACTCGGATCTGCCATACGGCCGCTCTTCGAGAAGACCATCGGCTTCGAATACGACCTCGAGCGTCTTCCGGCATTGCGCGGGCACTTTGACTGCGCGGTGGTCGCCGACCTCGAGAAGACCCTCACTCTTCCGGCACGGATTCAGACGCTGGTACTTGCAGATGTGCTCGAACATCTGCGCCATCCCGGGAAAGTTCTGCACATGGCCCGGGAATCCCTGACAAACGATGGCAGGCTCTTTCTCTCAGTCCCCAACATCGCCAACATCACCATCAGACTGGGACTTCTGGCCGGTACGTTTCGATATAGGGACCGCGGCATCCTCGACGCCACTCATCTGCGCTTTTACACGTCACGAACGATTCGGGAAGAGGTTCGCGATGCGGGTTTCGAGGTGCTGCTCATGCGCGGCTCATCCATTCCGATCCGCCTGATCGTCGGAAACTATCTTCCGGAGTGGGTGCTTCGTCCCCTAGAATCACTCCTCGAGAAAGTCACGCAGATCTGGAAATCGCTTTTCGCCTATCAGATCATTCTGGTCGCGAGAAAGCGCGATCTCTGAACCGACGATTTCCGACCAGCGTCGCACCAAACGCTGCCAGCAGAGCCAGTAGCGACACGATCCACCAGCCCCTTCCGATCCTTCGGCTGAAGACGATCTGGTGACTCCCTGCCGGCACGGGAACTGCGGCGAACATCCCGTTAATCTTCATCGGGTTCACTTCTCGACCGTCGACGGAGACTCGCAGTTCCGGCGTGATTTTCTCGGACGACGCCAGCAGAAACGGCACCTCGGAAATGGTTCGAAGCTGCTGCTCATTGCCTTCGTATTTCTGGATGTCGATTAGTGCACGCCGACGATGACGAGGAACTTGCCCAAGTGTTCCCATCGACGAAGGAAGAGCTTCCGTCGTTGTCGCAACCGCTCCCAGGTCCTGCCGCAGACGCAGGTAGTCCCTGCCTGTACCGCGCACGACGTTCCAGATCGCGAACCATCTTGGCAGTGCCGCTACATTCTCGAAAATTCTTCCGTCAGAGAGTTCTCTGTCGAGAATCAACCCGGATCGCACCAGACCGAACACAATCGGAGCGCCCCCCACCCCTTCCGGCCTTGCACGCAGGAGCTCTCCGCTACCCCCGAGGAACGTGACTTCGAGTAACAGAGCCGAGAAAGAATCGGCTCTGCCGTTCGTGGAAAGGTAGAGTTTCTCCTGAGTCATCAGTTCGTGACTCGAGAACGTTCGGCTGCTGATCACTTTCCCTGTCTCAGGTTGTCTCAGCGCGACCACGCAACGTACGTTCGCACCCGGCCTGGCGATTCTGGCTACCAGTTCGACAGCGTGCACAACGCCGTCACCCGATTGCAGCAGTGCGCGCACCGTATGGCCTGCATCGGGAGTGATTGAACCCTCGATCGTGCCGACCTGCCGCGTAGCAGCGTTCACTTTCCACCGGAGTATGTCGATGGACCGATGCTCGAGGAGATACTTCACATTGAGAAACGATACGAAGGGGTCGTTCAAATCAGCGCTCAGGCTGTTGAGCATCAAAACTGTCCCGCGTTTACCGAATGACTCTGGATCGATCCGCTCGAGAATCTCCCTGTACGCGGCCTCGGAGCCGAAATGACTTCGTATGTCCTCCAGCCGATACAACTCACTCGCGTTCGGCCAGAGATAATCCATCATGGCCACGAACCGAAAAGGGCGAGGCTGAGCCTGGAGGAAGCTGACAGTCTCACTGTCGGGAACCTTCGTCAGATGCGGCTCGATGAACGGATAGAACCTTCCCGCGAAAAGTGCCAGTTCGGTCGCGGTAACCAGCACCAGCAGGACCGGTAGAGGCTTTGCGAGGAAGGTCCCGACGCGCCATCTGCGACTCCACCGGAATACTGAAGCTGCACCCGCCGCACCGAGGTAGCAGAAGCAGAGCGGCAGAATGATGCGTAGGCGGGAGAGAAGTGAATAACGCAGTCCGGGGAGCGTTTCCAGCACTGCCACCAGTGGACTGGCGAAGAAAAGAAGATGCACGAGAAGCGCGAGCAGGGCCAGCCAGAAAAATCGTGCTGAGGCGCGTCGGTTAAATACCCCGAGGAGAGCGAGCAACAGAGCCACGCAGCCCACGTAAATTGTGGTCTCGATGAAGTTGTTGGCGACGCCGAGCGAGGCGTCTCCGGTCCAATCGTGCAGGGACGGGCTACCCAGCCGGAAAGGTGCGATGAAGCTGAGCAGATGCTCGGTCGGATACCTGAACGAGCTCAACGCTTCAGCGCGGGATTCCAGGTATCCACTGCGTCGAAGGAACTGTACGAAAGGAGCAAGAAGGGGTGATGCGATGAGAAGTGCCAACGCTCCCGCAGCGGCGGCGCTCATCACTCCGCTTGGCCGCAACTTTCGAACTCGCAGCGCAGAAAAGACGAAGTACAGCACTGCGACATAACCTCCCGCAGCGACCGCCGCAGGGAAACCAGCCAGCGCGAAAGAAAGAGCCACCAGAAGCATCAGAGGGAAGCTGTTCCGTTTACCTTTCGCCAGCCTGGCCACGAAGAACATCAGGGCCGGAAACAGGACCGTTGCATTGGTCAGCTGCCACAGCCACCAGACAGAGTAGATTCCCGATAGCGCGAAGATCGTGGCGCCGATCGCACTGGCAGACTTCCCGAGCCGTTCTTCCCTGAGCCAGAGATAGGCAAAGAAAAAGGCCACCACGATCTTCAACAGTACGATTCCGCTGTACAGCAGCGAGAGCGGCAGAAGCAACGCGGGCAACAGAATGAATGGCGAGAGTACGGCGGAGGCGACCGACCCGAAGCCCGGGATTCCCGAGGCGATGTAGCGATTCCAGTGAAATGACCCCGGATCGTCTCGGAGCATAGAGACCAGCGTGAGATACGACGTCGCCGGATCGTTCATCAGGCTGTTCTGCGATTCGACGTGGTTCGCGCTGATCCACGGCTCGTAGCTGAAGAAAACATCGTTCGGCGAGAGCACACGTCCCATGAAGATCATGGGAAAGAACAGAATGAACAACGAAGACAGTACGGCCATGATGGCCATCCGATGCTTGCGCAGGAAACGGGAAAGTCTCGACGTTCTGGTCACGAGGAACTCGAGGGAGCCCGCTGGCTTCCTGGGTCTGGCTTCCGTTGTTTCATGGTTCAAAGCGGCCGCATTTCCGGCGGAATCATAGCAGTCGGGGCGGACTCCGATGAATCCGCATTTCTCACAGAGCTTCTGAGGCGGTGTGGTGAGCGTCCTCGCGACGAACTGCTGTGAGAAATGCGGGTTAAACTCGCGCCATGTTCGAAGTCCTCATCGCCGCACCGGTGGACGAAACGCTAGTCAAGCGACTACGCTCGGATCCTCGATTCTCGGTCAGGCAGGAGACTCTTTACGATGAGGTCAGCCTGGCCGCCGCCTCTGCCTCTGCGGACGTGTTGATCACCCGTTTTCACAATCCGGTCACTTCACGCGTGTTTCAGTCGGCCCGGAAACTGAAGCTGGTAGTGCAGGGAACCACTGGTCTCGACAATATCGATTCCTCTGCTGCAGCCGCTCATGGCGTACGGGTCATCGGCATTCCCGGAGAGAACGCCAATGCAGTCGCCGAGTACGTAGCTGGTGCGGTGATTTACCTCACGCGCGGACTTGGTGAGTACGACCGCGCAATGCGAGAAGGCGAATGGCCTCGGGACGACTGTGCCCGTCGCCGCGAACTCCGCGGACATCAACTCGGAATCATTGGACTCGGACGCGTCGGTTCCAGAGTGGCCGCGATTCTTGGTTCGGGTTTCGGAATGGAGACCCGAGCCTACGACCCGTACCTCAGTTTGGAGGAATGCGCTGCG
>JBKJUK010000199.1:0-10228 GCA_046590705.1 Thermoanaerobaculia bacterium
CCCTTTCTGTTCTGCCTTCATCAGCATTTCTACGATACTATGCACATACGAACGGGAGGGTACCGGTTCGGTGAAAACGAACTTGCAACCAGCTACGGTCGAAATTTATGGACAGGTTTATAACGTTCGCGGGGAAGGAGACCCAGCGTATCTAGCGGAGCTTGCGCGACTTGTCGATTCCAGAATGCGAGAGGTAGCGTCGCAGGTATCGACGGTTGACACGGCCAAGATAGCGATTCTCGCCGCACTCAATATTGCAGACGAGTTGTCCCGGTATCGGGAACGTCATGAGTCGGCGGCCGGTTTATGGATGGAAAAGACAGAAGAGCTGCTCATCAAACTCGGAGATTCACTTACCGAATCAAATGATCAGCGTTAGTGTTAGCGTCATCGGAGTATCCCTGCAGGGTTCGTGATGGGATACAACTATTGAACCGATTCTCTAGTTGCGGGTGTTCGAGTCCTGGGGCCGGTGCAGGCCTTCGCTCTTTCGGGAGCCATCAAGGTAGCCAAAAGCCTCAGGCAGAGCGCCCACCTGTTTTTTAAGACGGGTTCAATTAGAGCTACTTCACACGGCTCAGGTGGGGTACTCCGATTTTTCCATCCGCGCAAAAGCTTCCTCGCGATCGGGAGGAGCAAATTGAACGCGGAACTGATCATCACAGTCGTCGTCGCCATCGTGGCGATCGCCGCCGTCTTCTGGGCACTGAGCTACAGAAAGACGGCACAGTTACTCACCGAGGAAGCACGCCGGGACGCGCAGCGGATCATCGCTGACGCGCAGAAGTCGGCTGACTCTCAGGCGAAGGAAGCCGTGCTCGAAGCAAAAGAGCGGGCCCTTCAGGCTTCGACCGACTTCGAGAAAGAGGCTCGCGAACGCCGCGAGGAGTTGAAGGTCAGCGAGCGGCGTCTCCAGCAGAAAGAAGAGAACGTCGACAAGAAGCTCCAGCAGCTCGAGAAGCGCGAGCAGGAAGTTGAGAAGCGTGACCGCGGAATTGGTGATCGGGAGACGCAGCTCAATACGCGCGAGATGGAACTCACCGGTCTCATCGAAGAGCAGCGCCACAAGCTAGAGCAGGTGGCCGGTCTCACCGTCGATCAGGCCAAGGCTCAGCTCATCCAGGGCATCGAGCATGAGGCGAAACTCGAAGCCGCTCAGATGATGAAGCGCATCGAAACCGAAGCAACCGAACTCGGACACATCAAGGCCCAGAAGATCATCGGCATGGCCATTCAGCGCATGGCCTCGGACTACGTCGCCGAGAACACGGTTTCTGTGGTGGATCTGCCTTCCGAGGACATGAAGGGACGCATCATCGGTCGCGAAGGACGCAACATTCGCGCGCTCGAACTCGCCACCGGCGTCGATCTGATCGTCGACGATACGCCCGAGGCAGTCATTCTCTCCGGCTTCGATCCGATTCGTCGCGAGGTTGCCAAGATCTCTCTCGAGCGACTCATGGCTGACGGCCGCATTCATCCGGCTCGTATCGAGGAAGTCGTCGAGAAGGTCCGCATCGAACTCGAAGAGAAGCTCTTCGAAGAAGGAGAAGCTGCTGCCTTCTCCATTGGAATCACCGACATTCATCCAGAGGTGCTGAAGCTCCTTGGACGGCTCCGCTACAGAACTTCGTACGGGCAGAATGTGCTGATGCATTCACTCGAGGTTGCACAGCTGGCTGCTCTGATGGCCGTCGAACTGGGCGTGAATTCTGAGATCGCCAAGCGCGGTGGACTGCTGCACGACATCGGAAAAGCGATCGACCGCGAGATGGAAGGAACGCATCTCGAACTCGGCCGGCAGGTGCTGGAGAAGTATGGCGAGCGACGCGAGATCATTCACGCCATGGAATGCCATCACGGCGACTACGATCCGACCACGGTCGAAGCAGTCCTGGTCAACGCCGCCGACGCGCTGTCCGCCGCAAGACCAGGTGCGCGCCGCGAGATCCTGGAGAACTATGTACATCGTCTCGAGAGACTCGAAGCGATCGCCGATAACTTCGAAGGCGTCACGAAAGCGTTCGCCATTCAGGCCGGACGCGAACTTCGCATCATCGTGAACGCTGAGAAGCTGAGTGACGAGCAGTCGATCTGGCTCTCCAAAGACGTAGCGCGCCGCATCGAATCAGAACTGCAGTATCCCGGACAGATCAAAGTCACCGTGATCCGGGAAACAAGAGCAGTCGACTTCGCGAAGTGACAGCGAATGAAGAATGCTGAACCGAATGGAGAATGCCGAATGTTGAATGGAGAATGTTCAAAAGGCATTCTGCACTCGCATCCTTCATTCTGCATTCTCCATTCTCCATTCGTTCTTTCCTACTGGTTACTGGCTACTGAACTACTGCCTACTTTTATGGCTACTCATAAATGAAACTACTCTACATAGGCGACATCGTTGGCGAACCGGGACGGAAAGCTCTGCATCAGGGCCTTCCTGCGGTGATCGCGCGGGAGTCGATCGACTTCGTGGCAGTGAACATCGAAAACTCTGCCGGTGGATTCGGTGTCACCGACAGCATCATGACCGAGCTCATGAAGCTGCCGATCGATGTCTTCACATCCGGAAACCACATCTGGGACAAAAAGGAATTCGTCGAGCATCTCGATCGCTACGACAACATCGTCCGCCCGGCCAACTACCCGGCCGGAAATCCTGGAGTCGGCAAGGTCATTCGCAAATCGAAGGGTGGGGTCACCGTGGCCGTAGTGCAGCTGATGGGGCAGGTCTTCATGCCTCCATGCGACAACCCCTTTCATGTCGTAGAGAAAGAGCTCGCGCAGATTGGCGAGCAGACCAGAGTCATCTTCGTCGACATTCATTGTGAGGCCACTTCCGAGAAGCAGGCCATGGGGCGGCATCTCGACGGCCGCGCCTCCGCAGTGTTAGGCACACACACGCATGTTCCCACCGCTGATGAACGGATCCTGCCAGGCGGCACAGCGTTTCAGACTGATGTCGGAATGAGCGGGGCCTACGACTCCATCATCGGATTCCGCCATGAAGAGATCGTGCAGAAGTTCATCTACAACACGCCGCGCAAGATGGAAGTCGCGAAACTCGACGTCCGCCTCTGCGGGGCCATCGTCGACATCGACGAGGACACGGGCCGGGCCCGCTCCATCGAGAGACTGATGGAGAAGCTGGAACTCAAATAGAGTGGCAGCTACGCAGCCGCCCTTGAAAGAGTCGCTGGCCATCCTTGGTCTGGGGACCCTCGACTCCAACCGGTTTCATGCATTGCATTCGAGATTCGCGTCGATTCAGCAGGTCGAATTGCCCTTGAATCCCGACAGTGAACTCAGCGCGCACGCATCCGAGCTCAATCGAGCCGTCGATGCCTTCGACGCGCAATGGGTGCTGCTTCTTCGTCCGCGGGATGAGGTAAGCGAAGCTCTGGCGAACGAGATTGCGGCCGCTGCGATTCATGAGCCACGCGCATGGGGTTTCAAGATGCGAACGGAGATCTGGTACGCAGGTTCAAAGCTTCAACTCCGATCCGATCGAGCAGAGAGCGAAGTGCGTCTCTTCCACCGCCGCCGGGCCAGATTCGTGGCGGGACGGGAAATGAAAGTGCCAGGATCCGTGGTGCGGATGCAGGCGCCGCTGGTCTCGCGGAGCTTCGGAAGCACAGCCGAGCATCGTGAACACCTGGCCGCAAAGTTCGAGGAGCGTTCATTCCCGGCCGCCTGCCTGACATTCGCCAGCAGCACAGCGCAAACCTGGCGAGGCGGGATGAACGCGCTCTACTATCTATGGATCGAGGCGCAGTTTCTGACTTAAACAAGTGTCGCCAAACTCCAGATTGAAGACTCTCGAGAATGCACCGCAACTGTGTGGCACAGGCAATCCTGCCTGTGGCGCCATGCCTGAAATTCAAAGCCACATCGCTGTTCCGCGCCAGCGAGCGTAGTCCGATCAACCGCGTCGGCGCGGACCGGAGATTCCTCTTCGCACTCACTACTGCGCGGGGTCAGTCGACTACGCGGCTCATCGGAATGACGTGCCTTCGTTTCGTTCTTCCAGATCGGATCGATCAGCGCTGAAGTGTGGAGCACAGGCAATCCTGCCTGTGACGCGGTAATCTCGAGTCGACAGACGACTTTGATTCTTTTCTTACTTCAACGTGCTGCGTTCTGAGTTCTGCGTTCATCAGCCCCCAAAACCCCGGCCCCTAACTCTGCAACGCCCAGCGGCTCTTCGACATATGCCGCAGGCTTCCTGCCGATCGGAACTGACGCGGTGACATACCAAAGCGTTGACGGAACTGCAGACGAAAGTAGTTTTCGGAGTCAAAGCCGCAGACTCGGGAGACGTGGGATACACGAATACGACCTTCACGCTTGAGCAGGCGCGCAGCTTTCTCGAGCCGCTTATGTTTGAGAAAGCCACTAAGCATGCGACCGGTGATGCGCCGGAATTTGCCGGAGACGTACTGCCGGGTGAAGCCGACTTCTCTCGAAACAGCCTCGACCGTGAGGACCTCGTCATTCTTTAACCGTCGCTTGACCGCTTTCAGGAGCTCCCGCAGAAGTCCGTCCATGGATACCACCTCGTTCCTTCTTCTTATGCCCCTCCATCGAATAGGGCAAGAAGAATCTCGGGCCAACACTAACCAACCCGCACTAATGGAAAGTACGAGCTCGACTCTATGACGCAGAATCCCAGCGGCCGGCATCCCGCGTCCGGTACTTCTCGAGCATCTTCGCGAACGCGTCATCGAGGTCGATCTCCAGCGAGTTCGCCAGAGCGACCACCACGAACAGAATATCGGCCATCTCCTCAGAGATCGCACCCTCACGCTCGGTACTTTTCTTGGGCTTCTCCCCATAGTGATGATTCAGCTCCCTGGCCAGCTCCCCAACCTCCTCGGTCAGGCGCGCCAGCATGGAGAGCGGTTTCCAGTAACCGGCCTGTCCTTCCCTGATCCAGAGGTCAACCTGCTGCTGCGCGTCCTTGAGACTCATGAACATTCTCCCTGTGCGTTGGCTGTTCGCGTCGCAATCCGTTACCATCAGGCAGGTCATGCGTTCGTCCGCTATCGTAACTCTGCTTCTCTGCAGCTTCGCTGCGGCTCCTCTCGCCGCCGAGGTGAGACTGATCACGCGGGCCGATGGCAGGAAGGTCATCTACAACGTTCCATCCTCGGCGGTGAAGAAGGGCAAGTGGAAAGGCTCCGAACTCACCTGGCTCGCAAAACAGCATGATCGCGCCACTTCCTACGACCCGCTGATCGCACGCTACTCGAGATTGAGCGGAGTCGATCCGCTGCTGGTGAAGGCCGTCATTCAGGTGGAGTCGAACTTCAATGCCGCCTGCGTGTCGAACAAAGGCGCGCGTGGCCTCATGCAGCTGATGCCCGCAACGGCGCGACGTTTCGGCGTAAAACAGATGCACGATCCGGAAGAGAACATTCGCGGAGGAATCGCCTATCTGGCCGTGCTGCAGCGACTTTTCCCTGACGATCTTCATCGTGTTCTCGCGGCGTACAACGCCGGAGAAGGAGCTGTGAAACGTTATGGCGGTATTCCTCCGTACGAAGAGACGCAGACCTATGTCAGGCGAGCGCTGACTGTTCTTCACGGTCGGCCTTATGGTTCGATCTCTGTAGCTCCAGCTCTCTCGTTCGCAGGGAGGAAGGGCGCAGTCACCACTCCTTCACGTGCTCTGCTGGCCTCGACGCTCGCATTCGGCCGGGCTCCGAAACTCACCCTTCGCTAATCCTTTGTCCGGCATGGCGCTGCTTCTCGTAAACTGACCGCTGATGCCGAGACATGACCCCAACGTTCCGCCTCCGTTTGATCAGGGGATTTTTCTCGTCCACTACAACCGGGGAAAGGACGCCTTTCAGGAAGGACGTTACGGCGAAGCTCGCCGCGATCTCGAACTCGCGCAGCGAATGCGCCCCGATGATCTGGACGTTTTGAACCTTCTGGGACTTGTATACTTCAAAACCAACTCGCTGCCGGAAGCTGAAGTGATCTATCGACGACTGGTGGAAGAGAACGGCGACGTATTCATCCTCCACTCCAATCTCGGCCTGATTCTTTTCAAGCAAAGCAAGATCGACGAGGCGGAGAAATACCTTTCGAAGGCAGTCGAGCTTCGTCCCAACTACGCCAAGTCCCATCTCTACCTCGGACTCCTGTACAAACAGAAAAAGAAGTACGGACTTGCGCTCGAGCATTTGAAATTCGCAGGCGCCGAGAAGGCCGCGAAAGAAGTAGAAGCGGAACTCGCGCTTCAGGCTTCACGTGGTGGAGTCCGCCTGACTTCCCGTCCGGTCGAGCCACCGCAGGAGATTCCGAAGGAGATTCCGAAGGCCTCAGTCATACCGCCTCCGCTCGTACCCGAATCCGTTCCGATGAGCACCATGCCCGGCAATGCGGCCCGCGCACCTCGCGCTGAGCTCGTCCCTGCGCCTACAACTCCTCCTGCAGTTCCGGTTTTAGCGGCTGCCAACTCCGACCCACGGAATGCCGCTCGGAAACTGCAGGAAGCGGTAGACGAGACGCCGGAAGGCGATCAGCCGCGGATCGATATCGGCTCGAGAAAAATTGAAGGGGCTTCGCGCACCTTCTCGCTGCATGAGAACGGCTTTCTCGAGATCAACTTCAACAAGAGTGTGAGAGTGAAGCGTGGAACCGTTTCCAGCTATTCAGGAAACCTGAAGTTCGGCGGCGAAGCGGGGCTTCTCGGGACCACCGCCGCTACGCTCATCAAGGCCGAGGGATCGGGAAAGATCTTCTGTTACGAGAAGGGCCGCAAGACTTTCCTGCTCGATTTGAACGACGAGTTCATCTACGTCGAGGGCTCGAATCTGCTGGCAATGGAAGAGTCGTTGTCGTACCGGGTGGAACCGATCTACGACAGCTCCTATCAGAGCAAGATTGATACAGTGAAGATCTTCGGGAAAGGCTCGCTGGCAATCTCCACGTTCATCGAACCGCTCACGCTTCGCGTCACCCGCGACTACCCGCTGTCGATCTCCTCGCAGTCACTGGTGGCCTGGACCGGCAATGTGATTCCGACGGTGATTGATGAGGACGATCTGAAAAGTGTGATGATCGACGCCTCCGCGCACGCATTCAAGATCCGTTTCGACGGCGAAGGCGTCGTAGTCTCCGAGCAGTAACAGAGCCGAAGCGGATCCGGCGACGAGACCACACCATGCGTGACAGCGGTGTCACCGGGATTGTGTGGCACAGGCAATCCTGCCTGTGACGCCGGGAATGAGATTCCGAGCCCTGACAATCCCATGCAGCGGCCCACGGAATTTAGTGACGCTGCCGTTTGCGAGGAGTTTCCGATGAGCGCGAATGCGGTGAGACATCGCAACCGTCGCGGCGCGGACCGGAGATTCCTCTTCGCAACACACATCGCGCAAGCCGACGCATACACTCCCTGCTCATCGGAATGACGATCGCGGGTATCAGCGCAACCCGCCCTAGCTAATCTGCGATGGCGTCATTTCTCCATGAATTGCAGCGCGAAAGGAAGAATGACGAAAAGCTGAATCGCGTCGAATACACCATGCGCGACGATGCAGGGGATCAGATTCCGGGTTCGATAGAAGGTGTATCCGATGATGATCGACACGATGGTGATTCCCACCAGCATCAGAGGCTGGCCGTAACCGGCGTGCGCCAGCGCGAAGAGGATGGTCGAGGCGATGAGGCCGACTCGCTTCTGAAGGAAGCCGCGGAAGAAAAACTCCTCCACGGTCATGGCCGAGAACACGATCACCGCTTTCTTCCAGAGAGGGAGCGCCGCCATCCAGGGGATCATCGGGGAAGGTTTGAGATTTTGAGGAATGAGTCCGGCCGCGTTGAGCGTCAGCGCCAATGCCATCATGAGCAGCAGCGTCACGGCCCAGCCGGCCACACCGATGCCGATCCCGAGCATGGTTCCCTCGATGATCTTCTCTCTAGGAATGTTCATGAACTGGCGCAGCGGCCGCCGGCCGCTGAGCAGCCACCAGCCTGCCAGAAAGATGAGCAGGATCAGATGGAAGTTGAAGAGCGACCAGAAGGACATGCTGCTCATGTCTACCGAGGAAGGCGCCTTGCTCGCACCGGCAGTTACCAGAGTGATTACGACACCCAGAAGCAGAAGCAGCCAGCCGTAGGCCACGAAACGCTTCGAGGGCGGATCGAATCGGTCCGAACTGAGAATGCCGTATCGCTCATTGAGAAATGCGAACAGGCCGGTGAGCAGGAGTGCCAGAACAATGGGGACGAGAAAAAGCAATGTCAGTTTCCTTCTGATGCAACCGGAGTGACTTCGACGAGGTTGTCGTAAAACGTGGCCCCGCCGCCAAAATCGGTGAAGCGCTGAGAGGTCGTGTCGTTGGCGTTGCGATTGTCGTCGACCAGCTTGCCCCACCAGATGGAAGGGGCCGCGACAACGCCCTGCTTCACGCGATCGGAAACAATGGCATCCGCCGCGAACGAACCGCGGTCATTGATCACCGAGACTCGCATCCCTTCAGTAATCTTTCGCGATGCGGCGTCGACGGGATGAATCTGCATTACCGGCCCGTGTGCGACTCGTCGCAGCGATTCCACGTTCACGAAGGTGCTGTTCAGAAACGTATGCGCGGGTGGCGAGATCAGTGTCAGCGGAAACCGGGAAGCGAGCGCGGGATCCCGTTCCTCCGACTCGTAAGGTGGAACGTACGAAGGGACAGGGTCGAGTCCGAGTGCGGCCACGGCACTGGAGCGTATCTCGATCCTTCCGCTGGGAGTGGGTACAGGTGTACCCTGAATGAATGGCAGATGCGGCGAGGGTACGTTGAGCCGCATCGGACCGTTCTCCCTCAACCCTTCCACGGTGATGCCGGCCATTGCGGGACCACGCTCGCCGGCCAGGGCCTGCTTCATCATGGTCTCGTCGCTGTCTTGCAGAGATGGCTCGGCAAGGTTCATTTTTGCAGAGAGTCGGCGGAAGATCTCCGTGTTCGGCAGTGACTCGCCCAGCGGCGCGATGGCGCGCTGATTCAGCATCACGTACAGGTGACCGTAGCCTTTGTGCAGATCTTCATGCTCGAGCTGAGTCGTGGCCGGCAGCACCACATCCGCGTAGTCGGCGGTGTCGGTGAGGAAGTGTTCGAGAACGACCGTGAACAGATCCTCACGCGCAAGGCCGCGCAGGACCTGGGCACGATCGGGAGCGACAGTCGCTGGATTCGAGTTGTAGACCATCAGTGCCCGAACGGGAGGATCGTTCAAGGTCGTGAGCGCTTCGCCAAGCGCGCTCATGTTGACCGAGCGTGTTCCGGCTGGGATGAGATCGGGCCGCTCGAGCGCGCTCATGTTCATGTTGAATGTGCCCGAGGTCGAGAGCTGACAGCCACCACCGGGAAGATTCCAGGCGCCGGTGACTGCTGGGAGCAGGGAGATAGCGCGCACTGCATTTCCGCCACCGGCGTGACGCTGCAGCCCGTAATTCAGACGGATGAAGCTCGGTGAAGTCGTGGCGTAGAGATGCGCCAGACGCTCGATGGTCTCCACAGGAATACGACAGATTCCAGCGACCGTCGCCGGCGAATATTCTGCAAGGGCGCGCTCACGCAGCGCTTCCCATCCGGTAGTCATGGAGTTCAGGTAATCCTTGTCCTCCAGACCGTCGCGGAAGATTACATGCATCATCGCCAGAGCCAGCGCCGCATCCGTTCCCGGCCGCATGAAAATATGCTCGTCACAAGCCTCGGCCGTCCGCGTGCGCAGCGGGTCGATGCAGATCGTCCGCGCTCCGGCCGCTTTCGCTTTCTTGATGTACGGCCAGAGATGCGGATTCGAGGTGAGAGTGTTGGTGCCCCAGAGAATGATCAGCCGAGCCTGGTCGACAGTCTCCGGATCGGTGCTCATCTTCGTGCCGTAGGTGTAGTTGAGAGCCTCACTACCCGCTGAAGCACAAATTGTCCGCTCCAGAAGCGAGGCTCCGATGGAATGGAAAAACCGCCGGTCCATCGAACCACCTTGCAGCAGACCCAGGGTCCCCCCGTAAGAGTAGGGAAGGATGGCCTGCGGACCGTCGCTCGAATCGATGATCGACTGCAGCTTTTCCGCGCAGAGGGCGAGTACCTCATCCCATGATGCCCGCCGGAAGGAACCGCTTCCTTTTGGCCCGGTGCGGATCAATGGATGCAGCAGCCGGTCGCTGTGGTAGGTGCGGTCCAGATACCGCGCGACCTTGGTGCAGAGGAAGCCGTTGGTAAAGGAA
>JBKJUK010000321.1:0-10811 GCA_046590705.1 Thermoanaerobaculia bacterium
CTAAGCGTGCCCAATCGCCTACGGCCCATGTGTCGCCGCTGGCGCGATCAACAGGTGTGGCGTAGGCGAGGAACCGTCCCTGGGACGCCCCATCGTTCGTCAGAATGGCCGACACGGCGCCGATCGGAGCGGCGCTTCCGAGCTGAATCAGCTTGAATCCGGCGAGAGCTTCCGTCCGGGGGATGCCGAGCGCAACGCCACTCGCGTCGTAGAAATCGATTTTTACAGTGACCGGGAAGCCGGAAGTTTCCTGAACGTAGAGATTCGTATGGCTATTGGAATCCGCGCGGAGGCCTGTGAGGAAGAGAGATTCTCCTGGTGGGACGCCGCGATCCGAGCGGAATGCGGGAATGACTGTGCCGTACGTTCCCTTCGGATTACTCGAATTGAAAACGTTGGCCGCAAGCGCGAGTTTCGTCGCGTCCTTCGAGCGGATCTGCATGCTGCCGTTTGAAGAGTCGAGACCGAAGATGGTTTTGACCACGTCGGCGAGGCCAAGAGCCTGGTTCGCTGTGAGTTGGCTGATGCTCGCCGACAGACTCGACGCGCCACTAAGGGGCGAGAAGAAGATCTTCCCGTCGGTGATCTTCGCGAGTGTCGAGCGGTTGAGCAGTGTCAGGTCCGACACGAAGACGCCGACACTCCCGGTCACGTGGCCCATACCTGGGAGGAAGAGCGCGACTTCTCCAGGAGTGAGGGGAGGCGGCTCGCCACTGACGATCACTAGGGGGACCGTGAAGGTAACGTTGACGCTGCTCGAGCCGGTCGTTGCGCCGTTGTGCGGCTGGATGGCTTTCGCCGATCCCGAGCCGCTGAGGAAGCGGAGCGTGAGATTGCCGGCAACCGAACCGATGGGATCGGACGCATCGGGTCGCCGTGCCGGGTCGAGCGTAAAGCTGACGTTGGCGCTTCCATTCGGCGGGATGGTCACCGGAGTGCTTTGTGGGATGAGCCACGGTGCGTCGGAGACCAGGAGGGCCTCGATGGCGGCAGTTCCTGTATTTCTGAACGATGCAGTCGCTGTAGTCGCTGCCGTGCCGCTGCCGAGCGCGTCGACCCGATTGGTCGTAGGGGCGGCGGCTGTCGTTCCGGAAGGCGCCGTTCCGACGAGGAGCTTCACCGCGATGGTCAGGCCGGTCGGAACGCCGTTCCCCGAGGGGATTGATACTCCGTTGTACGCGCCAGCCGTCTGCTGCAGAGCGGTGATCGTCACTTCCTGCGATGCGCCCGGCGCGAGCGTAAATGACGCCGGCGACTGCGAGAAGAAAGATCCGCTCTGACTCAGCGCGATCGTCGTCGATGCCCCTCCGTTGTTGACGAGGATGTAGCGGTCGGTTGCCCCCGCTGCGCCGGCGAGCTGCAGCATTCCGTTAGGGAATGCGCTGACGGAGACCGACGGTGTGGCGAGGACATTCACCGTGGCTGTTGCTGAGACTGAGCCCGATGACCCTGTTGCTGTCAGCTGGTAGGTCGTCGTTCGGTTTGGTGTGACACGTACCGAGCCGCTCATTGGTTTCGTCCCGATACCGTTGTCGATCGAGACCGAGGAGGCGTTGATGGTCGACCAGAGGAGGGTCACCGACTCGCCCGGACGAATCTGCGATGGTGTCGCTGTGAAGGACTGTACGGCGGGAGAAACCGCGGCATTCGAAGCAGTGAATGTAAGTTCCTCGGTTCGTAGCGGATGGGTGACGAAAAGCGATCCGCTGATCTCCGATCCGCTGATGGTTGCGGAAAACGAGTGGCGTGCCTCGCCGTCATTCTGTAATTCTATCCACGTGGCCGTCAGCACGTTGCCTGAAAGGCGTGCTTTGAATCCGAGTTGAGCCGTCTGCGTTTCATTGCCCATGCAGGGGCCGGACTTGATGTTCTGCATCACCAACGTGGAAAGGACAAGTTCGCCCTCCTGAAAAAACGTGGCCTGGAACGGTCCTGTCGATGTAACCGCCGGACACCTTGTGTTTTTGTAGGAATAGCTCCCGATCCATGTACCGGTGAGTCCCGACGCCGCCGGATCGGCCGAACTCCTCATGAAGGTGAAGTTTCCGATTGTCTTGCCGCTTTCGGAGATAGAGCCACTCAAAGTGGAGCCATTGATGTTGCCGCTCATCGGGAATGCTCCTTCTCCGAATAGCAAGGCGCTGAAGGAGTTTCCGCTGGCCGTGCCGGAGATCGAAACGGTTACCGTCGAGGGCTCCCCGGCGACACATGTTCGGACTGCAATTGCACGCAAGTCCTTGGCGAGGAGGACACCGCTGAGGGCGGTTCCGTTCTGTGTGATGCTCAGGCTGGACTGGACAGTTTGTAGGTATGTTTGTCCGTTCTGGCAACGCTCGGTGAGCGCAAGCGTGCCGACCCACAAACCGTGAAAGGGCCCACCGGGTGAGGGCACCGTCGGCGCCTGGCTGCCGACCCGATTCTGGTGCGTCCACGTCAAGTCGGGATTCGCCGATGCAACTGCGGCGAAGAGAAGGGCAGACAACGACAACGCAGCGAAGCGAGTGCGCGGCATGATGGGACCTCCGAAACGCGATGTGGGCGGAAGATCGAGGCTACTCTCTTCCGGGTAAGGTGGCAAGAAGCGGGTTCTGTCGATGATTGCGGCGGAATAAATAAAAAGCCGCTACGATCCTCAGCGCTTGTTCAACCGATCTCTCGCCTTTCAGCGATCCTCTCTCTGTCGCTCCTTCTCGTTGCAGGCAGGAAGTCTGCTGGCACTTCCTTGAGAAGGCCTAAGGGAGATCTCCGTTCGCCGGAAGGAGGTCTAGACAGAATGGAGTGACCCATCCACTCATGTACATTTTCGTGGGTCGCATGGAAGGTACAGAGCCACATACAGAAGGAATGGGTCATGGAGCATCTTATCAACTGGATTGGGATTGATGATCACGCAGATAAGTGGACGCTCGCGCACTTCGAGGGAGCGGGGCGTAAGGCCCGGGAATGGGAGCTTAAGCCTGAGGGTATTTCAAGGGACCTTCGGCGATGATCTCGACTTTCGTCGGTCGCACCAGGTTCAAGGTGGCGCGGAAAGCGGCCGCGTCTGGTGAGTCATGGACGCTCTCACCACGGACCCGAGGCTGCTGCATGATTTTCTTGGTGTCTCCCGTACCGCCCCGCTGCAGGCCGCTGGCGAGCACTTTTCCCGACTCGAGCGCACGGATGGTGATGCGCGCACCACCAACCCCGTCGCCGATGATCTTCGCATCGCGAGAAACGGCTCGAACAACGACGGTGGTCGGAAGCGACTGCTCCGCGTGAAGCAGAGGGGTGAGGAGAAAGCAGAGAGAAAGAAGCGGGTGGATACGCATGCGGCCTCCATGATCAGGATCGAACTCTTTCTTTGAACGGAGGACCTTCAAACAGTATTTCTGAATGACTATATGCGCACATGGCCCACTTTGTGAACGCTCGCAGGGCGTGCCGTCGGTCAACAGCAATCGACCTCGGCGGCCACAGGAGGGAGTCATGGGATTCGTACATTTCATGCGCAGCGCCGCAGGACGGCTGCTTCGTATTGCCGCAGGCTCGATCATCATCTGGCTCGGGCTCACTCAGCTGGAGGCGCCCGCGTCATGGATCGTGGCGCTGATCGGTATCGTTCCGATCGCCGCGGGCGTGTTCAATTTCTGCCTGCTGGGCTCGTTCTTCAATGTCGATCTCATGGGGCGTCCGAAAGGCTGAGACAATATTTATTAGCCGCGTGGGGTGGACCGGGCTGGAACGAGAATGCGACCCTAGCAAGTCAAAATCCTGCTACGTCATTCCGATGAGCCGCGTGATCGGCATCGCTCCGCAGCATTGAGTGCGAAGAGGAATCTCCGGTCCGCGCAAACGTGCTTGATCGCTACCTCAGCGCGGCGCGGAACGGAGATTCCTCTTCGCATTCACAGCACGCGAGCTTGCACAGGATCGCTTGCTCATCGGAATGACGTCGCACCCTAACTTGTGGATAGCCTTGCAACAGAGCAGTGTGAGAAATGCAGGCTAAGCGATGTGCCCCCGCGAAATCGAGAGATCGCACGCTGCTCCTCCCCACGTCGCCCTATCAGGCTTTGCGCAGTCGAGGCTGAGCCAGTACTGCGGACTGGGCCGAAAGGCGGTCGCGCAGACTCGAGCAGACCACATCGCAGAGAGCGAATACGCTGTCATCGCAGATCGTGCAGTAGACCGTGTTTCCCTCCTGACGTCGTGCCACCAGGCCCGACTCGATCAGGATCTTCACATGCTTGCTCACGTTCGGCTGGGAGAGGCCGAGAGCTTCGGTCAGTTCTCCGATGCTCATCTCGCCTTCCGATTCCAACATCTGCAACACGCGCAGCCGCACCGGCTCGGCCATCACCCGGAAGCGCGAGGCCACCAGTTCCAGGGCCTCCGGGGACATGGCGATGTGCTTTCGTTTCTGTTTCACAGAACTCCTAACTGTTGGCCGGGCGAACTTATTGCCTGGACTGGTTGTCAATCGCTATATTGGAATATAGCAATATGTGAGCTGGTTCACTACGGCATATGGCAAACGTCAGACAGATCACACCGGAAAAAGTATACGAGATGATTCAACGCGGCGACAACGTCGACATCCTCGACGTCAGGGAGCATAACGAGTACAGCCTCAGTCATGTGGCGAACTCCCGTCACATTCCCCTCGCTGATCTGCAGGCCCGGATCGCCGAGCTAGACCCTGCCCGCCCGCTGATGGCTCTCTGCCGCTCCGGCAGACGTTCCGAGACAGCCGCGCAGCAACTTCTTTCAAAAGGTTTCGACGTACACAACATCGAAGGCGGAATCCTGGCCTGGACGGCTGCAGCATTACCAGTTGAAAAAGGAGACTGATCATGTACTTCAAACAGTTCTACCTCGGTTGTCTCGCGCACGCGTCCTATCTGATCGGCTCGGAGGGCGACGCCGTGGTTGTCGATCCGCAGCGCGACGTGGATCAGTACATCGACGAGGCCGCAGCGCATGGACTCACTATCAGGTACATCATTGAAACCCATCTGCACGCGGACTTTGTCAGCGGCCATCGCGAACTGGCCGGACGGACCGGGGCTGAGATCGTCTTCGGCCACCGCGCAGGTGCGGAGTTTCCGCATCGCGCCATCCGCGATGGCGAGGAACTGCAGGTCGGCAAGATCATCCTGCGCGCACTCGAGACTCCCGGCCACACCCCTGAGGGAATCTCGTGGGTGGTCATCGATACAGACGTCTCTGACACCCCGCAGAAGGTGCTCACCGGCGACACAATGTTCATCGGCGACGTGGGCAGACCCGATCTGGTCGGATCCAAAGGCTTTTCGGCCGAACAGATGGCCGGGATGCTTTACGACTCGCTGCACGACAAGCTTCTTCGGCTGGACGACGCGGTGGAGGTCTATCCCGCACATGGTGCAGGCTCGTCCTGCGGACGCAACATCTCGAAAGAGACTTCCTCCACGATCGGCCAGCAGCGTACGACCAATTACGCGCTTCGGCCGATGTCGAAGAAGGAGTTCATCGAGCTGATGACCAGCGATCTTCCGGAAGCGCCAGGCTATTTCTCGATGGACGCTGAAATCAACCGTCGCGGTGCCGGAATGCTCTCTGACATTCAGGTTTCTCCGATTACGGCCGAGGCGCTGAATCTCCGCATCCAGCAGGGTGCTCAAGTCGTCGACGTCAGGGAGAGTACGGCCTTTGCCAACGGTCACATTCCTGGTTCACTCAACATCGGTCTGAAAGGTGGCTATGCAGGTTGGAGCGGAAGTCTGCTCAAACCCTCCGACGCGCTCTTCGTCGTAGCGGAAGGAAAGGACGAGATTGACGAAGCGATCATGAGGCTGGCCAGGGTTGGCCTGGAGAACGTGGAGGGCTACCTCGAGGGCGGCATCCTCGCGTGGGACAGGGCCGGGCTCGATCTGGCCACGCTCCCTCAGATCTCAGTGGGCGAACTGCACGCACAGGTCACCGAGGACGGGAAAAAGCTGCAGATCCTCGACGTGCGGGCTCCGAGCGAGTTCGGTTCGGGTCATCTACCCGGCGCGAAGAATGTTCCGCTTTCAGAGATCCAGAAACAACTCGGGACACTCGACCCCTCACAACCGACTGCAGTAATCTGCGCCGGGGGTTATCGCTCGGCTGCCGCCGCCAGCATCCTGCAACGCCATGGCTTCGGTGACCTTTACAACATCATCGGTGGCACATCCGCATGGGTGAGCGCCGGCCTTCCTGTCGAACGATGAAGGAAAATAAGGAAAATTCAATGAACGAAATAGCCTCCGTAGTCTGCGCCGACGATCTGGAACAGCTTCTGCGCAATCGCACTGATATCCGACTCATTGACGTTCGGACGGCAGGCGAATTCGGTACCGCCCATCTGCCGGGTGCCTACAACGTGCCGCTCGATGCCCTTCCGGAGCATGCCCCGGAAATCGCCAGCGATCTGCTCACTCACTTCGTCCTCATCTGTCAGTCGGGGGCGCGTGCCCGCAAGGCAGAAGAAGCCTTGCGTAGTTCGGGCCTGTCCCGTCTGCATGTACTGGACGGAGGCATGAACGGGTGGCTCACTGCTGGCAAACAGGCCCGGTTCGGCGCGAAGAAGATCTCGCTCGAACGGCAGGTACGGATCGTAGCCGGCGCCATGAGCGCTCTCGGCGCTCTGCTGGCCCTGCTGGTCAATCCCTGGTTCGCCCTTCTTCCGATGTTCGTAGGCAGCGGGCTGGTTTTTGCCGGCGTATCCGACACCTGCGCCATGGGAATGCTGCTCACCAAACTCCCCTACAACCGCTCCGCGACCTGCGATGTCACGGCAATGGTCAGGGCCCTCAAGCGCGGCGAAGGACCTGTTTCAGCATGATCGCAGGTGCAGAGTTGAGCGAACTCTGAGCATGCAGATCGTCGGACTCCTTCTCGCCATTCTCATCGGTATCTCCCTCGGTCTACTTGGCGGTGGTGGCTCGATTCTGGCGGTACCGATTCTCGTTTACATCGTCGGCATGAGTGCCAAACCTGCCATCGCCGTCAGTCTGCTCGTTGTTGGCACTACGAGCTTCATCGGCGCGCTGCGCCACTGGCGCGCGTCGAATGTCGACCTGCGGCTCGCGCTGATTTTCGGTCTGGTGTCGATGGCAGGTTCGTACATCGGAGGGCGACTCGCGGCGAACCTGTCGGACACATTTCAGCTGGTCCTCTTTGCCATGGTCATGCTGGCGGCTTCGGTTTCGATGTTGCGCTCGCGTGACGACGGGACCGGCTCGAGCGCGGTCAGGTTGCCGATGGTGACTGCAGCCGCAGGAGCGGTCGGGCTCTTGACGGGGATCGTCGGAGTCGGCGGTGGCTTTCTCATCGTGCCGGCGCTGGTCCTGTTCGGAGGGGTGCCGATGAAACGCGCGGTCGGGACTTCGCTGCTGGTGATCGCCATGAACTCAGCTTCCGGCTTTGTCGCCTACGCCGGCCATGTAACGATTGACTGGTACTTCACGGCTCTTTTCACGGCAATGGGAATTCTCGGTGTGTTCATCGGTGCAGCTCTGGCGCAATACGTTTCTCAGCCAGCGCTGAAACGATCCTTCGCGATCTTTCTGATCGTCGTGGCGACATTCATACTGTGGCAGAACTTCGGGCAGCGGCTGACGACGAACGCGACGGCTGCGGCGCAGGCGGGCGGTCAGGGTTCCTGTAGCATCAGCGCGCCGCCAGTACACTCTAATAGCGAAACACGTACCGTGAGAAGGCTTTGATATGAAGGCAGACGTACCGTTCTGGATCTCGCCACTGGTGATCGGTGTGGTCTTCACCGCGATGCTGCTGGCCGAGGCTTTGAGGCCGCTGCGCGCGCGCGTCGAGCCGAAACTGCGGCATGTGATTCGAAATCTCTCCACCGGCGGGATCTCGCTGGCGGTACTGACCCTCCTTCAGGCGCCGCTGCTGATTCCTGTGGCTCAGTGGGCCGAGCGCAGCGACTTCGGGATCGTGCGCTGGCTGAATCTCACCGAGCCATGGAATGTGGTTGTTGCGATCATTCTGCTGGACTACACGCTGTGGTGGTGGCACTGGGCGAACCACATGATGCCTCTGCTATGGCGCTTTCATCTGGTGCATCACGTCGATCTCGATCTCGATTCCTCCACCGCTCTGCGCTTTCATTTCGGCGAACTCGCGTTGTCACTCCTCTATCGCGCGCTGCAGATCGCAATCATCGGCGCCAGCCCCTTTTCGGTCTGGCTCTGGCAGACCATCCTGTTCGCCTCGATCCTCTTCCATCATGGAAACCTGCGTTTGCCGGAACGATTCGAGCGCGTTCTGGTTCTCTTTCTCGTAACGCCGAGAATGCATGGAATTCATCATTCAGATCGTAAGGACGAGACCAACAGCAACTGGTCGAGCCTGCTCTCGATCTGGGATGTACTCCATCGGACAATGCGTATGGATGTGCCTGACGAAACGATCCGCATCGGCGTCCCGGCGTATGGCACGCCGAAGGATGTCTCCTTCGGGACAATCCAACTGCTACCGCTGGTCAGGCAACGGAATGACTGGAAAGAAGATCAGGAATGAAGCGGAGGGGTTCGAAGACACTGACCGTTGCGCTGGGGATTGCCGCAGCACTGATTCTGGCCGTCGAACTTGCAGCCCGAATCACCCGCGCCACCCACAACCGCCGCGTGGCCAGCCTCGGCGACAGGCTGCATGTGACCGTCCAGGGAACTGGCGCTCCGGTGGTATTCCTCCACGGCTTCCGGGGATCGGGACGCTACTGGGATCCAGCGATAGCTACGCTCGCTTCGCAACATCAGATCATCGTCATCGACCTGCTCGGCTTCGGCGAGTCACCCTGGCCCGAAGCGTCGTCCTATGACGAGAGAGACCACCTCGAAGCGATACATCGAACGCTACTCCCGATCGTGAATGGGCAGCGGGCAACGATGGTCGGTCATTCCATGGGGGCAATTCTGGCCGCGGAGTACGCGCGAAGATACAGAGATGAGGTGTCAGGTCTTATCGTCCTGAACGCACCGATGTTCAGATCCGAAGCAGAGGCGAAGACGAAGATCAAAGAGATGTCGCCGATGGCAGCCATGTTTTCGGTGCAGAGGGTATGGGCGCGCGTCAGCTGCGATCTGGTCTGCGCCTTCCGTCCTATACTCTTCAAACTAGCGCCGCTGATGGAGCCTGACATTCCGCCGCAGGTGGCACGAGACTCAGTGCTGCACCGCTGGGAGTCCTTCGATGGAACACTTCGGAAGGTCGTACTTCGCTCGAACCTGGAGCAGACCCTCCGGGAACTTCGCCCCCTTCCCATCACCATCCTGCATGGAACCGACGACCGGATCACCGACCGACCGCGGCTCGAAGAGATCGCCGCAGCGACGGGCGCGACCCTTCGCTTCCTTCCAGGCGATCACAACATGTTCCTGCGCGATCCGGCAGGTGTGACAAGGGCCATCGAGACGGCGTTGGACCGATAGACCCAGTAAGCGAAAGCCTCACGAGAGCAGCGCAAGTCGTAGGGGCGAACTGCGTTCGCCCGCTCCCTCAGCCATTCGTAACATTGCACCGGAACGTGGATGCGTTCGATCCCGTCTATCACCTCAAGTCGAAAGCTCTACAAATCGACGCGCGCTGGAACATGCTTCTCGTGGAAACTGAGGACTCCTTCTGAGCGGGCCACGTACGTTGCGATCGTCAAATCGCCGACGACGTTCACTACGGTTCGGCACATGTCGAGGATGCGGTCCACTCCGAGAACGATGGCGATGAGGGCCGGGTTCACGCCGATGGTGGCCAGCACTACGATGACGAAGGGAATCGAGCCTGATGGAACGCCGGCCGTTCCAATGCCGCCGAGAATCGCCAGGTAGCAGACCAGCAGCTGCTGTCCGATCGAGAGGTCGACGCCTGCCAGCTGCGCGAGAAAGAGAATTGTCACGCCTTCAAACAGCGCAGTTCCATTTTGATTCGCGGTCGCGCCGACTGTGAGAACAAATGAATTAATGTCGCGCGGTACCCCCAGGTTCTCTTCGGAAACGCGAAGTGCGGTTGGCAGCGTGGCGTTGGAGGATGAGGTCGAGAAGGCGGTGATCATCACCGTTTTCACCCGTCGGAAAAATTCGAGCGGGTTGATGCGCGACAAGAGTGCCAGTGAGATTGAATAGACACCGAACATGTGCAGTCCGAGACCAAGTAGGACGGTGAGTACGAACCAACCGAGGCTGGCCAGCAGGTTGAAGCCGAAGCGCGCGGTCATGGTGAAGAGCAGGCAGAACACCGCGTACGGCGCGACGATCATCACCAGCTCGATGCATTTGGCCACGACGCTGTAGATTCCTTCGAGTACGGTCACGACTGGTGCGCGCTGCTCGGCGCTCACCAGCGTGAGGGCGATGCCGAAGAACAGCGCAAAGAACATCAATCCGAGCATGTCCGGTGTTTCTTTCGACACAGCGTGAAAAATATTGGTGGGGATGATCGACTTCACCACTTTCATGAGCGGCGCTTCGTCGGTCTTGGTTTCCCCGGCCCCTGTAGCCGTGGCTACGCGCTTCTCGGCGTCCGCGCCGTAGCGCTCACTCAGTTGCTGAGAGGTCGCGGCGTCGATGCGATCGCCCGGACGGATCAGATTGGCCAGACCGAGGCCGATCACGACGGATATCGCCGAGACCACCAGAGTGTAGGCGAATGATTTGAAACCGACGCGTCCGAGTTTTCTTACGTCTCCGATCCCGGCCACACCGATGGTGAGTGAGGAAAAGACCAGAGGGATGACCAGCAGCAGCAACAGTCTCAGGAAGACCTGGCCCAGAGGCTCGGTGATCTGAGAGGTGATCCACTTCAAC
>JBKJUK010000332.1:0-16151 GCA_046590705.1 Thermoanaerobaculia bacterium
CCGCGCTGAGGTGGCGATCAAGCGCGTCTGCGCGGACCGGAGATTCCTCTTCGCACGACAATCCTCGCAAGCTCGCCAGAACCTCCCCTGCTCATCGGAATGACGTGTCGTGGGAACGTGAGTATTCGGTTCCCTTCACTCCGGCCCCCGGCCGTTTCGCCGCCTCAAGAACCGTGGAGGAATCTGCCATACAGCACGCTGCAGCTGCTACCCGACGCGCTGAAGCAGTTCCAGAGCCTGTCCGCGCTTTCCGTATGTGACTTCGGAAGTCGTCACTTTCTCCAGCAGACGTCGAGCTTCATCGTTGTGATTGCGCCTGATCTGCGTGCGTGCGAGCCAGAAGTAGGTATCGAGAAGATACTCATTCTCTGAGAAGCGATGCGTAGCGATGGCCTGGGTGAAGCTTGCCGCCGCCTCGTCGAACCTGGAAGTTGCAAAGTGGATTTTCCCGAGCTGCGCGAGTCCGTCGAAGTAATCATACGAACTCGGCTCGATGATCTCGAGTGCCTGGCGGTAAAACTTCTCAGCCGCCTCGTATCCTTTACGATCGAAGTGGATGGCGCCGCAGAAAAGCAGCGCATTGCGATAGAAGTAAGAGTTGAAGTACGGACCCTCGCGATCGAACAGTTCCAGCGACTTCTCGAAGAGTTCGAGCGCTTCGTCGAAGTCCTTCAGCGCGTACGAATTCAGCGCCTTGAAGGCCATGGCCTGTGCAGTCACGTTGTTGTGCTGCGAATACTTCAGCGACTGATCGTGCAGATCACGAGCTTTCTCGAAGTCGCTCTCCACGTGAGAAATATGTCCGAGGATGACGAACGATTTGTACTTGATGTCATTGGCTTCGTCGGATTCTTCAGACTCGCAGGCCTCGCGAAACAGCTCCCGCGCTTTTGCAGTGTGTCCGGCATAGAGAGCACCAATGGCCCGGTAGTAGGTCCCTTCCAGCGGCGTGAGCACAGTGCTCTTCGTGAGTTGCAGCTGCTCGATGAAACGATCGACCAGGGTAGCCATCATCCGGCTTTCTGCACTCGGGTCGACAATGAAGTTCTGAAGATACACGAGCTTGTTCTCGAGAATTCTGATGATCTCGAGCATGATCCCGATGCGGAGCGCGTCCTCCTTCGAATCGCGGAAGAGATTCAGAAGTGACTTCTGAATTCGTCCATACGTCGCTTCGTAGTCAGCGGCCGAGCGCCCCGATAACTCGCCCGATTCGTTCTGCAGCTTCTTCTCGAGGGCGATCCGATCGTCAACCAGTTGCCGCAGGCTATCGCTAAGTTCCGCACCTTCAGCCATTAAGTGAGGTCTCCAGGAATTATTTTTACAGATAAATGGCGCAGGAATCAACGACGGCGTTGATTTACGTCGCTTCGACTTCTCTCAACGATGGCCTCGCCGCCTGCGCTGAGGAGCCGGAATTCGATCTGACGCTTATCCTCATTGATCGCTTCGACTCGAACCATCACCCGGTCTCCGAGCCTGAATTCACGATTGTTGCGCTCGCCCCGAAGGCGGTGTTCGCGCTCGGCGAAGACCCAGAAATCTCCGCCGATGGTCGAGACCGGAACGAGACCCTGCACGAAGAACTCACGAAGCTCTACGAAGAGTCCGAAAGGCACGACTCCGGTGATTGTCCCTTCCACTTCCAGACCGAGCTTGTCTCGCATGAAGATGACTTTCTTCCACTCGAGGACCTCACGCTCGGCGTCATCCGCTCTGCGTTCCCGCTCGCTGGCCTGAACGGCGATCTGTGGATGGCGTGCATTCAGGCCCTCGAGCTTCACACCGTAGGCCGGTCCGTCTGCCACCAACTCGGCCAGACGACGATGAACGATGAGATCCGGATACCTGCGAATGGGTGAAGTGAAGTGAGCATAGTTCTGCAGGGCCAGGGCGAAGTGTCCCTCACATTCTTCAGAGTAGAGGGCACGCTTCATCGAACGGAGTACCAGCTCGGTGAGAAAGCGCTCCTCCGGTGTGCCTTCGACGTCGGTGAGTACTTTCTGCAGTTCGCCCGGCTTGATGGCCTCGGGATTCGCCCGAAGCTTGTGCTTGAACTCCTTGAGAATCGCCTTCAGATCCTCGATCCGCTGCGCGTCGGGCGGGTGATGCACGCGGTAAAGGCCAGGCTGAGCGCTGAACACCAGATGCTGCGCGACGACCTCGTTCGCGGAGAGCATGAACTCTTCGATGATCCTATGGGCGATGTTTCGTTCCGATGGGCGAATCGCCTCAATTTCACCGGCACCTGTGAGGACGACTTCTGCTTCAGGCAGATCGAAATCGATCGAACCCCGAGCTTCACGCCGTTTGCGCAGCACGTCGAAGAGTTCACGCATTTTCGCGAACTCGTCCAGCAGCGCAGCGTAGCGAAGTTCCAGTTCAGGAGTCGGCTCTGTCAGCAGAAGATTCACATCTGTGTAGGTCATTCGTTCACGCGTTCGAATGACTGACTTGAAGATTTCCTTCTCGACGAAACGCCCACGGGGATCGATCTCGATCACGGCGGAGAATGTCAGCCGGTCCACCTGAGGATTCAGTGAGCAGATTCCGTTTGAAAGCCTCTCCGGCAACATCGGTACCGCACGTCCCGGAAAGTACACCGAAGTTCCGCGTTCGTAGGCTTCCAGGTCGAGCGGACTGCCCTCGGTCACGTAGTGCGCCACATCGGCGATATGCACGCCCAGCTTGTAGTTTCCGTTCGGCAGCCGTTCGACTTCCACGGCGTCGTCGAAATCCTTGGCGGTCTCGCCGTCAATGGTCACGATGGTCCGGTCCCGCAGATCTACCCGCCTGGCAATCTCGGCCTCGTCGATGGTGTGTGGAATCTCCTCGGCCTGACCTTCCACTTCTTCCGCAAAGCGATGTGGAATTTTGTACTTTCGAATGACGACTTCGATGTCGACACCAGGTTCGCCAATGAAGCCGAGCGTCTCGACCACCCGTCCGAAAGCGAGAGCCTGCTTATCCGGAAAGCGGTCGATCTCAACGTTCACCATCTCGCCCTCTCGGGCGTTCATGGTTGCTCCCGGATCGATCTCGATGTCGGTGTCGAGGCGAGTGTCGAACGGCTTCACGTATGGATCATTACCACCATGAAAGCGACCAACCACAGTGCGATTCTCACGAACCAGGACTCGCTGAACCTCACCATCCATGTAAGTACGGCCATGAAAGGTTCTGACGTTGTGGGTGCGCTTATCGACGCGGGCCATGACCAGATCGCCATTCATCGCTCCGCGAAGTTGTTTCCGGTCCAGATACACCTCCGGTTCCTCGCGAGACTTCCAGATCGTCCCGTGCCCATCAGGATGCACTTTGACCCGGCCCGAAACGTAGGAGGTGAACTCCGGAAGTGAATAGCGCTTGCCGCGAACAGTGACCAGTTCACCTGCACCCTCGAGACTCTCCACGAGAGAATTCACCGTGGAGCGATCGATCGCGCGTCCCTCAATCAGCCCAAGGCGCTCTGTGATCTCGCTGATTGACAGCACCCGGCTTCCCTTCTCACGCATGAGCCGGAGGAGTGCTTCACGGAGTTGTACAGATTCAACGAGCGGATCCACAAGGCACCTCTCTGCAAATTACGTACTGACTGGACGGAATCGTAGGGGCGCGTTGCGCGCGCCCGCTCTCTGGTGTACTTAAAGGGGAAGTGCCGAGGGGTAGAGGGGCCGAGGGAGCGGGCGAGCGCAGCTCGCCCCTACGCGGCCCCGTTGATGCGGAGATCTATTTCCTCGTGCGCGGCGTGCGGGTCAGCTTCAGATCTTTCTGGGCTTTCTCCACAGGAGTCGTTCGTCGCCGTTTGGGGCGAAGCGTGGCCACGTATCCGTTGAGGATGCTCTGTGAGCGCAGTTTGTTGTGCAGCGTGTTGCGATGAACCCCGAGCGCGCGCGAAGCCTTCGTGACATTTCCCCGGTTAGCATCCATCGCCGCAACGATGTACTTTCCTTCGAACGCCTCTACAGCCTGCTCGAGCGTGATTCCGTTCCCGATCAATTCATGAATGATCTGGCTCAGACGATCGTCAATACTCGACATGAATACCTCAATTGTGATTCCGGAAGGGCGTCAGTCTACTACGCAGTTCGTCCGGCGGGAGCGGTTTTTACCACATCGATTCGCCTCGGTGTCGAACTATTTCTTCGCTGAAATCAGGTTGACAAATCGCCGCGGAGCGAGTCTCCGGAGTGACTGCGGCTGATGACACTCCTGAGAGCAACAAAAAGAAGAGCGAGCATAGAAATCACAATGCCCGTCGCAAGGGTGACCGGCCTGTATCGCCAGGTGATGCGATGAGTGCCGGCTGGCACGAGTGCACCCCGGAAGAATCCGTTCACCAGAACCTTCTGTGCAGGCTGGTGATCGATCCACAACTTCCAGCCACGATCATCGACCTGCGGAATGGTCAACAGGATCGGCCTGGCAGTGCGTACATCGATCACCGTCTCCGCGCCCTCGAGTTTTCTGATCGCCACATGGGCTGGATTGGGCAGTGCTGAAGCGCTCGCCCTCAACGCCGCAGCCACGTCCGCTCGATCCACCAGGGTCTGCGTGCGCACATCGTTCTGACCCGAAAGCACCAGCGTGCGGGCCAGTTGTACAGGCGCATCGACGGCATGCACCGACAACACCGCCAGGGGAAAAGCAGAAGCGTTGAAGTACAGATTCACTTTTCCTATGCGACCCCGTTTCTCCAGAGAAGGCGAGCGAAGTTCGCGATCGGTCAACAGGTACTTCACTGAGAGGAAGTCGAGCAGATCCGCACGCGGCGTTTCCATGAAAGCGTTGTGAAGACGCTCATAGCTGCTGGTCATCACCGGAGAGGCGGTGCTCACGTCGAAAAGACGATCGTAAAGATTCAGGTACCCGCTCAACCACGAGCGCCGCGAGAAGCCGGTTCGCGCTACGCCAGGTTTTTCATCTGACATCTTGCGGAACACCTTGCGATCCCCCCTGAAGAGTTGTCCATATGGTTCGACTGTGGGAACGAAAGGCCGGCTCCTCAGCAGGAACTGCGACGAAGCGAGCAGATCGATTACAACGAAACCGCAGAGTGCCGCGAAACCGATTCGCCGCCGGAACACCTCCGGCCGGAAAAGCAGCAGCGCCGCTGGAACCATCACCGAGAGAAGAGTGAATGCGAGCCGCAGCGGAGTGGACGGCGATTTCAAAGGTTGGAAAGCAAGTAGAGAAAACACTGCAATCAGAATCGCACCGGCGGCGGCGTTTCGTCTTGATCGATGATCGAAGGAATCCACGCGGTCGAACGCCAGAACGGCCAGAGCGATCAGGCTCAGTGCAGCAAACGGCGCCAGACGAGCTGGGTAGCGATTCACGTCAAACTTCAGTGCCAGCAACAGCGGCTCAGCGAACGGGATTCTGTTCCCGGCGCTGAATGCCAGAGAAACGACCAGTAATCCCCACCAGGGTGCGACCAGTCTTCTTTGTACTGCGTTCGCGAAAAAGGAAAGACTCAGCAGAAGGAAGAGAAGAACGGTCCCACCAAGGTACAGCGAAAGGATGAACTTCTGCGAAGTGAGCAGGAACGCGAAGTCCGTGCTTCTCGAGAACATGGAGACTCCCAGCGAGAGCCAGTCCAGGGGAGCCAGAGATTCGCGGAACGCTGTTTCAGCGCCGAGGCCCTGTGATCGGTCGCTCCCCATCACCCATTCGAGGAAAGGGAAAAGTTGCGCAGCGGAAAGCAGAAGAGCGAGCACCACTGCGTAGGCGGCCCGAAGCCAGACTCCTCGTCCCGCGACCAGCAGGAACAGCGCGACACTGCAACCGAATAGAACGGGCTCGCCCGCCAGAAACGCCAGCGCCAGCAGACAGGCCGAAGTCTCAGGTTCAAGGGTTCTCTCCCTCAGCCTGACCGCTGCCAGAAGGATGAGCGGCACCCATGCGAAGGCCGTCAGATTGTTGTTCACATCGAGCAGTGACAGTGTGGGACCGGCCAGCATGAGCGTGATCGCGCCAAAGAGCGCCGCAGGAGGACCGGCACGGCGTCGGAATAGCAGGTATGAGCCAGCACCAAGCAGAAGAAGATGCAGCGAGAGAAAGATGAGGTAAGCCCTGCTGAACGGTAGCAGCAGAAAGATCCAGGCGGGCGGATAGAACACCGCTGTCTGCGGATTCGAGAGCCAGGCTTCACCCGACGCGTTGTACTCGTTCCAGAGAGGCAGCTCGCCTGCACTGAGTGCACGCGCAGTGTGGAATCTCAGCGGAGCGAAGTAGTCGAAGTGGTCACGCAGAGTGAAGATCTCGTTCGAGACCAGGGCATGGATACAAGGCAGCAGGGCCACTACCGCAAGGAGAAGAAAAACAATGACAGGTCGGCGCAAGTGCTACCTGGGTCTCGTGCAGAAGTCCTGAACGACGGCGCGCATGACTCGCACTCCTTCGGCGAAGAACCGAAGTCGAATCCGTTCATCGGGAGCGTGCACCGTGTCCGCGTCGTAATAGTTCACTTTGAAGGGAGAGAAACCGTACGCCACGATTCCGCGCTGGCGGAAGAATCGACTGTCGCTGGTACCGGGGGTGACCGAGGGAATTGCGATCGACCCCGGTTCCCTTTTCGTGAGTACTCGGCTCAGCGACTCGTAAAGCGGAGTATCGATAGGACTCGGGGGCGAGGCCTCACCTTTGAGCAGAACCTGAATCTCAGATCCCTCCCCCGCAATCTCTCTCAATCGAGCGAGGGTGCGATCGGGATCCGCATCAGGAAGCAGACGAAGATCGAGTTCCGCGGTCGCCTGAGTCGGAATCGAATTCACCGAAGTTCCTGCGTCGAGTCGAGTTACGGCGAACGTGTCCTGCAGGAGCGCGCGGTACGAGGGAGAAAGAATATCGCGCAGCCGAGGTGAATTCAGCTCGGTGTCAATACGGGCCAGCACGAAGGCCTTCTCTCCGCGTTTGGCCGGTGCCAGGGCCTTGAAGTATCTGGTGACCTCCGGAACAAGACGCAGCGGCCTCTCTTCAGCAGCAATTCGCGACACCGCGGCGATGAGGCGCATCGTGCTTCCTCCGTTGTCGGGAGGTGTCGACCCATGCCCACCACTCCCTTTCATGGTGAGTCGGAGCCACAAGGGGACCTTCTGATGAACTTCGATGCCCCACGACGACACGCGATCGACAATGGTCTCGTTCGAGCCGCCTTCATTGAGCACGAAGCCGACGTTCTGGAAAAGTTCTGCTCTCTCTGCAAGCAGCTTCGCGCATCCCTCCGCTCCGCCTGTCTCTTCTCCCGCCACACCGAGAAAAATGACGTCGCGAGTGAGTGGGAGTCCTCTTCTGCGCAGGTCGAGGAAGGCAATGAGTCCGGCCACGCCCAGCGACTTGTTGTCGAGCGCACCTCGGCCCCACAAATACCCGCCGCTGCGGACACCCCCGAAGGGAGGCATGGACCACTCCGCAGCATTGGCCGGGACGACGTCGATATGGTGAAGCAACAACAAAGCGGGAGCACTGCTACCGGATGTCAGGCGCGCGTAAACCGACTGACGTGCGGGATTACTTCCGACCAGACTGGCTTCGATTCCATTCTCCTGCAGTTTCTTCTGAAGCAGCACTGCCCCACGGGTCTCGTTGCCGGGCGGATTGGTGGTATCGGCGCGGACGTACTCAGCGAGCAGAGTTTCCGCTTCGCGCTCTTCGGGGATAGCAGGAACAGCATCGACTCGTGAACAACTCGAGGACACGATGAGGGCGAGCGCGGCCACCAGCGGCAGTGTGGTCGATCGAAGCGCCGCAAACCGGCGGGGAGAGAGGTGCGGAGAAAGTTCTGACATCGTGACCAGCAGCATCATAGCAACCGACGGTCTCAGCCCGCATTTCTCCCTACGTTTCGTCGTGAGGAAGTGGAGAGAGGCCTGGTTGGGGGCGCGGCACGGGCTTTTCGCGACGAAGACGTAGTGACACTAACTGAGGAGCGAAAAGCCGTAACCGCGGCGACGACGGCCCGCCGTCCACTCCGCAGCGAAAACGACGAAAAAAGTGCGGGGTAGTGTGCGCCCTTAGTTACTCTGCTGCACACCGGCCGGAGATACGACGAATAGACCGTTGGAGTAAACGATGTCGCAATCGAATCGAGTGGTTTGGGCGTCGTTGTACGATGACTCGTACATGCCGTCCCGGCCACTGGAACGCATTGCATAGTCAGCGGCATGTTCTCCGAGCGAGGCGTCGGTGAGGAATTCCAGATCCCGGCTCCATCCGTCCCTTTTAGTCACGCTTTTCAGATACGTAGGAACCAGTATTGACTCCATATTTGTATGCGAAACCGAGACGGCGGGAATGGTGAAGATCGCCTGTCCTGCTGAAGAGTAGCCGTTCTGATCCGTGGCGCGAGCTTCCCAGGCCACGGCGATTCCTCGCATGGTGCTCATGGTCTGCTTCTGCTTGGCGCGCTGCATTGCAGCCAGAAGATTCGGGACGGCAATGGCCGCCAGGATACCGATGATGGCCACGACGATCAGCAGTTCGATCAGGGTGAATCCGTTCTGTCGGGTCGCTCTCTTCATTTTTAGATTTCTCTTCGTTAAGGAAAAAGGCGCCGCAAGCGGCGCCTTTTCACAGCTTTGTTCAGAAAGTTTACTCTGCTTTCTGAATGCCTTCCGGCCACTGAATGAAGGCACCGTTCGAATAGACGATGTCGCAATTGAAATGCGTGGTCTGAAAACCATTGGTGTAGGAAGCGAGAGCGGTTGGAACCTGTGCTCCGTCTTTGGCGAGCGAGATAATCCCGTAATCGGTGTTGTTCGCCGAGAATCTGTAGGCTGTTCCCCATCCATCTTTTTCAGGAAGCGCTTTGATGTAGGTCGGGGTCAGCCGGGTGGTGAGGAGGGCGAAGGTAACGACATCGCCGAGCGAAGCTACTGTGGTCGATGTCTGGCCTGCTGCGACGTAGGAGTTCTGGTCGGTGGCACGAGCTTCCCATGCAGTGGCGATCGAACGGATGTCAGCCATGGTGCGCTTCTGCTTGGAACGCTGCATTGCGGTAAGCAGATTCGGAATGGCGATTGCGGCGAGGATACCGATGATCGCAACAACGATCAGCAGCTCGATGAGCGTGAATCCTTTCTGTTTCCTGTCGATTCTAATCATTTGAATCTCCTTATTCGTTGGTCCGAATTGCGTTTCTCTATCTCAAGCGCTGTACCACCCTGCGCGGAACGAGCTTTCTCTTTTCTCTCAGTGGTTTAGCGGCCATCGCTGCGGCATTTTTACCGCGCTCGTGACAATGTGTGACGGTGAGGCCTGCCAAATTTTGTCAGGAGCCGTATCCGCTCACGATTCTCTTCGTCAAAACGAGACCCCGCATGAACCAATCGGTTCTGAGCCGCTCATTGGGCCCGTGAATCGATTGGGTCTGGAAAAAGTCGACCGGATAGGGCCAGAAACCGTAGGCCTCGATTCCTCGGGCACGAAGGTACCTGCTGTCGGTCGTGACGTTCGGAAGAATCATCGGACCGACAGCGGCAGGGCCGATCTCAGCGATGATCTCCCGTTTCAGTAGCTGAAAAAAAGGAGTGGTGGTGGAACTGATCCGCGTGGGTCCCATGCTCTGAACCGTTCTGACCTTCGTGTCGAACCGCCCGGCCAGCCGTGTCAGTTCGTTCACCCCGGCCGCGGGGTCTTCATCGGGCAGGTTCGACATGATCACCCTCATCGTGAAAACGTTTCCGCTCTCCACCACACCGTCGGCGAAGAGCGTATTCTGCATCAAAGCCCGATAGGTCGGGTTCAGCCTCCAGAGTTCTCCACGCGCCACCGTGCCGCGGATGTCCTGGAAAACCTCACGATTCTCCAGTCGATGCTTCGCAATAGTTTTGAAGTATTCCTCCACTTCGGGGAGGATGCGGTCTGCCTCGTGGGGATTGAATCGCGGCTCCAGCTCAATCCGGAACCTCTCCAGCGCAGCCCGGTCCGCCGATGAGGCTTCGAGAGTGACAAACTGTCGTGAACCGGTCTCCACGCCGAAGTAGATCACCTTCTCGGCCACCATCTCAGTGATCCCGCCTTCATTCATGGCATAGGTGACACCCTCGAAAATATCCGGACGATTAGTCGTCAGCCACTCCATGCCGAACTTCCCGCCCTGCTCCTCGTCGGCGACAGCCAGCAAGACGAGATCGTGCGGGGGTTTTTTCCCGGATCTGGCAACGTCGATGAATGCAAGCAGCTGACAGATCCCGATGCCCTTCATGTCCAGCGTTCCACGCCCGTACACATCATTGAGCACGATCTCACCGGCAAATGGCGGACGCTTCCATCCTGCTGCAGTCGCGGCAACGACGTCGATGTGATGCAGCAGCATCAGACCTTTCCCTGCTCGCTCACCCTTGAGCCTGCAGTAAAGGTTCGCGCGTCCGGGCGCGGTGGTGATGATCTCCGGCTCCAATCCTTCCCTCCGCAATCGCGCCGCCAGGAACTGCGCACCTGCGAGTTCATTTCCAGGAGGGTTGGTCGTGTCGATCCTGATGTATTCTTGAAGCAATTCCAGTTCAGGAGTGAGCCGAGTTGCCTTCGGAACGTACAGACGGTCCTCGTCGGTCAGTCGCTCGCTGAACGCGAAGACCGCAACGATGACCAGCGAGAGCAGAAGCACCACTCCAAGCGCGATCTTAAAGTCGTGTGAGAATACAGACCGGGCCTTCAAGAAATACCTCCACATCATCTCAGCAACAAAATGATCGAATCGGAACGTGACTAATTTGTCGATATCCATTGTAATCCCGGCATACAATGAAGCTCAGCGCCTGCCGGACACGCTCGGCAAAATCAGTGCTTTCGCTGGAACCAGCCCCGAAGTCGGAATCATCGAGATCATCGTGGTCGATGACGGCAGCAGGGACATGACTGGTAACGTCGCCAGGATCGCGGAATCCTCACTCCCCGTGCGCGTAGTTTCCTATGACAGAAACAGCGGAAAAGGATACGCAATCCGACGCGGCGTCATGCAGGCCCGCGGGGAGATCGTTCTACTCTGCGACGCAGACCTATCCACACCAATCACAGAGTTGCCCCGTCTTGTGCTGGAACTTGACGGATACGACATGGTGATCGGCTCGCGGGCACTCGACCAGTCGCGGGTGCGACTGCGGCAGAACCGGCTACGGCAGAAGATGGGACGCACGTTCAACTCACTCATGAAAGCAGTCACTGGTGTTCCTTTCCACGACACCCAGTGCGGTTTCAAACTGCTCCGCAGTGCCGCTGCCAAAGCCATCTTTCTCGAAGCTACGACGGATCGGTTTGCCTATGACGTGGAGATGATTCTGCTGGCCTCGCGGATGGGATACAGGATTAAGGAAGTCCCGGTGCTGTGGTTCAATTCCGCGGACTCACGCGTGCAGATCGTCAGCGACTCTTTGAGAATGATGAAAGATCTCGTGGCCATGCGCATGCGCCTGGGCCGGTACGTCGACCGAGCCTGAACCTCCCCTCCGACTGCACCGCCGTGTCAGGTAAGCGCGGAGATCTGTGTGGCACAGGCAATCCTGCCTGTGGCGCGCAAAACTGAATTCCTGCCTCACTGCTCGGTGTTTCACACGTGTCGTCGGACGTTCGTCGATAGGAGCGACATGTCGTTTACGCGGAACGAAATCACCCTCCGAAGTCTCTATGTCCCGCCACAGGCAGGATTGCCTGTGCCACACAAACGCCTCAATCAGCATGGGCGTCCCGATGCTCAGCAGACTGCGGTCGTTGTCGCTGCGTCTTCCTGCACTGCATCACGGCGGCGACGAGTGAAAATTACCACGCCGAAAGCCGTCAGGGTCGATACCACCGAGACTCCGAAACTTACATCGACGATCGGATTCCGGTAACGCATCTCTACGATATGTTTACCGGCGGGCACTTCTACGCCTTGATAGGCGATGTTGACCGGTACGAGAGGAACGGACTTGCCGTCCAGAGTGGCCTTCCAGTACTTGTGTCGCGTGACGCTCATGATCAGAAACGATCTCCCGACTGCCGTCACGTCGATCTTTGCGGTATTGGGAGTCTCACGAAACTGGTCGACGACTCCCTTCGCGGGAACGAAGGCCGTTCCTTCCACGAACCCAACCCTGCTGCTCCACTTTCTGGTCTTGTCGGACAGCGCATTCACGAATTCAGCAGAACCGGCGACCTGCTGCAACTGCTCCGCAAAGTAGTAACTCGGTGAATCCGCGGACTTCAAGAACTCCACCGGCTCTGAACGTTTCAGATTCCCGCGCGTACGCACCTTCTCGCTCGCGAAGTTGCGATAGACCGAGCGGTAGCGCGCATTCGACATCTGCATGAAAGGCACGTACCAGTCTTTGCGGCCCTTCTCTTTCACCTTCCACATTGCGTCCGTCAGATCGATGGTCGGCAACAGCGCGGTCTTATCGTAGTCGCGCTCGAGGACGGTTCGGAATCCCCAGCTGGCAGTGGTCATGGGAAACAGGCCGTTTCGAACGACCCAGTAAACAGCGTCGCCGGTCGAGAAGAATTGCCGAGCGGTCTTCCCGGACCCGTACCAGTCGGTCTCGTGGAAGATCCGGTACTGCTCGACATCCTTGTCCAGCCTGCCCGCGATGGGTGGCGGAGTGAAAAACTTCGCCTCAATCCGCGGCAGTGATTCGTATGCCACAGGAACGACATCGAGGAGCACGAACAGCAATGAACCGGCTATGAAAAGTTGCTGCTTTTTTTCACTCAATGCCAGCCAGAGCAAACCGCAAAGAAGAAGGCCCCTGATGACTGCCACGGTCCAGTCCATGCGCGAGAGACCGGCGTACAGATTCTTCATCGCTCCGCTGAAACCCCAGATCTGCTGCAGCGAAGTCGCTCCGAATGGCGTGAACGCGATGATGGCCAGCACGCCGGAAAAAAGGGTCACTCCCAGTACGATTCCGAGCGCGGTGCGCGTCACTTCGTGATCCCGATTCAAGACGCGCTCAAACATCTTCGATCCGAAGACGATGGTGGCGAACAGACCCATGAGCGTGAACTTTTCGGGATAGCGGATGGATCGCGCGAGGCCGGCGTCATACAGCCATCTGAAGAGCGGTGTATTCGAGCCGAGCGCTATGAGAATCGACACAAAGCAGATTCCCAGCAGTGCCCACCACCCTGGCCTTCGATTGGCGACACCCGCCGCAGCGAGCGCGAGCACGAACAGTCCTATGTAGAGGCTGAAAAAGAACGGCACGCCCATCCCCGGGTAGAGGACGCCACCCCAGTAATACATCGACGAGCCGCGGCTGATGTGACCGAACACATTGGGGAAAACGAGTTCGAGCAATCGTGCAGGTGCCAGGCTCCACGAAGTCACCAGCGAAAAGTCGAATGGTCTTGCGCGCGCGGAATCTCCGACGTGATCAAGCGCCGGGATGAATTGCGCCGCACCGATCAACCAGCCTCCGAAGATCAGGGCCAGGGTGAGCAGGGCTGCCTTGAATACCTTTCCAAACGCAAAACCCTCTTTCGTCGAGCGGTACAGGGCCAGCACGCTGAGGAGGGTCCAGGTCTGCAGGAGAGTCGTCGGTTCCGCAGCCAGCAGCTGCATTCCGAGAAAAAGCGAAGTGAGGGCGTAGTCCCTCAGGTTGGGCCTGATCAGGAACCTCCGACCAAACAGCAGCACCAGCGGGATCCAGACTGCGCAGAACAGAATCGGCAGCAGGTTGATCAGCGAGAAGAAAAGCCCGCTAGCCGCGAAGCTGATGCTGCCGAAGAGCGCGCTGCCGCGTCGCAGACCCAGCGAACGGAGGAAAAGGTACATTCCCACTGCGGCAACATGAAGGTGTAGAACGATGTGAAGGCGGTACCCCAGGTCGTAGTCGGGGAGCAGTACCAGCAGTTGGGGAGGATAGAAAATCTCGTATTCCGGATTTGCGGCGATGGGCTGTCCCGCCGAGTAGTGACGGTTCCAGTAGGGCATCTCGCCGCTCTGCAGCACCTCGCGGATGACCTGCTTGGTTGGGTAGTAGAACCGTGTCAGATCGCGGATGTAGATGTGTTTGCCCAGAAAAAGTACGTCAGCGAACAGCATTGTGGAAAGGATCAGCAGGAAGCCGATCGCCATGAAATCACGTTTCCGCGAACTTGAGTTTTCCACGCGCGGCGCATTGTAAGGTGATTTGCCGGACGGGCAAGCCCGAAACGTCGATGTGTTATTCTCCGGCCCGATTTCCGCTCACCGCGAGGTTCCTGATGTCATCCCACCGATCAAAGAAAGTCGTCGCCGTGCTGCCTGCCTACAACGCGGAAAAAACCCTCGTGGCCACGTTTGATGACATTCCGAAGGATTGGGTCGACGAGATCCTGCTGGTCGATGACGTGTCGCGGGACAACACCGTCGCGCTGGCCCGCAGCCTGGGGATTCGCACCGAAGTGCACAAGAAGAATCGTGGATACGGCGGCAACCAGAAAACCTGCTATCGCATCGCCATGGAAGAAATGGGCGGCGAGATCATGGTGATGGTGCATCCCGACCACCAGTACGATCCGAAAATCATCCCTCAGCTGGTAGCTCCATTGCTCAATGACGAATGTGATGCCGTCTTCGGCTCGCGCATGCTTGGAGGCCGCCCCATCGAAGGCGGAATGCCGAAGTGGAAGTACTTCGCCAATCTCTTTCTCACGATGGTGGAGAATGCCACCTTCTACACTTTCCTCTCCGAATACCACTCAGGTTTCCGCGCCTATTCGAAGCGGTATCTGGAGTCGGTGAACTATGAGGCGAATTCAGATGATTTCGTATTCGACACCGAGATCATCGCGCAGGGTGTCGCCAAGAAAATGCTGATCCGTGAGGTGCCCATCCAGACCCGCTACTTCCCGGAAGCTTCGCAAATCGGATTCTCCCGCTCGGTGCGTTATGGCCTCGGTATTCTAAAGACCATGATCTTCTACAAGCTCCACAAGAAGCGGATCTATTCGCATCGTATCTTCCGTGCCGTCGCTCCGACTCTGCAGCAACCTGCAATCGGCTGATCACCGGTCCCTTCAGCGGCTGCGCGACTGCGGCGGCTGCAGCCGTTCCCTCACCGCCCTTTCCAGTAACGGCCGCGGAGTTCCGATGCGCGCCAGTTCCCCTTCGGCTTCGAGGTAGACGTCCGCGATGTAGGCCCGTTCGAGCATGTTTCTCGGCGTGCTCGAGTACAACGCCACGAAGCCAACTACGAGAGCGAGCAGAACGCCTCCCAATGCGGCCTTCTTCCAACGCGTGCTGCCGATGACGAACATCATCGCAGCGATCACAACCACGATTCCGAGCACCCGAAGAAGATCGGCCGAGAACATCCCCCGCAGCAGAATCGGTAACGCAAACGTGCCCCATGGCGCAGCGAAGTCTTCCGGTACAAACGGAAACACCATTGTCGTGAGAGCCACCGCCGTCACCGAGTAACACAGCAGCAGATCGTCGAGTGGAGTAGCTGTTTTTCGCAGCAGTCCGGCTACAAGGAATGGAACGGCCGGCACGAGATATCGCGCCCCGACCGTCCAGCCGCCATGCCAGTTGGGGTATCCAGCATAGAAGAGAACGATCGAACATGCGGCGAGCAAGGCCGCGAGTGACGCGCGGTCACGTCGTTGCCGATAAAGCGCGATCACACCCGATATGAGCACGGGGGAAAAGAAGAACAGTCCTCGTTCCGGCGACAGAAGGAGACGTAAGGCAGTCATAGGGTCGGGGATGCCGACGCCGAACACTCCCCGTCCGGCAAGTTCGTCGAACGTGCCAAAACGTTCATGCGCCGAGGACAAGTCGAACGGACTCCCGAAGCAGGCAAAGTTGTAGGTGGCCAGAAGGAGCGCGAACGGCAGACCACCTGACGCGATCAGAAGCATCCGACGCCACTCGAGCCGGCACGCGAACACGACGAGCGTAGCTGCGGGAACGACCGACGGATATTCGGAAAGCACGGCCAGTCCGACCAGTGCTCCCGCTGTCGCATCACGCGCGTCTGTGCGTGTTCCGGTAAATAGCAACATCCAGACGCCGAACAGAGCAGCCGCTGTGAGCACATGCGAAAACAGGAGGAGTGAGTACGAGAACAGAGGCGTCGCGAACAGTAACGTGCAAAGTGCCACGCGAAGTGCGCCGGAATCGGAATTCCAGCGACGCGCCAGTCGCATGAAAGCGATTGCGAGAAGAATAAGCGGAACCGTTGAAG
>JBKJUK010000172.1:0-6843 GCA_046590705.1 Thermoanaerobaculia bacterium
GCGAACCTTGTGCGTAGATTCCTCAGTCGCAGCCCTCTCTGCGTTAGATACCGAGCACGGCGCGCTCCTTCGGAATGACGATGCTGGACACTTGCTGCGGAATTTTTCGTCCCGCAAACCCGCAAAACCTACGAGTTTCCTGGAAGCGAACTGAGTCTGGTGGACGACGACGTGCGCATCGATAACATCCGGCTGCATCAAAGTGCGATCAAAGGAGAGACTCATCCGTTCCGCTTTCGAATCGTAAACGTACTGCTACTCTGTGATGACTTTGAGACGGACACTCGGTAACAGGGGTTGTCACAGTTGAGCCTCACCGCGGGCACGAAGCTCGGGCACTATGAAATCGTCGGTCTGCTCGGTGCGGGAGGCATGGGCGAGGTTTATCGCGCGCGCGATCCTCGACTGGGACGCGATGTTGCGCTGAAAGTGCTCTCGTCCGACGTTGCCGGGGAGCCGGTTCGCCTGAAGAGATTCCTCCGGGAAGCGCAGGTCGTAGCTTCGCTGAACCACCCTCACATCGTAACGATCTATTCCACAGAGGAAGCTGGCGGCGCCCCCTTCATTACGATGGAGCTGGTAGAAGGGCGGACCCTCGCCGCACTTCTGCAGCCAGAAGGAATGCCGCTCGTCACGTTCCTCGATGTCGCCGCGCAGATCGCTGACGCATTAACGGCTGCTCATCAGAAACAGATCACCCATCGAGATCTCAAGCCCGGCAACGTGATGATCGACGCGAACGACCGCGTCAAAGTGCTCGATTTCGGCCTGGCTCGCGTGGTCGAGTCGGAGGCCGCGATTCTCTCGACAGCGGAAACGGAGGCAATGCTCACTCGGGAGGGAACCGTGGTCGGGACGGTGCCGTACATGTCGCCGGAACAGGTTGCCGGACAGCAGATCGATTCTCGGAGTGATCTCTTTTCCCTCGGCGTGATCTTCTACGAGATGCTGTCGGGTGTCCGCCCCTTTCAGAACGATTCAATGGCGCTGGTGATTTCCGCAATCCTCCGGGATACACCTCCTGCTCTGGTCGAGCTTCGCGCGGATGTCCCGGAGGCGCTGGCACGTCTGGTCAGCCGCTGCCTCGAGAAACGCCCTGAGGACCGCATCCAGACGGCACGCGACGTCTACAACGAACTCCTGCACATCAGACGGCAGCTCGGCGCAGGGAGGGCGGAGTCCCAGCCGATCGAGGGCATCACTCCAGCGCTGCACGTTACGGACAGAACTCGTCAGAATGTGGCGGAGCGGCGCTCCACGAGCGGTGAGGATGTGACCGGAGCGACGCTGAACATCGCCCACGAAAAGGCACCGAAGTGGCAGCGCTGGTTGATGATCAGTTCCGCGGTGGCTGTGCTCGCAGCGCTTCTGATCTTCCGTCGCGAGGATCATGTCGTTCCGCAAGTCACGGCGACTGTCATTCCGAAGTCGGTCGCTGTCCTCCCCTTCCGAAACATTTCGGGACAAACCGGAAACGACTACTTGTCCGATGGGATTACCGAGGAGGTAATGAGTGCACTGGCGCGCGTTCCGGAATTGAAAGTCGTCTCGCGCACGTCAGCATTTGCATTCGAGAACACGCGCACCGACATTCGCGATATTGCTGCAAAGCTGGGTGTGGCAACGGTGGTGGAAGGGAGCGTCCGTACCAATGGGACGGAACTGCGGGTGGTGGCGCAACTCGTCAACGCGAAAGACGGATATCAACTCTGGTCGGAGACGTATGACCGGAAGGTGAACGACCTGTTCGCCATTCAGGATGAAATCGCGCGGGCTGTCGCACAAGCGCTGCGAGTCCGCCTTACGGGAACGACAGGGTCGCGAACAAAAGATCTACAAGCGTATGAAGCTTACCTCCAGGGCAGAGAGGCCTCGGCGTTGTGGACCGCGGAGGGTCTGCAGAAGGCCATCTCCTACTTTCGTTTTGCGATCGATCGCGACCCATCGTTCAGTCAGGCCTGGGCGGGCATGGCCGACGCGTATTCTCTGATGGATCATCGATCGGCGGCGAGCTCACTGCGACCCGAGGAGAGCTACCGGCTGGCCGAAGAAGCTGCGAGGCAGGCGCTCTCTCTCGATCCAGATTCTGCGGAAGCCCACGCTGCTTTGGGGCACATCTTTACGCACACGGGACGGTTCGCCGAAGCGGAGCAGCATGGGAGACGCGCCGTCGAGCTCGACCCGAACTCGGCGGTAGCTCGTACGTGGTATGCGGTCTACCTCCGTGTACAGCGGCGATTTGCCGAATCGAAACAGCATCTCCATCGTGCACGCGAGGTCGATCCTTACTCTCGACAAGTGGCGCTGATTGGCACCACCCTGGCGTGGGTAGGCGACTACGAGGGCGCCGTCGACGCCTCAGAACGCGGCATTCAAGTTTCTCCTCAATTCGGAGATCTGCATGTCGGGCTGGCTCGCGCAAAGGCGTTGCAAGGCCGGTTCGCAGAGGCACGCGCGGCCCTGGCCCGAGCAGAAAACGTGACAGAGCCGAGTGCGAACCTCGCTGAAACCCGTGCTCTGGTGATGGCACTCAGTGGCGATCGAGCGGGTGCGATTGCCTTGCTGAATACGCTTGAGCGGAATGGCAAGCGCCCACCCACTCATGAGCTGATGCGCGCATGGGCCGTTGCCGGAGAACTGGAGCGTGCCATTCAGATCCTGAACGAGATCGAGATCCGTACCCCTTTTTACACACGCGCCAATCTCAGCTTTCCACCGCATCCAGCGTTTCGTGCACTGCTCGCGGATCCGCGCTACCAGGAAACACGGCGGAAGCTCGGATTGCCGCGGGACGATTCGAGATCCTAAGTCCTGAGCGAGTCGACGGACGTGGTTCTTTTCGAAGGCGACATCCTCCTCTGCGTACGGCTTTGCGAGATCAGTACGAAGTCAGTAAGGTCGAGCTCAGCGGAACTCACGAGTCGGGTGGGATAGCGTCGAGCACCTGCAGGAATCCAATCAGTCCGACGCGATCGAGTTCCGCGCGAGTGCCGTTGCGGTAGGTGCGAACGTGCTTGCTCTGTGTGAGGTACTTGATGCCATTCCAGAATTGATCGCCGTCCCGGCTGTTGAGTGATCGCATCTCCAGCGCGGTTTGCGGAGACATCTGAAGAAGGAGCAATACGTTTTGAAAGAGGATGAAGTGACTTTTCCTCACCACCAGACCGTCACGCTCGCGCGTAATGACTACGCCAGTGGAGTCGTCGGGGTGCGACACGATCGCGAACCTGGCGGTCTCGCCGAGAGGCCCGAAGAGGTCGGGATTCTCATTCACCCACTTCTGCCACGCGTTCACATCAACCAGCGGGCCGGTGTAGCCGAAGCCGAGGATAAAGCGTGGCAGTCTCTGGGGAGCGAGCGCGACGGAGATGAGGAGCGGAAGCAGCAGCAACAGAGGAAGGGCGAATTTCTTCAGACGCTGGCGCACGCTTGACAAACATAGCATGTGGGCCGATAAACAGGGGATGCGAAAACAGCTCGGTGTACTCGTGCTCGGACTGGGAATTGCCGGGGCGGCGCTTGCTTCAAAGCCCAAGCCGATGGAATGTGACGCGTGGTCCTGCAGCAAGCGGTGTGCGCCTGCGCAATACGCGGCCGTTCGCGCTCCCTGGATGCCTCCCTGGCTACTGACCAGCCCTGTTTACGGAGCGATCGTGCTCGAATCGACCGCACTCGGATCGTTGATTTTCGTTGGCGCCATCGCCCGCAAGCGACGTCGTGAGCTCGATCAGATCCGCTTTGGAGAACCAGTCGCGGGCCAGCTGTGAAACGACTACGAGGGTTGTCCCTGCTGATCCTCGCCGTACTTCTGCTCACCTCTCCGCCGCTGTTATCGAAAGAGCCTTCGGTGGCCACCGGCAAGCAGCAGGTCTACTGCGCGATCTGCGGCGATTACACCTTCGATGCGCAGGACTCGCAGAATGGCATCTTTCAGGGCAAGCGCGTTTATCTCTGCAACATGAAAGAGCTGAAGATGCTGGAGTCGAATCCCGACAAATACATCTGGGCCATCGATCCGGTGAGTGCGAAGAAAGTGAACAAGCTGCACACTCCGTACACCACCGACCGGCGCGTGCGTGTTCGCAAGGTGAAAGAGAAGAACCGCGCAGAGATCTGGCCACGTCGCTTTTTTTTCGAATCTGCAAAGACGCGTGACGAGTTTCTGAAAAACACCGCGAAATATCTCAAAGAACCTTACGACGTCTGACGATGGAGCGGTTCATGGAAGCGTCGTAGATTCCGGCTTCTCGACTGACTTCTGTCCGACAGCTGCACTCTCATTGAAACGGATCCTCGCTGCGGAACAATCGTCTGAGAGCATCGCGTAATGCGGATCCTTTCCGGGTCAGCTTGTACTCCCATCGGGGAGGATCAACGGAGATGACTTCGCGAACCACGAGTTTCACTTCCTCGAGTTCCTGAATCCTTGTGGACAAGGTGGAAGATGACAGCCCACCGAGCTGTGTCTGGATCTCGTTGAAGTGCGCACTCCCACGCGCCGCGATGACATTCAGTACCTGCAGGGCGTGCCGCCGGCCGATGGCGAAAACCAGTGGTTCCAGCGCGCAAAAACAGGAACTGATTTCTTCATCCACATCGACACAGCCGCACCCTTGCCCCATTCCCCAAAGAGTAGCGCAAAATCTCTGCAACTTCGATTTATCGAAGTGTGTTTGACATACCGAATGGAAGAGAAGAGATTGCAAGGGAGGATTCTGCGCGTATGAGTAATCAAAAGCAGGCTGGCGGTATTGCCATCGAAATCACCGACACTCCCCGCCTGGGAAGTGGACCTCTCGAAAAAGTTTACGCGTTCTGGCTGGCCGGAATGAGTTGCGACGGCTGCTCCATCTCGGTCACCGGTGCGAGCGAGCCGTCGGTAGAAGATCTCCTGCTGGGCCGCATTCCAGGGCTTCCGCGGGTCATCCTCTATCACCCGGTTCTGAACGCCTTCGCGGGCGACGAATTCATCGAGAACTTTCACCTCGCTGCCGAAGGAAAACTCGATGCTCCCTACGTGGTCATCCTCGAGGGTTCCGCATGCGACGATTCGTTGATCGACGGCGATGGATACTGGGTCGGTCTCGGCGCACGAGATGACCCATCGAATCCTGACGGGCGAAAAGTCATCTCGGTGATGGAGTGGATCGATCGAATGGCTCCCGGAGCCGCAGCAATGATCGCCATCGGAACCTGCGCCACGTGGGGCGGCATCCCCGCCGCCGTCGGCAATCCGACCGGCGCGATGGGCCTCATGGATTACCTCGGAAAAGACTATGTCAGCGCTCTGGGACTACCGGTCGTCAACATTCCGGGTTGCGCGCCCGTCGGCGACAACTTCACAGAGGTTGTGGCGATGGTGCTGCAGTTTCTGCAAGGTACCGGTCCCCTTCCCGAGTTCGACGCGCTCGGGCGTCCGGCCTGGCAGTTTCGCGACACGGTGCACAACCGTTGCGTGCGAGGCGGATACTACGAAGAAGGCGTTTTCGCAAAAGAATACGGCGACCCGGAATGCCTCGTGGAAGTGGGATGCTGGGGTCCGGTCGTGCAGTGCAACATTGTCGAGCGAGGGGCCATCCGAAAACATGGTGGCTGCATGAACCAGGGAGGGATCTGCATCGGCTGTACGATGCCTGGGTTCCCTGACAAGTTCACTCCGTTCTACGCCGCGCCCCCCGGCTCTTTCGTTTCGTCAGCAACCGCAGTGACGATGGGAACCGTCATGCGATTCCTCCGAGGCTTCACGAAAAACTCCGCGAATCGCTCGGTGCTTTGGGATAAACAGAACCAGGTACCGAGTGGCTGGGCCATGGAGAAGCGTCCGGAGCCGCTGCTCGAGCAGTTCGTCCACTACTTCTACCGGAAGCGCCAGATGGTCGACACAGTCGAACCGGGGAAACAGGCGCAGGACAGCAAGTCGCAGGATGGCTACGAAGTGCGACAGATGGAAGAGCAGAAGAGCGTCGGCCACTCCGATATGCCGGTGATATCAGGAGCGGAACGACGCCGGATCAAACAGGCCCGCGACAAAAAAGATCTGGAGAAAGCGACTCTCGCTTCAGTCGTTGCAGCGAATTCGAGAGTGCCCGAGGAACGTCAGAACAATGTGCTTTAAAAATCTGCCTATCGAATTCGACGCCGCAGGCCGCGCTACGCTCATCGGCGGAGCCAAAGATCCATTCGCTTACGAACGGAAAGAAATATCACGCGACGAGATCCGGAAACTGATGGAGCAGAACGGCTTCATCAAGTCGGTGGATTTCGATCCCGTCACGCGGATCGCGGGAGCTCTCGCTTTTCACGCAACCGTCGATTTGAAGAACCGCAAGGTGCTCGAAGCGGTTTCGATGGCTACGCTCTTCCGCGGCTACGAAGTGATTCTCAAAGGTCGTGATCCTCGGGACGCAATCTTCATCAGCAGCCGTGCCTGCGGAGTCTGTGGCGGAGTTCACGCGACGGCCGCATCGCTCGCGCTGGAGATGTGTTTCGGAGTGAAGCCTCCACCGCTCGGAATCGTGATTCGGAATCTGGCACTGAGCATGGAGTTCGTCTGGGACAACATCATGCATCTCTTCATGCTGGCCGGTCCGGACTACTCCGAGGAGATCATCAAGCGCACCGATCGCTGGCTGTGGGATCGGGCCACACAGACGTCCACGAAGTTCGAGCACATCCACGGCTACAAGAACGTAGGGGCGATGCTGACCGATCTCAATCCACTGAGCGGAAAGCTCTACCTCCATGGACTGGAGCTGACGCGAGTCGCTCGTGAGGGCTACGTCACGTTGATGAGCAAGTATCCCCATCCTGAGACGATCGTTCCGGGAGGAGTGAGTCACAACG
>JBKJUK010000263.1:0-2821 GCA_046590705.1 Thermoanaerobaculia bacterium
CATGGCGCCACGACCTGACTGCGTACCGGCTGATTTTTCTCGCAGCAGTTCCTGCTGCAGACCTTTCCAGCGCCTCTCCGTCCAGAAATACGAAGGGTCGACGATTTCCAGACCGGCCTGCGTTGCGAAAAGCTCAGCACCTCTGCCGACCATCATGACGTGCACAGACTTTTCCATCACCGCCCGCGCTGCAGAGATCGGATTTCGGATGATGGTGACACCGGCGACGGATCCCGCCTTCATGTTCGAGCCGTCCATGATCGCCGCGTCCATCTCGTTCTTGCCTTCATGCGTGAAGACCGAGCCCTTGCCTGCATTGAACAGCGGCGAATCTTCCATGAAGCGTACGGTCGCCTCGACCGCGTCGACGCTGCTCCCTCCCGCTTTCAGGATTTTGAAACCGATCTGGAGTGCTTCGTTCAAGGCGGCTCGGTATTCGGCTTCCGCCTCAGAAGTCATGTTCTTCTTCAGGATTGTCCCGGCGCCACCGTGAATAGCAAGAGCGAGTGGTCGAGCCACGGCGGCTTTCTCAACAGTGTTCTGTCCCTCGGCCGTGACCGAAGAAAGTGAAGCGAGTACGATCAACATTGCGACTCCTGCCGGACCTTTCATGGTGCCTCCAAAGTTTAAATTCTAACGCGGACTGAGCGCGATTTTTCCGTTTCGATAATCAATCGTGACGAGGAACGAACTGAGGATGCCTGTTCCGAGCCGAGCCTCGCTGACTGGCGCCACACGGCCGTTCAAGCGAGGAAAGTTTCTGCCGGCGACTTCAACGGAAGTGATCTTCCGTGAGGACTCCGCGCCCGGCAGAATGATTGTATCGGGAATCGTGGTGTCCAGCAGTGCTCGGACTGCTTTTCCTTCCACTCGGATTGCGACTGAAGGCGGGCCTGCGAAGCGGGTGGCCTGGAGTCCTTCGAAAGGACGTTCGTCAGATTTTCCAAAGGTGATCAGCTTTCTCTGGTAGTCGATGGTGACGGTCTCTCGCTTGAACGCGTCGACACCGAGGATGCCATCGGCGAGATTCTGTAGATCGAGAACTACCGGGTCGACTGCTGAAGCCCGGCCGTTGCCGACAGAGATTCGGAACGGGGTTGCTGTCTTCTCGAGTAATCGCTTCTCGAACGTTGTCGAAAACACGGTGCGGATATGGGCTGTACCGAGCAGGAATCGTCCCTCGACGCCATTCACGGTGACTGCTACGACAGGCTGGTTGGAGACGAGCTTGAAGGCAACATTCGTTTCGTTCGGTTTTTCGCTGGACCATGGCAAGGACCGGCAACCAGCGATGACGAACGTGAGGACGATTGCGAAGAAGATTCTTTTCGTTAACATAGGTCCCCTGCAACTGGTAATACGCCTAAGGAGCTGTAAGAAATGAACGATGACAACGGTGTGACAGGCGACTTGAAAGAGTTCGCCAACGAAGCGTTTCTCGATTACTCGCGTGATGATATCCGGAAGGAAATGGAGACCGCGCTCTCGAAGGTACGCAGCGAACTCGGTCGCGAGTATCCGCTGGTAATCAACGGCAGCAGGATACAGGGATTAAAGACCTTTGCCTCCCTCAATCCGGCCGTGAAAAGCGAGAGTCTCGGCACGTTTCAACTCGCCACGATCAGCCATGTAGAAGAAGCAATCGAGGCGGCGTCGAATGCATTTGAAACCTGGAAGACGGTGACCGCGAAAGAGAGAGCTGAACTTCTCGTGAAGACTGCCGCAATGATGAGGGAGCGGAAGCACTACTTCTCTGCTCTTCTTGTCCTCGAGGTTGGCAAGAGCTGGGCGGAAGCTGACGGCGACACTGCAGAGGCCATCGATTTTCTCGAATTTTACGCGCGTGAGGCGCTCAGATACGCGTCGGAGCAGCCCCTGGTACGTGTTGAAGGGGAGAAGAACGAACTCGTCTACATTCCTCTCGGCGTCGGCGCCGTCATTCCGCCGTGGAACTTTCCGCTTGCCATCATGGCCGGCATGACAGCCGCGGCAATCGTCACTGGGAACACGGTGGTGCTCAAACCGTCTTCGGACGCCCCGCTTGTCGCGTACAAGTTTTTCGAACTGCTTGAGGAGGCAGGGATGCCTCCGGGGGTGGTCAACTTCCTCACAGGTTCAGGTGCCGAAGTTGGCGACACGATGGTGACTCATCCGCGAACCAGATTCGTCGCCTTCACGGGTTCGATGGAAGTCGGCCTGCACATCAATGAAGAGGCAGCAAAGCCACGCAAAGGGCAGCTCTGGATCAAGAGGGTTGTCGCGGAGATGGGCGGCAAGGATTCGATCATTGTCGATGCTGACACCAACGTCGAGGAGGCTGCCGCAGCAGTTGTCTCGTCTGCCTTCGGATTCCAGGGGCAGAAATGCTCGGCCTGTTCGCGCGCGATCGTCGATGCGTCCGTGTATGACGAGTTCGTCGCAAAGGTGGTGGAGAAGACCAAGGCGCTGAGAATTGGCGACCCGGCAGAGCAGGCCACGCAGATGGGACCGGTAATCAATGAAAAGGCCATGAGGAAAATCAAAGAGTACATCGACGCAGGTGCTGGCAGCGGCAGGCTGGTTGCGGGCGGCGCGGTGCACTCGGATCACGGCTATTTCGTAGAACCGACGGTCATTGCCGACGTGGCACCCGATGCGAAAATCTCACTCGAAGAAATCTTCGGACCGGTCCTGGCGATCATCAAGTCTGCTGATTTCGACGACTCGTTGAAGATCGCCAACAATACTCAGTTCGGGCTCACCGGTGCGGTTTTCACGAACGACGAGGCCAAGCTCGAGCGAGCGGAAAACGAGTTTTTCGTGGGAAATCTGTACCTGAACC
>JBKJUK010000322.1:0-9273 GCA_046590705.1 Thermoanaerobaculia bacterium
GGCCAGTGGCCAGTGCATTGGTCGGCTGCTCGTACCGATGGTTCGTCCGTTCACTTTCCACTGAACCGCGCCGCGAGCGTCCGCTGAAAGTCTGAGCTGCTGGTACTGTCGTCGGAGTGTAGGGTCGATCAGATAGGTCGCGCCGTCGGGTGGTGAGGTGATCGTAAATCTCGGCGGCGATTTTTCTGCAACAGGTACCGCAGAGGAAGCGGCGGCAGGGTTCTGCTGGCGTGCCCAGGCCAGATATTGCGGCGGCCATCGCACTTCGCTCTCTCCACTGTGCCAGTCGCAGCCGCGACGCGATGTGAAACGGGAGAGCCATTCCGTGGAGGTCGCCTTGCAACCGGGCCAGGCGGCCAGACCCGACAGCGAACAGACTCTGACCTCACGCAGTTCGTCGGGGGGCGCAGCGACGTTGGTCCCATCCTGCCCGGCACCATGACGGCGCTCCGTGGCCGCCTGCATGACGGCGTTGAAGATGGGAGCAGCTCCGGTGACTCCCGACGACGATCGCAGCGGCCTTCTGCTGGCGTTCCCGACCCAGACTCCCACTGTGACTTCGCGCGTGAAGCCGATGGTCCAGTTGTCGCGGTAGGACTGCGAGGTCCCGGTTTTTACAGCGACCGCGAAAGGAAGATCGAGAATGCTGTTTTCGCCAAAAACAAACTCGCGTGCGCTGCTGTCGCTGAGCACGTCGGCGATCCAGAAGGCGGCGCGCTCACTAAAGACTCGCTTCGAGACGAGCGGTGGACGGCCCACGCCGTTCACTTTCAGCAGCTTCCGCGAAGACTTCATCATTCCGCCGCGGGCCAGCGCCGAGTAGGCCGTAACCAGTTCGTCGAGTCTTACTTCGGCATTACCGAGCGTGAGTCCGAGTCCGTAGTAGTCAGCAGATTTGTCGAGTGTTGAGATCCCCAGCTGTCTCAGTTTCTGCAGCAGATCACCGGTGCCGACATCGTTGAGCAGCCAGGTGGCCGGCACGTTGATCGAGCCTGCAAGCGCCGCGCGTGCCCTCAGCGGCCCGTGATAGGTGCCGTCGTAATTGCGCGGGGTGTAGACGATCCCATGCACGGCCGTGGGAAAGCTCATCGGAATGTCAGGGAGTACCGACGCTGGATCGTATCCGCGCTCGAAGGCCATGGCGTAGGTGAAAGGCTTGATGGTGGATCCTGGCTGACGGAGAGTGACCACTGAGTCCATGGCGCCGCCCTGGTCATTCCAGTAATCGCCCGAGCCTTCCCAGGCCAGCCAGTCTCCCGAAGCGTTGTCGAGGACGACCACCGCCACATTTTCAGCTCCATGTCGTCTGAGATCTGCGGACTGCGCATCGATGATACCCCTGACATGACGCTGCAGTGTCACGTCGATGGTCGTAACTACGGTCTCGGCGCGCTGGCCTGCTTCTGCGCGAATGCGCTCGACGAAATGGGGTGCCAGTGCGAAACGTGTCAGGGGAGCGAAACGAAGCGACTCCCTGCGAGCGAGAAGCAGTTGTTCACTGTCCAGGGCACCGGTGCCACGCATTCGTTCGAGAATGGCCAGCTGCCGTTTCCGCGCTGCCAGCGGATTCCGAAGCGGGTTGTAGCGTCCCGGTCTGTGCGGTAATGCCGCCAGCAGTGCGGCCTGAGCGGGAGTCAGATCGGCTGGCGCGACAGCGAAGTAGGTATCGGCCGCTTCGATCACGCCGTTCAGGCGATTTCCGTACGGAGCGAGTGTCAGGTACAGCGCCAGGATCTCCTGCTTGTCCTTCTGCGTCTCGAGCCGCAGCGCCAGTAACATCTCGCGCACTTTTTCGGCAAATGTACGCGGAGGGTTGCTTCCATCGCTGCCGCGTCGCAGAAGCTTGGCGACCTGAAGGGTGATCGTGGAGCCTCCTTCCACGGAGGCACCCGCACGTAGATTTCTCATCGCCGCGCGGGCAAGTGCGAAAGGATCGATGCCAGGATGCGTGAGAAAACGCCTGTCTTCCGCTGCGATCGTTGCAGCGGCAACTATCGGCGGAATGTCAGCTCTCTTCAGAACCCGTCGTCGCCCGACCGAAGATTCGGACTGGTAGAGCAGCACCCCGTTGCGATCGAAGATCCGTTGCGAGATGGAGGGCGTGCTTCGGAGGAGGTTCTCCACGCTGTGCAATCGCAGGTAGAGCGCGAAGCCGGCCAGAGCCAGTAGAAACAAGATCAGGACGCGATTCCAGGGCGACGTGCGCCGCGGAATCCGTTCATCTGTTTCAGAGATCACAGAGATCAGTTGCAAGCTGCTCTGCCAGAGCCTTTGCTGGCGCTTACGAAGAGAGCCCTCACGACTACCAGCCGAATTGTCATCACGGCAGAATTTCGATCACAACGCTGCTGGTACGTCCGAACACTTCGGGCTCGTACATCTGTGAGGCGCGGGCCGGAGGAGTCCTGAATGTTCCGGCGGTCGTGGCCCGCACCAGATAGGTGAAGGTGTGAGTTCCAGGCGGCAGACGATTCGCGAAGAGATCGATGCGATCGTCGTGTCGTTCGATGTGATCGAAGTAGATAAGCTCGTTGTCCTGAGGATTGCCGGTAGGAGCGCTGGCAGTGGTGGCCAGGGCCGCGTCGACCAGTTCAAAACCTGCCGGGATCGGGTCGGTGATGGCTACGAAACTGCGTTCTTTGGTCGTACTCACCTTCAGTGTCACCCGCACCAGACTTCCGGCAGCGAAGCGTCCTGCCGACGGAGTTCCCTCACTCGCGGCATAGCTGCGAGTCATTTCGAAGCCGCGTGAGAGTGAGGTGATGCTGGGCGGATCGATGGCGTACGAGAGTCGCGCCGTGTAGTGGAGGGTTCCTTCCCCCGACTTTGCGAACGTCAGCGGAGTCTCGGCGGTGCCGATCATCGTTCGCAACTCGGCGAGTGTCACGCTCTCCCGCATTGCGGTGAGCGATACGCCCTCGAAACGTTTGCTCATCAGCGATTTCGGACCTGCCGTAACGGTAGCGTCGAAGGCCGGCTTCTCACGCGCGAATTTCCGGCTGTAGTCGATCAGAGCGAGCATGGCCCAGGCATTCTCCTGTGTGTCATCCCATCGGCCATTCACTCTTCGTTGCAGCAGCCAGCGGACCATTGGATGCACCAGCACATTCTCGTCGCTGTTGCGGATCATCGAGGAGAGCGCGATGGCTGTGGTCCTCACGTTGCTGCTCCAGAGCCACTGCAGTTCGGCATCGTTCCACTCGTCGATGTGAGCCGTGGCTGCTTCCGGGAGCACAGCATTGGTCAGTCTCTGCTGAAGTTTCTGGTGACGAGGGCCCTTCTGGCCTTTGGCGGTAAGGGCGTCGTCGAGAAATGCCACGGCGAACAGCGGCATCCTCATGTGTGCGTCGTAGTAGCGATTGAGCTGACTGTCGTCGAGTGCCTTCCCTTCGGCGAGAACTTTGAGCACGAATGCACGCCGGGCCAGTTCGTATGGGCGCAATGTTGCGAGCGGAGTCTGATCGCTGATGAGGGCATTCGCCAGATATCCATGCGCGCGCTCGAGCATGGCCGCATTCACGCTGTACTTCAGCCCTTTCGCGGTGTGCAGTACATGGACGAGCCAGGCCGTGACGTAGGGATCCGGCTGGGTTTGTCCGGCCCAGTAGGCGAACCCGCCATCGTCCGTGGCAAACGTCTGAAACTCGTCAATGGTTTTCTGAGCGAGCTTGCGCAGCCCGGCGGCATCAACGTCAGGAAGCGGATAAGCGGTTCCCAGCTCGGCCGGAAGCATGAGTCCGAGCACAGCCGATGCGCGCTGTTCGGCACAACCGTAAGGATAGGTGACCAGATAGCGCGCGCTCTCGGCCAGACCAGCGAGAGACGTCGAAGCGATCTCGAGGTCGAGCCCTCCCACTCCTGCAACCACGTTCTGCGGCACAGCGAGTTGTTCGACTGCTCGATCGGTGGTGCGGCCCACTGTGGCCACCGTCTCAGGAGTCGAGAACAACCGAACCGGAATCGTATCTTCAAAGACATCGGTTTCGTCGCCCAGTTTCGCCGTCATCCGCACGCGCGCAACTCCTGCGCTCACGGCCCTGACCCGGAACCGAACTTCGGTCGTCGAGCCTGCTGCGGCGTCGAGCGACCTGGCAGCTTCGTTCTCAATATTCAGCACTGCCGGATCGAGCGACTGAATGGAAACGATCGCTCGCCCTGAGGCGCGGCTCTGGTTGGCGATGACGGATCCGAACTCGGCGCGATCACCAACGGTGAGGAAGCGAGGAAACGCCGAGCGCAGCTGCACCGGCTTATCGGTGCGCATCTCTGTGCGTCCGCGTCCGAACCTCGACTGCTGATCGGCGGCCACTGCCATGATTCGATAGGTGGTCAGAGAGTCAGGCAGGGTCACACTGGTGGAGAGTCTGCCGCTGGCATCGGTGACCAGTGAACCGAGCCAGAAGGCCAGTGGCCGGAAGTCTTTCCGCACCGCCGCTGATCCCACGTCCCGACCACCGCCGCCACCTTCGGATGCACCCTTCGGTGTGATCACGCGCCGGCTGATGAGCCGCTGACGTGAGTCGGCGTTCATGACCGAGAGTGGCTTCGGAACGTAGATGTCGGCGACCACATCCGGCTCACGATAACCAGTCAGCGAAAGCACCCCGTAATCCACAGCCCACAGAGTCACCTCGGAGCGCACCGCCCGCTTCTGCTGATCCGTGACGGCTACCGAGACCTCTGCTTTTCCACCTGGCCGATACTCAGCCTTATTCGCTTTCACATTCACATTCAGTCGTCTTCCACTGTCCTCGATCTGCAGCGCGGTGTAGCCGAGGCGGAAGGCCGGTTTGCCAGGGTCGGAGGTGTCTTCTTTCGTGGCTGCACCACTGCGGCCCTTCACCAGAAGGACCGAGACGAACACGTTGGGAACATCGGATTCCTCAATAGGAACCTCGATCGTTTCCTGAGTAGAGTCCAGCTGAAACTGGTGCTGTGTCCGTACGCCCTCACGCTCCTTGGTAACCAGCGCAGTGGCTTTCTCCCACGGACTGCGGATCATGATGCGAGCGGTATCACCAGGGGAGTAGCGCTTCTTTTCGGGAACGAGATCGATGCGGTTGTGATCGTGACGCATCCAGGCTGTGTAGCCGTCAGCCACAACAAAGAAGTTGACGGTCGTGATGGTGCGGTGACCCGCCGCGTCACTTGCGCTGAGCCGAAGTTCGTACTGGCCACCTTCCTCGAGCGCGATTGGCAAAGGCTGCGGAGCAGGGCCGGTGGTGAGCGACCACTGACCTGCCTCGACCACCTTCCGCTCACTTTCCCATGTGTAGAAAGCATTGCCTTCCGCGCGCCTGACGCTGTTCCACTGGATGCGCATGAGCCGCGCATCCACCTTGATCCCACTGACTACGGTTCCATTCAACGCCACTGCGACGATCGAGGGTGAGATGCTGCGTGTCGTGACAAAGTAAGGAAGCTCGGAGACGCCCGCGTAGAAAGGTGCGGGGTGAATGACCAGGCTCGAGCGGGAAGCGATGCGCTGTCTCGACACGTCGGCAACCTCTGCTTCCAGTGTCCAGGCGTAGGCCAGTCCATCTTCGGCTGACGTCGCGACGTCGATGTCGAGGGTCCCGTCGTTGTTGAGTGGTTTCTGCTCGTTGCGGACAACCACTTTCTCGAAGGGATTGTCCTCTTCCTCGTAACGCTCAGGCATTCCGCCGAACTGAAAACGTTCTTCGGGAAAGCGATTGCGGATTGCGGTCGGAATGTCGAAGACGAGCTGCCGGGTCAGACCGAGCGACGCCTTCTGGTTGCGAAGTGGGGTGCCTGAAAGGTAGCGCGACGAGACCGATCCACGCAGCGCGTTTCCGGCCACCGGTTCCGTCGCACTCAGATTGGTGTCGACGCGGAACTGCGGCCGTCTGTATGCGCCGGTGATGAATTGTGTCGATCCAACATTCTCCACGCCCTCGACACTGGCGGTGATTGTGTAGTCTCCAAGTACAGCGTCACTCTCGAGCGTGAAGGCCCAGTCCACGCTGCTCCATTCGGAAAGTTTCAGTGTTCGTTTCACGACCTCGTTGTTGCGGACATCGAGCACTCTGAATGTCACGCTCCTGCCGGAAGGAAGTAGCTGCATGCCTGTTGGAGTGTCCGCGCGAACGATCGACTTGACGCGTACTTCTTCGCCGCGTTTGTAGATCCCTCGATCGGTGAACAGGCTGGCTCGGAAGGTCGTCGGCGGATCGTCGGAGGATCCCTCGATCTCGAACTCCCATGGGTACAGCCCTTCGTTCCAATTGCTGGCCACGTAGGCGAAGTCGGAGTCGAGGCTGGCGGTCACCAGAAACTGCACGTTCCACGGCTCATCGAGTTTCACGTTCGCTGGCATTGGAGCGAGGAACAATCCGTTCGCAGCGGTTCGGCCTTCGATGCGCACTTTGTTGTCGCGCGTTCGCAATCGCACCTGAACCTCGCCGACAGGGCGTGCATCGTCGAGAGTGGTAACGAACACCAGGATGTTGTGACGGCTGTATTTCACACTGATCCCGAGGTTGGTGAACTGGACCACGCTGGAGCGGGGCTCATCGCGGGAGGTCCGTGCGCGTGCGATCGGTTTTTCGTTGCTGAGTGTGAGGCGAAGAAGCCCGCGGTTGTCCTTGCCGAGCGAAGGCGACGCATCGAGCCCGTGCGATTCGATCTTGTCGGTCTCTCCGCGGAGAAGTCTGCTCTTTGCCGGGCCCTTTGCGCGCCCTGCTGGATTTTCACGCAGCGCCAGAATCGTGGGAAAGAGAGTCTCCTCCGACAGTTTCACAATCTGCTGATCGACACTCTTCAGGTTGCGCGCATAGAAGGGAAGGACTCCGCCGCCTGAACTCTCCCACACACCATCGCCCTCGCCGAAGGAGCTGAAGGCCAGAAGATGCCAGTTCTCGAGTGTGCCTCGCCAGGTGTAGCCCAGGATTTGTCCGTCTGCTCCTGTGAGTCCGGGAGCGATCGTCAGTCGATAGGAGCGTGCCGGGCGTACGCTGTATCCGAGGGAGTCGAGGCCGATTTCTGTCTGCGGATAGTTTTCGTCTTCGCCCACCTTCTTCGCGACAAGCTTCTGTGGTTTGTCAGGCACAGTGACGTCTTCAACAGTGAGATGGCGGGCCAGATCTCTGGTTAGAACCGGAGAGGTGAACGTCAGCGCGTTGTAGCTTTCTGGATCGCAGCCCGTTTTGCAGGAAAGATTTCTGACGAACAGGATCGGGTCGACCTGAATCTGGTTCGCCTCTTCACCGGGAGAGATGGATTCCTGTGCAGATCTTTCCAGAATGGCTTCGATGCGCGTTCCGGCAGGGATGCCGGGTTGAGTCTCCACGACCAGCACCTCCTTCAAGTCAGGGATGACCTCTGTGTTCCACTTCTCTGCGACGAACGCCAGCACACGTCCGGTTCTGGAGGAGGCCGCGCGAGCGGCAGACAGCTTCGTCGTGAGAGCCTGGTCAGGAGTTTCAGCTGCTGGCGGAGCAGGAAGTCCTTCAGCGGTGAAGGCGAGGTAGCGCAGTTTGAGACTCTTCAGAATCTCGGCACGGTTTACGGGTTGATTGAACGAGAGACCGATGACCAGCGGATCGGTCGATTTACCGTTCTTGCGGTATGACTGAGTACCGACGATGCTCATCCGGGGCGTCGTGAACGAGAAGGAATAGGGCGAGGCCAGAGTTTGACCAGAAACTGACTTTGCCGTTGTCGCTGCGGTGACCCGGTAGGTGGTGGAGAAAGGTAGCGGCCGCGAGGGAGTGAAGACGAGTGTGCTCGTTCCTGCCCAGCGGAAGGTTCCGCTGATGACCGGCTCGATCCTGAGAAAAGGAATGGTGACGACCGGCGGCGTCTTTCCGACAGCGATCATCGGCTCTGAGAATGTGATCCGGATCTCGGAAGCTCTGGCCAGATTATCGAGCTGTCCGACCGGGCCGGCGCTGACGATTTCGAGAGACTGCGCATCAACTCGCGCGGAGACGGAGAGAAGCAGGAGAACGTACAGGCAGGCAGCTCGTCGCATGCGGTGGTCACCTCTTTCCGTAATCTTACTTTGTGCCTGTGCTCAGCGAGGCGAAATCGTGGGGCTATCTGATGATCGAGGGGTTCGCCGATTCGTGGCAATCCTCTTTGGCGGCGGCTCGCGTATCATATGTACTCTCCAGTATGGCCAGGCATCAGACACGCGTGCTCGTCGTCGACGACACGAAGCTCGACAGGGAACTCCTCCATGCGCATCTCACGCGTGCAGGCTATGCCGTCGAGGTTGCTGAAGATGGAGAGGACGCCTGGAACCTGTTGCAGCGTGAGCCGCGACGGTTCGACCTGGTGCTGCTCGATCGGTCCATGCCGCGAATGGGTGGGCTCGAACTACTACAGCACATCAAGGAGCACGACCGGATGCAGGCTTTGCCGGTCATTATGCAGACCGCTTCCGCCGGCCACGACGAGATGGTGGAGGGACTGGCCGCCGGCGCGTACTACTACCTGACCAAACCCTACGACGCCCAGACACTTCTGGCGGTGGTCAGTACCGCCGCACGCGATTACGCCTCCTACCGCGAACTCCAGCAGGTGGTGTCGCGCGGCGCCAAGACACTCGCCCTTATGCAGGAAGCGACTTTTCACATCCGAACCATGGAGGAAGCGAAGGACCTCGGCACGCTCCTCGCGGCAATTTGTCCTGATCCGATGAACGCGGTGATCGGACTTACCGAGCTTCTGGTCAATGCGGTCGAACATGGGAACCTCGGGATCACCTACGAAGAGAAGTCGAACCTCAACGCCACCGGCGCCTGGGAAACCGAAGTAGAGCATCGTCTGGGCATGCCGGAGAATGCCGCGAAACTGGTTACTGTCTCACTCGCGCGCCGCGCGGCCGAACTGCGCTTCACCATTCGCGATGAAGGTCCCGGTTTCGAGTGGCTGAACTTCGTGCAGGCAGATCCTGGACGCGCCTTCGACAATCACGGTCGCGGCATCGTGATCGCCCGCTCCGTGAGCTTCGACGAGATCGAGTACCACGGCGCTGGCAACGAAGTGACGGCCGTGATCAATCTGAGCTGAAACAGCTGCCCTTGGTAGGGGCGCCATGCGCCCGCTCTCCGGTGCCTTCAGCGAAACGTCAGGGGAGCGGGCGACCGCAGGTCACCCCTACCATTGTGCTGTGGTTTCCGAACTGATCGAATTCAGCAGATCGAGAGAACCTGAACGTCGTTCCGAACTCTATTCTGTGTCACCTCGCGGGCCGTATCGTCAGAGCATGATGTTTCCGCCTCTGCGTCGCGGCGATCGAGTTCCTGC
>JBKJUK010000148.1:0-8183 GCA_046590705.1 Thermoanaerobaculia bacterium
GACAGATCGTTGACGAGGTCGAGGCCATCATGGAGAGTACCTTCCCAAAGAACGTAACGTTCGCCAGGACCCTGCCCGAGACCCTCAGCAACGTGATGGCTGACCAGACTCAGTTGACCCAGGTGCTGTTGAATCTCTGCGTCAATGCCCGCGACGCGATGCCGGGCGGTGGCGACATTGCGATCGCTGTCGCGGATACTGAAGTCGATCGTGACTATGCCGTCAGGCACGGCGGACTGGCCGCTGGCCACTATGTCGCGATCCAGGTGTCCGACACTGGCGAGGGGATTCCTAAAGCGGTCGTGGACCGCATCTTCGAGCCATTCTTCACAACCAAGGAAATTGGCAAAGGAACCGGGCTGGGGCTTTCCACGGTGCAGGGGATCGTACGCAGCTACGGTGGCTTCGTCGACGTCTCGAGTGAGGTCGGCATTGGCAGCACGTTCAGCGTCTATCTGCCAGCGTGCGACGCCTCCGTTCCGACCCGCATGCAGATCGAGGCCGACATTCCGCGCGGTAATGGCGAACTCATTCTGGTGGTGGATGACGAGGCGTCGATCCTGGAGATTACGAGGCAGACGCTGGAGTCGTTCGGTTACGCGGTGCTGACGGCGCAGGACGGCGCTCAAGGCCTCAGTATTTTCGCTCGTAATCACGAAAACATCGCGCTCGTGCTTACGGACATGATGATGCCGGTGATGGACGGAGCTGCTTTGATCACGGCGCTTCGCCAGGTCAATCCCACGTTGCCCGTCATCGCGGCAAGTGGGAACATGGAGTCCAATCAGATTGTGCGACTCACTAGCGGCGGTGGAATTCATTTCCTGTCAAAGCCTTGCACTGTCGGAGAGATGGTGCGCGCAATTTCCACGGTGCTCGAGGCAGCGACCGTCCAGGCATTGAACTGATGAGAGGTTACGAGGCCGGTGATCCATCCGAAAGCGTGACTGCCACCTGCTTGCTTCTGATCCTAACCATAGGCGGCAAGTAACTCAGCTTACCCGAGTCAATGCACGCGGCAGTTGCTTGTAAGGGTCGAGTCCGGCCCTTCCAGGAGACTATCGCAGGGAATCAAGTCGGCTCTGAAGCGAGGACGACAAATCGCCCTTCTTGTCCCATATGATCGATGAGCGCTCGCAAAGGCCCTTCGCTTGAAAACCATTCCACTGTTCGTAACCAGAGGTCTTGATGGTCGCAAAAGGTGTCCACTCAGCTCTGTCACCTCCCTGCGCCGACAGAAACTGACCGCACAACATGTACTGCTCTTCTCCATTGGCCATCACGTGCCCCATCCGCACATCCCGAAAGCGGACTTGATCCGATGGTCGATTCGTATGGAAATCAGTGGCGGCTGCGGTGAGCAAAAATTGCAGTGCCGGATCCATTGACGCTTTCTGCAGCGCTCGAGCATGCGCCTGAGCGGGACTAACTGCTTCCGAGTCACGAGGAGTCGCTTGAATTGTGCTGCAGGCTAGAAGACCGAATGTGAAAAGCAAAACCGCGAGATGTCGCATGAAGTCTCCTTGAGCGCTAACGGACCTGCGGTTCACCGGCGCGGGCGACGCAGCTGCGAAAGTAGTGATAGCACGAACGAAGCGTTCCCGTGGAACCGCCTAGATTGATGACTCGAACGAAGCGTTGGTGCGTCGCCGTCGTTCGCCAACGTGGGGAAAGTGCTTCTTCATAACAGGATTGTCTCTTTTTAGACTGCTCAGTGTTGCTTCGCTCTACCCGAGCGCTGTCTCTTTGCCGCGCTGCCCGAAGCAGTCGTCGCCTCGATCCAGCCGAGGTAATGGCCGAGACGGACGCCATAATTGATTTGTCCGTACTTGCCGGGTCGAAACGTTGCCGGATTCCCATCGACGCGTTTCCAGGAGGTGAGACCAGCGACGTGCCACTCGTTGTCAACAGCGACGAGCAATGGGCCACCACTGTCGCCGTTCCCGGCCATGCCCTCCAATGCAAGAGCATTGGGTGGACCGTCAAATACATACGCGAGCCACCTGCCCTGTGAGAGGGTCACTAGGTTGAAGGCATGGCGGAGGTTCGTGCGGTTGGGGCCGTCCGGATCGTGTCCCAGTGCTCCGGTGCCAGTAGCGCCTTTCCCGATGAGCCGGACGACCTTTCCGAGTGAAGAACCCCGGTAGATTTTCGCTGAGGCTACATCGGTAACCGGGGCGGCCAGCTTCACTAACGCAATATCGTCAGACGAAGCCAGGAACTTCATCGCGGCGGAGGCATTACCGGATTTCATCGCGGCTTCAATCATTTCCAGTGGGAGTTGCTTGTAACCTGGATGAAAAATCAGTTTGTTCACTGCTCGAGGCGAGCCATCTACGACGACGAATTTCAGCTGTGGCTGCCACGCCACGGCATGGGCAGCAGTAACTACCCACTGAGGCGCAATCAGAACGCCGTGACCCTCGACGGGGAGGTCTACCAGCGAGGGAAACGAAGAGGCGGCTACGCGATACTTGAAGTCGCTCACGTCGTGTCGGATGACGACGGCTCCGGCGCTGGAGACCAGAACCAATAGCAGAAGAACTCCGAGACGTGACATGAGTAACACCTTGTGAAGGCTAGCCGATCTTTGGTTCACCGGGGTGCCCGACGCGCAGACGCGAGGTGAGAACGTAGCACGACCGAGTCTGGATCCGGTGCCCCGCCTGGCACGTGGTGCAGGCGCGGATGCTGATAGCAAGCCCGTTCAACGCCCTCAGGAACGGGTTGGCCGATCCGCCCCGATCCTCGAAGACAGCGTGCGGCGAAGTGTGAGCCTGACTATAGATTCAGCTGAATCATTCGAAAGATCAAACGCGGAATCGGAACTCCATGGCTTCGAAGTACCGCGGCTTACCCTCACAGTTTTCCGCGTGAAGGCGCGCTCTGGCCAGTCTTTATTCTTGCGGCGGTTTCTTCGGGGTCGACGATGTTGACCAGCAGGCCGGTGTTCCATTCGAAGCCTGCCTGTTCGGTGAGGCGCGGGAGAATCTCGAGGTACCAATGCAGGTGGCGGCCGCGGTCATCGGGAATTGCGGGAGCGGAGACTACGGTCCAGTTGTAGGCTGCGGTCTTCATGGTGAGGTCGAGTGCGTACCGCGCTGAGTGCAGAAGGTGTGCGAGTTGCGGCAGAAGTGGCTCGGCAGACTGGAAGTCGTGACGGTGTGCGGCTGGCGCGATCCGCATCTCGAATGGGACGCGGGAGGCGAGTGGCGCGTAGAGCACCAGATTGGCGCTTCGCTCGATCTGCAGATTCTGTTGCGGAGAGTCGATTGCCACCGCCTGGCAGGTGGAGCAGGGTTCGCCGCTGGTGAATCGTGATTGCGCAAAATCGAGTTCGGCAGCGAGTCTTGGGGGGATGAAGTCGAGACCGATCAGTTGTCCGTGCGGATGTTCGAGTGATGCGCCTGCCCGTGGGCCGTGGTTGCGGAATAGCGAGACAGAGTTCACGCCTTCACGTCCGCTCATCGCTACGAAGCGGGCATGGTAGAAGGCGAGGAGTGCTGTGCGCTGGGATGAAGTAATGTCGATGGCGATGAGTGAGTGATGTGGCGTTTCTACGATGACTTCATGCCGAGGCTCGGAGTCGGGGCCGGGACCAACCAGGGGGTAGCGATTCGGAACGGCTCGGGTCAGCCACTCGCCAGCGGGGTTGCTCATTCGTGCAAGCTCGGGAGGGGTGTCGCATTCGTGTCCAGGGCAGAAGGGACAGCGGAGTGTCAGATCGGTCTGCTGCAGCCAGGGGTTAGGTCTGCTGCTTCTCGAGGGTACGCCGAGGATCATTGTGCCGCTGTCGGTGCGGCGCAGGTCGTCGCTCATCCCACAGTCTCGGCTGCCGCTAATTTTCTGGCGAGCTTCAGCCGCTGCACGATGCCGATCAGTGCAGTGAGTGCAGCGAGCACAGTCATCCATTCTCCAATGGTGAGGATTGCCTTCACATGCAGCAGGTCGCCGAGGAAGAAGGCGATCAGCGGGTAGGCCACGAGTCCGATGATGAATTCGCCGCGGCCGGTCTCGTTGTAGCTGCGCTGTTTCCAGGTAGCTTCGATTTGAGTGCCGATGTAGCCGTTGAGCATCACCAGGATAAGCACCGCGAAAGCCAGCGGAGTGCGGACGCCTGCAGCGAGGCACCAGCCGGCCAGCACGGTGAGGTCGGAGATGCGGTCGAAGAGATGGTCGAGAAAGTCTCCCCACGTCGAAGTTTTTCCCTGAATGCGCGCTACGAGTCCGTCCAGACCGTCGAGCACTCCGCCCGCGGTGAGGAGGATGGAGGCGAGAGGTAACAGAGTGGGCCTCGAGGGAGAAAACCCCAGACAGCCAGCAGCGGCGAGGCAGAGCAGTAGCGCGGCGAAAGTTATCTGGTCGGGAGAGACGATGCTCCTCTGCGCGAGGGGAGTGAGCCAGCGTTCGAGGCGTAGTTTCCAGTCATTCACAAAAGAAGTTTATCTTTTTCGGGAGTTATGAGAATATTCAATAACTCTCGCTGTTTCGATCAGCGAAGTAAGAAGCGATCACGCGACAAGGGCAAACTGCTGGTGACAGCAGGACGCAAAGCAAACGGGTCTGAGGGAACTTCTCAGACGGCTGGGCTACCGAACGTACGGAGAGACAGCATCTCCAGCTCCTCTGAGATGAGGACGTTCCCGCAATTCCGATCGCGAGGAGCGTCCCATGCGTACAAGCACCGCTTTTCTCGCCTTTGTTTCACTTTTCGTCTCGATGCCCGCTCAGGCCTACCGTGTTGCAGCATGGATCACCCCCTGGGACGCGGCATCACTCACCTCGACGCAGCTCAATGCAGGAAAAACGACCGAGTCGAATCCAGTCTGGTATTCGATGAATTCGGACGGTTCGATTGCGAAGAACTGGAACGCCGAGAATTCCACCTGGCGCGCTGCGATGACCGGGACGCAGTTGATCCCAACCGTTCAGAACGTCGTTGCTGGCAAGTTCGACGGTTTGTTGATCGCGAACCTGCTCGCTTCCGCTGCTTTCCGCGAGTCACATGCCGACGCGCTCACGCAGCTGGCCGTGATCAACGCCTTTGACGGTATCGATATCGACTACGAGAGCATGCCGTCCACCTCGCGGGCTGACTTTACAGCGTTCATTACATCGCTCTCAGCCAAGCTGCACTCCGCGAACAAGAAGCTCTCGGTCACCGTCTATGCGAAGACCTCGGACTCGCAGAACTGGAACGGACCAGGCGCGCAGGATTACGCGCGGCTCGGCCAGCTTGCCGACACAGTCAAGCTGATGGCTTACGACTACAGCTGGTCAACGAGCGCGGCCGGAACGATCACGCCGCTGGACTGGCTCGAGTCAGTGGTTCGGTATGCCACGACCGCCGTGGCGCCGTCGAAAGTGATGGTCGGACTTCCCTGGTACGGTTACGACTGGCAGGGTACGGTTGGAAAGGGAGTCACGTACGCGCAGGCGATGGAGACGGCCCGTGTCAACAATGCCACGATCAATCGCGATGCGAGTGGCGAGGCGACCTACACCTACGGTACGCGTACCGTCTATTTTCAGGATGCCGAGAGCTATCGTCGCAAGGTCAATGTGATCACCTCGAAGTTCCCGACCGTGGGTGGATTCGCTCACTGGCGTTCCGGAGCAGAAGATCCTGCAATCTGGCCCATCGTCGGCGGTTTGAAGAGCGGTACGGTGAGTGTCGGTGGGGGTGGCGCGACCGCTCCCGCAGTGGACTTCTCCATCTCCGGTCCCTCCTCAGTGAGTGTGACTGGCGGTGATACCGCTTCGCTCGCTTACTCACTCGTCGGCATCAATGGTTTCGTCGGTCCGGTGGATGCAGCTGCGGTGATCTCGAGCAGCTTTCCTGGAACAGCGCGATTCACGACGGCTCAGGTGAGTTCGTCAACGCCAGGGGTACTGGTAGTTGCCATCAACGGCAACGCAAAGAGCGGTACGCACTCGGTGAAGGTGCGCTTCACTTCGGGTTCGGTGGTTCGTGAGCAGACTCTGAGTGTGATTGTGACTTCGGCTCGCAAGCGGGGCGCGTAGGGCGGTCGCTCTTTACTGAGCGAGGGACAGGCTTGGTGAACCAATGAAGGCATGGATCGTCTGATCCATGCCTTTTTTTCTGCTGGCAGGGGTCGGGGCCGGAGCCTTCAGTGTGGCATTCCGCGACGTCATTCCGCGACGTCATTCCGATGAGCGCGTGATGCTTCAGCAAGATTGTGAGGGTCTGCGTGCGAAGAGGAATCTCCGGTCCGCGCGGCGAGGGTTGAACTGATCGACCGCGTCTGCGCGGAACGGAGATTCCTCTTCGCAGCTTCGGCTGCGTAACGCTGACGATCGCGCGGCTCATCGGAATGACGATGCCGCGGAATGGCAGCATCCTCCGGTGACGATTCTGGTGGTAGTCCCAGTGATCGGCAGTCACGCCCGCGACCTCGACGCAGGTCAGTAGATGATGACTTCGTCGCCTACGTTGGCCATGCTGTAAAGGCGTTCGATGTCTGCGTCGCCGAGGCGTACGCAGCCGTGAGAGACGCTCTGTCCTAGCTGGTTGACCTGCTGGGTTCCGTGCAGTGCGTAGCCGTCGCCGAGATTGAGACGAAAGCGTCCCAGGACTTTGTCGAATTTGCGTTGGGGTGTGCCGATGGGTGGAATGACCACTGCGCCGCCTGCGTAGATCATCTCGCCCGCGGGAAGCTCGCGCTCGACACCATTGGAGACTTCCACCACGGAGTTACCTTTCACCTTGAGAACGCGGGAGCTGCTGACAGTGCCGCTTTCTCCCACCCACGACCAGACTCCTCCGCCACGCTCGGGAGCCGCCGCTCCGCCGCTCCCGGCATCGATGGTGTCGCCGGGATTCAGGCGAACCACGCGCATGCCTTTGTTCCTGGCCTCTTCCTGATAGTGCCAGTCAGGTGGGACCCACATCGGATTTTCTTCTTTCGAGATCACCTTGAATTTGCCGATGGGCGTATTGAAGCGCATGGTGCGTCCATTCGCTTCGAGAGTAGTACCTTTTCCAGTGGAGCAGATGGCTTCGAATATGGTCTTGTCACCGTTCAGAACGTACACCTTGTTCTCGGTGGTGGAGACCATGATGGTCTGGTCGGTGTCGCTGGCCTGGTCAATTGCTTTGTCGATCGACCTCGCTTTATTTTGAAGCGCATTCACGCCGGATGTCGACTTATCTACGGATGCCTGGAGTTCTGCGACCTTCCCACTGCTGTGTTCTGCAATGAGTTTATCGATCTGTTCAAACTTCTGAAGCCGGCTGGCGTCACGCATGTTGATCCACTCACCAGCCGCTCCGAATGCTGCCAGGCCGAGGCCGAGCACGAGTAATGCCCATGATCCAAGTAGTCCTATCCAACGCGGCATGTTGTTTCCTTAGAAAATGTAAACGCGGGTGGTGTTCGAGATTCGGGGCCATACAGCTCTCAAATCAGCTTCGGGAACCATGAAGGAACCAGGTCTTACTCCCTTGAGCGGACTGTCAGGCGAGGGCGGAGTGTGGATGACGTAGTCGTTCGGAAGGAAAATCACGTAAGTGCCGAGACCATTCTTGATGACGGCACGTTCCGCCGGAATCGGGGTGCGATTCATGAGATGAACCCAGGCCGGGATCTGCCAGCTAAAACCCTCTTCTTTCGCCTCAACGGTGAAGGCTCCCTTCACCGGGACAAATTTCCATTCTTTCCCGGCCGGTTCCTTGAACGATGCGGCAGGTCCGATTTCGACTGGAGCGTCGCGGACTATGTCTGCTCCGTAATGGAGGCGAAACCGTTTTTCATTCGTATTGATGGAGATGTAAAAGTCTTTGCTCTTGTTGCTTTCGAGGTAACTGAGACGACCATCAATCTCTTTTTTCAACGCCTCGCTGGTCAGGTTCATGCCCGCCAGCTCGTTCCGCATCTTTGCGAGTTCGACAGGGGAGTTCGTCGTGGCGGCAAAGAGCGTCTCATATCGCGTGTCAAGCCTCTCGCGGTGCATCCTCGCTCCCACACCGAGGGCGATAGCAAGAATCAGCAGGAGGAGGTTCAACCAGAGCGGGGGCCGGGGAAAATCGCGCCGGTCACTGCCTTCCGGTCTGTCCTCGTTTCTGCGTTCAGGCATAGTTTTTTTCCTTGGATGGGATCGTAGTGCAAGAGGGAAGCCGCGGGGAGTCAGGCCGGAGGGCGGGGTCTGGGGGCCGGGGTAGT
>JBKJUK010000153.1:0-4273 GCA_046590705.1 Thermoanaerobaculia bacterium
CCCGTGATGAGTACGCAGCTGTGACTGCGAGGAGGAATCTCCGGTCCGCGCGGCTGCGGGGGAACGGCACGACCAACGCGGCGCGGAACGGAGATTCCTCTTCGCGTGTCACAGCAACCCAAGCTGAAGTGAGCCGCGGTGCTCATCGGAATGACCGTGCTGCGATTCCCGTGTTACTTCGCGCCCCGCTGATGAACCCAGACGATGCGCCTCCTCCTGGTCACGCCAATCCTCCCGGTTTGCTGCAAGCCCGCGTTAGAATCGCGCCTCGTCCTTCACAGACGTTTACAGAGGAGCAACACATGAGCCGCTGCGATCTCGTCATCGTTCCGTGGAAATACAAAAACATGAAGGGTCTGATACTGATCGCTGCTGCAACTCTACTGACATCCTCAATGCACGCCCAGACCCGTGCCTTCGTCGGCGCCCGAATCATTCCCATCGACGGTGTTGCCATCGAAAGCGGCACGCTGATCATTGATGGCAAAACCATCACGGCCGTGGGTCCCACCTCGTCGACTACCGTCCCCGCGAACGCTGAACGCATCGACATGACCGGAAAAATCATCATGCCCGGACTCGTCGACACGCACAGTCACATCGGTCAGGTCGCTGGCGCTGATTCCTCGGCGCCGATGCAGCCCGACGTGCGCGCAGTCGACAGCGTCAACGTCCTCGACTCCGCGATCGCACGCGCACGCGCCGGTGGGATCACCTCAGTCAACGTGATGCCAGGGTCAGGTCATCTTCTCTCCGGACAAACTCTGTATATGAAGCTGCGTCGCGGCAGAACAGTGGACGATCTCGCTTTTCGCAATCAAGATGGCAGCTACGCCGGCGGAATCAAGATGGCCAACGGGACCAACTCCATGCGTGATGCACCGTTCCCCGGAACGAGGGGTAGATCCGCAGCGATCATCCGCGAGAACTTCGTCAAGGCCGAGGAGTACAGGCGGAAAGGTAAGGCCGCCAAAGGTGATGCTGCGAAGCTTCCCGTTCGCGATCTGGCCATGGAAGCACTGGTCGAGGTGATGGAAGGACGGAAGACCGTTCATTTCCATACGCACCGGCATGACGACGTCATCACGGCACTGCGAATTGGAAAAGAGTTCGGATTCACACCAGTGCTGCATCACGTCAGCGAGGCCTGGAAAGTCGCGAAAGAAATCGCCGCGGCTGGTGCCCCTGCATCGATCATCGTGATCGACAGTCCCGGCGGAAAACTGGAAGCGATGGATGTGTCGATGGAGAACGGAGCTGTGCTCGACCGTGCCGGCGCCGATGTAGCCTTTCACACCGATGACAGCATCACCGACTCTCGGCTTTTTCTCCGCTCCGCAGCTCTGGCCGTCCGTTTCGGAATGCCTCGCGAGAAAGCGCTCGCCGCGATGACCATCAACGGAGCGAAGATGCTGGGGCTCGACGGCAGAACCGGTTCGCTGACGCGCGGCAAAGATGCAGACTTCATCGTTTTGTCAGCCGACCCGCTCAGTACGTATGCCCATGTACTGGAAAGTTGGATCGAAGGCCGGAAAGTCTTCGACCTGACCGATCCGCAGGATCGTCTTTACGCGGTCGGCGGTTACGGTGCAGACCGCGATCAGTCGATTCCCATGAACCGCGGCGAGGGGAACTGAGATGAAACGCTTCCTGTACGCATTCACGCTCACGCTCGTGGTCACACTCTCTGCGGCCGCGCAGGAACTCGTCGTTCGCGCGGACACACTTCACACCATGGAAGGCGCAGCAATCGCGAACGGTGTGGTGATCATCCGCGATGGAAAGATCGTCTCGGCCGGTCCCGAGGCAGCAGCGCGCATTCCGGCTGGCGCACGAGAGATTCGCGCAGCGGTGGTGACCCCCGGACTCATCGACGCGCATTCGGTGGTCGGTCTGGCCGGCTACCTGAATCAGGATCATGATCAGGATCAGCTCGACCGCACCGCACCACTTCAGCCGGAACTGCGTGCCATCGATTCCTACAACGCACAGGAGCCGCTGATCGAGTGGCTGCGCAGTTTCGGTGTCACGACTCTGCACACGGGACACGCTCCCGGAGCCGTAATTTCAGGCCAGACCATGATCGTTAAAACGAGAGGAGCAACTGTCGAGAAGGCAGTCATGAAACCGATCGCGATGATTTCGGTCACCATCGGCGAGGCCGCGCTCGCTGCCTCAGGGAAGTCGCCAGGTACGCGCGCGAAAGAAGTGGCGCTGATACGGGCAATGCTGCTTAAGGCTGAAGACTATCGAAAAAAATTGTCAGGCGCCGAAGACAAGCGTCCTTCCCGCGAGCTGCAGATGGAGGCGTTGCAGTCCGTGCTGGCGCGTGAGATTCCGCTGTTGATTACCGCGCACCGCTCACACGACATCATCACCGCGCTGCGGCTTGCGAAAGAATTCAACCTCAAAGTAGTCCTGGACGGAGCTTCTGAATCGTATCTGGTCGCCGAGGAGATCCGGGCGGCGGGTGTCGATGTGATCCTTCACGCGACCATGCTTCGCGAGGTCGGAGAGGCAGAGAATGTCAGCTTCGAGACCGCTTCAGTTCTTCGGAAGAAAGGAATCAACGTAGCACTGCAGGGCGGTTACGAAGCGTACGTTCCCAAAACGAGAGTGGTCCTGTTCGAAGCAGCGATCGCGGCGGCCAACGGTCTCACGTTCGATGAGGCGCTGCGCACCATTACCAGCGACGCGGCGCGTGTCCTTGGGATCGCCGACCGGGTCGGCTCACTCGCACCGGGAAAGGATGCCGACCTGGTGATGTTCGATGGTGACCCGTTCGAGTACACCAGTCACGTTACCGGCGTGATCATCGATGGAGTGGTGGTCTCAGAGAAGGTGCGGTAAGGCCTCGTTTCTGTATGGGCGCGCTCCGCGTCCCTACGCGGGATCACGCGCGAACGACAAATTCAAACTCTTGGAACCTCAACGGCGACGAGGTTTCCGTGGTGTCAGCGGCGGCGTCAGTAGCGGCATGGCCACCTTCCCTGCTTCGACCACGAACTGCGTGGAGACTCTCACGCCGCCGACATCGGCTGACGCGGTCCATGTACCGGGCGCCAGTCTGAGCGCGCCGAAGTAGCCGCTGCCATCGCTGCGAGCAGTCCTGGTTTCGCCGGCGTTACTCACCAGAGTGATGGTCACACCGTCGACGATCGTTCCGTTGGATTGCAGCACTCTGCCGCTGAGCAGTCCGCGAGATGGTGAGATCTTCCACTCCATCTCTGGAACAGGGACGACAGTCTGAAAAAGTGGTGCAAGGGTGGATGGTTCGAACAGGATTGAACCGTTTGAGCTTGCTCCCGTGCGCAAGGCCGAGAAGAAATCTTCGTTGGGGCGCTTCGGAGAATTCTGGTTAGCGGTGGGATAGGAGAATGGATTCGGAGATACCGCTACGTTCGTACCGTTTCCGCTGGTCGTTCCGGGTGCTGTCGAGCCGAGCGAGTAGAACACCACACCATCCGCTGCAGTGAGCGAGGTGTACGGTGCCCGCGCCAGCGCCCGTCTGGCTTGCCGCAGCGTTCCTTCGATGCTGTTGACGAATGACCCGAGGCCGATCGCGGAGTGTCTCTGATTTGCTCGCGCAAGGCTGGTGCTGAAGGAAATCCAGTCGTCGTATTGTGCAGCAAGCGACGGCATGTGCTCCTGCTTGTAAACCATCGGCATGATCACGTCTAGAATTCCTTCCTCAGTCCACGATTTCCAATCCTGAAAGACCCTGTAGAAGGCCTCGGTGCGTTCGAAACCGCCGCTGGCTACGGGACCGGTCCAGAAAGTGATCAGCGCTGCAGAAACCTTGATGCGTGGTTTTGCGGCCGTAGCTGAGAGATAGATTCGTCGTACCAGGTTGGTGACCTGTTCCACGCGCCAGCGACTCCATAGCACGTCATTCGTCTTCGGATAGCCGACATCAGCCTGCGTAATGATGCGAGGTTCCGCCTGTGTGCCCACGTTCGACCCGACATCGCCCGTTGTGTAGTAACCGGCGGCGCTGCCATGGCGTTGTTTGAAGCGCTCCACGCTGACTTCGTTGTAGCCCGTGTTGATGCCGAGTGACTGTCCTGCCGGCCGATCGATGGGTGCTTCGGGGTAACGGATACGATCGAGATGAAGTCCGTCGAGGTCGTAGCTCTTCACCAGATGGGTCAGTACATCCACGGTGTAATCGACCGCGGCCGGATGTCCCGGATCGATGTACCACTCCGCGCCGTAACGGTGCCCGTCGAAGGTCACCGACTCGAGATTGTGTGGAAGAGATCGCGTCGACCAC
>JBKJUK010000189.1:0-4811 GCA_046590705.1 Thermoanaerobaculia bacterium
GGGCTCCGTGTGTGTTGGTTGCAGGAGCGATACTTACGATTGTCGGCGACTACTCGCTGCGAGGAGCAACCCGTTCATGTCTGTAAAACCGGCGTCATGCGCCGATTCCGAGCTCGGAATGACAGCGTGTGAATGCGTGTCATCCCGAACGGGCGGTGGGTGGGCTGTGAGGGACCTCTCCGCGATAGTACATCGTTGGTTAGAACCGTTTTTCCGCGCGCAAATCAGCCCTCGATACTGACCGGGCGCGATTCCTGATATAACCCGCAGCGGAGCGAATATGGCCGAGACCGTCACACCAAAATACAAACGCATTCTCCTGAAACTATCCGGCGAGGCGCTCATGGGCGACCGCAAGTATGGAATCGATGCGGAAACCATGGCCTCGATCGCGGACGAGATTGTCGAGGTGAAGAACCTCGGGATTGAAATGGCCATCGTGGTCGGTGGAGGAAACATTTTCCGCGGAGTCAGCGGTGCCACCGAGGGGATCGATCGCGCTGTAGGTGACCAGATGGGAATGCTGGCAACGGTGATCAACTCACTGGCCATGCAGGACGCGCTCGAGCGTCGCGGCGTGAGTACGCGGGTCACCACCGCCATCGCCATGCCCGGCGTGGCAGAGCCGTTCATCCGCCGCCGCGCCATCCGCCATCTGGAGAAGGGAAGAGTGGTGATCTGCGCAGCAGGGACCGGAAATCCTTTCTTTACGACGGACTCCGCGGCAGCGCTGCGAGCGAACGAGCTTCACTGCGAGATCATCTTTAAAGCCACCAAGGTCGATGGCATCTACACTGCGGACCCGCAGACAGATCCGACAGCGGTCCGCATCAAGAGACTTACGTATCAGCGTGTGCTCGAGGAGCGACTCAATGTGATGGACGCGACAGCCATCGACCTGGCGCGTGGTAATTCCATTCCGATTTACGTGTTCTCAATGAAAGAAAAAGGCAACATCAGACGGGCGGTTGTCGGTGAGGACGTAGGGTCGATCGTGACCGACGAAGTGTAGACGAAACACTTGCACCAGAGTAAGCCGCCGCTGGGAGACTGACATGACGGTAAAGGATATTCAGAACGATCTCGATCGCCGGATGAAGGGCGCCATCGACAACCTGCACTCAGAGTTCAAGCAGCTGCGCACCGGTCGGGCCAATGCTTCGATGCTCGATGGGGTGATGGTCGATTACTACGGAACGCCGACTCCGATCGCGCAAGTGGCCAGTCTTTCGGTTCCTGAGTCGTCGCTGATCACGGCCCAGCCATGGGACAAGACCATCATCGCCGCCATCGAGAAAGCGATCCGCACAGCAAACCTCGGACTCAATCCAGCCAACGACGGCAAGATGATTCGCATCCCCATTCCTCCGCTCACCGAAGAGCGCCGCAAAGATCTCGTGAAGCGCGCGCATGTCATGGCTGAGGAGTCGCGTACAGCGATCCGTCAGGTTCGTCGCGATGGCAACGACAAGCTGAAGAAGCTGGTCAAGGACTCCGAGATTTCGGAAGACGAAGAGAAGCGCGGTCTCGAAGAAGTGCAGAAGATGACCGACCGCTTCGTAGAAGAAATCAACACCACGCTCAGAAACAAAGAGCAGGAAATCATGCAAGTGTGACCGAATGGAGAATGTTGAATGCAGAATGGAGAATGTAACTGCGGGTGACATCGTCACACCGCGCTCCGCCTTCCGCCTTTCCATTCTCCATTCTGCATTCTGCATTCTCCATTCATGAACTGTGTAGTCATCATTCCTGCTGCTGGTACCGGCTCACGCTTCGGCGGTGAGATACCCAAGCAGTACCTTCCGCTTCGCGGACAGCCGCTGATCGTGCGGACTGTTGAGCGTTTTCTGCGTCACTCCGCAGTTTCCGCGGTGGTCATTTGCGTAGCTGCTGATCAGATCGAGCGGATGACTGAGATCATGAACTCGCGCAGTTGGGATCGTGTGCAGATCGTGGAAGGTGGAGAGACGCGACACGCGTCGGTGCGTCGAGGTGTGACGGCCGCCGCCGCTTCCGGTGCGGAACTGGTAGCCATCCACGATGCGGTCAGGCCCTTCTTTCGCGCTGCAACGTTCGACGCGGTTCTGGCCGCTGCGCGGGAGGCTGGCGCTGCGATTCCCGTCATGCCCATGGTCGAAACGATTCACCGCGTCGAAGATGGTGAGATCCTAGAAACTCCGGATCGTGAGAATCTTCGCCGGGCGCAAACTCCGCAGTGTTTCAGGATCGAGGTGCTTCGCAAGGCTATGGGACAGGCCGCCACAGAACAGTTTCATGGTACCGACGAAGCGGCTGTCGTGCGCCGCTACGGCGGTGTGGTCCGAGTGGTTTACGGCGACGAAGTGAACATCAAGATCACCACGCCGGAAGACCTGCAGGCCGCCGATCAGAACTACGCGCATTGGAGTCTCGAGTGACCATGCGCGTGGGCCAGGGTTTCGACGTCCATCCGTTCGAGGAGAAGTGGCCGCTCACTCTTGGTGGTGTGCGAATCTCTGAGCGCGGAGGTCTGCAAGGGCATTCTGATGCCGATGCTGTTCTGCACGCTGTCACCGACGCGCTTCTCGGTGCGGTCGGCGCCGGGGACATCGGGGAGTATTTTCCGTCGACCGACAATCGCTGGCAGGGAGCGGCATCTTCGATTTTCGTCCACGAGGCATTGAAGCTGGTGCGCTCGCGGGGAGGATCGATTTCGAATCTCGATGTCACCATCATCGCTCAGAAGCCCAAACTCGCTCCCCACCGAGAAGCGATCGCAACGTCGATTGCCTCTATGCTCGAGATCCGTCGCGACCAGGTGAACGTCAAAGCGACCACCACCGACCACCTCGGGTTCGTCGGTCGTGGAGAAGGAATCTGTGCCTTGGCCATCGTCGCCGTGGAGATGTAGATTCTGCTCTGGCACGAAGGCCCAAAGTTGAAAACTTTGGCCACTCAGGCCACCACGAGTGGCCGAAGTTTTCAACGTCGGGCTTCGCTCCTCTGAAACAGTAATCACCCGGAGAAACTATGAAACAAGTAAGAGTCCGATTCGCTCCTTCTCCGACCGGCCACCTTCACGTCGGAGGCGCACGCACGGCTATCTTCAACTGGCTTTTCGCGAAACGGCACAACGGAGCCTTCATCGTGCGGGTCGAAGACACCGACCAGGAGCGCTCCACCCGCGCCTCTGAGCAGATGGTGCTGGACGACTTGCGCTGGCTCGGGATGCAGTGGGATGAGGGACCTGAGGTCGGCGGTCCGCATGCGCCTTACCGGCAGTCGGAGCGTACGGAAATCTACAAGCGCGTTGGTGAGCAGTTGCTCTCCACCAGCCATGTCTACCGCTGCTTCTGTACCGACGAAGAACTGGACTCGAAGCGAGCAGCGGCCGAGGCTGCAGAGAAATCACCTCACTATGACCTCACCTGCTACAGATTGTCAGGCGAAGAGGTCGAGTCGAAAGTAGCCGCAGGAATTCCTAACGTCATCCGCTTCCACGTCCCGAAGAGGGAGGAGAGCGCCCATGGTCCGAACCACGTCTCCGGCCCCCGGCCCCCGGCCCCCGGCCTGTCGCAATCAGGAGACGTCACCATCAATGACCTCATACGCGGAGAGGTGAGCTGGAAAGCTGAGTCCCTCGGCGACTTCATCGTCCTGCGCTCAGACGGAATGCCCACCTACAACTTCTCGGTAGTGGTCGATGATCACGAGATGGAAATCAGTCACGTTATACGAGCAGAAGAACACTTGACGAATACTCATCGTCAGGTGCTGCTGTATCGAGCGATGAACTGGGATGTTCCGGAGTTCGCGCACGTCTCTCTGATCCTTGGGCAGGACCGCTCCAAACTCTCGAAGCGGCACGGTGCAACTTCAGTGTCGGCGTATGCAGAGGAGGGATTTCTACCCGACGCCATGATGAACTATCTGACCCTGCTGGGTTGGTCGGCGCCGGACGAGCGGGAGGTCTTCACCCGCGATTACGCTATCGGGAACTTCACGCTTGAGCGGGTCAATGCCTCGCCGGCGGTGTTCGATCCGCAGAAGTTCGAATGGCTGAACGGGCAGTATCTGCATGCCTCAGAACCTTCAGCGCTTCGTCAGGGAGTGCAAGAGAGTCTTTCCGCGCGCGAGTGGATCACCGAGGCTGGTCCGGAGGTCGAAGCCTGGCTTGACGACGCCATCGACGTGATGAAGGTGGCTGTGCTGCGGACGACCCAGCTGGTGGAGGAGATGGCGATCTTCTTCGAGTTCTTTCCCGAGAGAGCGCTGGTTGATCTGGAGAGTGCTGCGGCGCTCGAAGGCGAAGCGGCGCGCGGATTGATTCAGGTTCTGGCTGACGACCTGGAGGCTTTTGGAGCGCCGGAGAATGCCGACCAGTACCAGCAGATGTCGGCGCGACTGAAGGAGAAGAGCGGCCTGAAAGGAAAGCAGCTCTTCATGCCCATGCGTGTGGCGCTCACCGGAGTGACGCACGGACGGGAACTGGCCCGCATCATTCCGCTGTTGGAAAAGGGAAGCCGCATTCATGGTCTGGCGCCGATCGAGGCGCCGCTGGCGCGGGTGAAGCGAATGCTCGAGGTGCTAACACGCTGAAATCGTTTCAAGGTATCTGTGGAGCACAGGCAATCCTGCCTGTGGTGCGGAGAAGTAAATTCCAGGCCCAGGGTTTGATGTTTCGCACGTGTCGTCGGAAGGTTGCCGAGCGGAACAACATCGTTCTTCGAAGTCAGTGCGTCGCGCCACAGGCAGGATTGCCTGTGCTACACAACCGCCTCACATCTCTAAACGCGCAAGAGCTCAGCGCCTACAATCAGTGATTGTAG
>JBKJUK010000231.1:0-6537 GCA_046590705.1 Thermoanaerobaculia bacterium
CAACGGGGTTCGAACCCGTGTCGCCGCCGTGAAAGGGCGGTGTCCTAGGCCACTAGACGATGGGGACGCAGTAAAGAATGGAGAATGGAGAATGTTGAATGGAGAATGTTGAACGCAGGGTCTGGCTTACATTCTCCATTCTACATTCTTCATTCTACATTCGGACACTGGTGAGCCGGGTAGGGATCGAACCTACGACCAATTGGTTAAAAGCCAACTGCTCTACCACTGAGCTACCGGCCCTGAAACTGCTCCTCATCAAGCCAGAGCGACCGACAAAATACGGAGTGCGGCCTGATCTGTCAACCTCGGCAGCCTCAACCTCAGAAACGCAACGGATATTGCGGGTTCTCCCCTCGCAATCCTTGCTGCTCAGACTTCGCGCTAGGCAAGACAAGCGCAATGCCTGCAACGGAATCAATGAGCTCGGCGGAAAAGCTGCATCGCTGGCGGAAGGACTTACAATCGAACTGATGTCTGAAGACGTGCTCTCAATGCCGGAGAAGGTCGGCCGCTATCGGTTGCTATCCCGCCTCGGCGCAGGTGGAATGGGTGAGGTCTTCCTTGCTGAGGATCCACTGCTGGGTAGGAAGGTCGCCATTAAACTGCTACTTGTCGGAACCACCAACCAGGGCGAGGCCGAACAGCGCATGCTTCGCGAGGCTCGCGCCGCAGCTCGACTCGACCACCACAATGCCTGCACCATTTTCGAGGCGGGAAGTGAAAACGGTCGCGTCTACCTTGTCATGCAGTATCTCGATGGCACCACCGTCTCGGATTCCCTGCGCAAAGGCCCGCTGCCGATCAACGAGATTCTGATCATCGCCCGCGGAGTCGCTGAAGCTCTGCGCGAGGCCCACAGGATCGGTCTGGTTCATCGCGATATCAAACCGCAGAACGTGATGATCACTTCGAAGGGGATCAAGGTTCTCGATTTCGGCCTGGCGCGACTTCATGAGTCAGCTGACGAGAACATTACCGCGACCGGCGTCGTCAGCGGAACTACGCCCTACATGGCGCCGGAGCAATTGCGTCTCGAGCCTGCGAATGAGCGAAGCGACGTGTTCAGCTTCGGCGTGATGCTTTACGAATTGACGGCGGGCCGGAGGCCTTTCGACAGCGGTTCAGTGGTTGAAACGATTTCGGCGATCCTCAAGACGCCTCCGCCTCCGATGCCCTCCCGCGGAAAGCGAGGGCGTGCGCTCGAGGACCTCATCATCCGCATGCTCGAGAAGAAAACTGAGTCCAGACCTGGGATGGATGAAGTCGCCGAGGGTCTGGAAAGAATTGCGGCGCTGCAAAGTGACGAAGATTCAACACCTACGGCGTTCGTATCGATCAGCGACATCTTTCGAGCATCGCATTCAGTGTCCAGTCCGGCGAATTCCAGTTCGACCACCACAATCGCCGATCCCGAGCAGCAGAAACTGTACGCGAAGGGAAGACATCTGCTCTCCAAGCGCACCGGCCCTCACATCAAGCAGGCTCTGGGGATCTTCCAGCAAATCGTCGATCTCGATCCTGAATGCGCACCTGCCTACAGCGGACTTGCAGACTCCTACCTCCTGCTTGGATTTCTGCAGATGCTCGCTCCGAAAGCGACGTTTCCGAAAGCTCTCGCCGCCGCGGGGAAGGCGGTCCAGATCGAGCGTGACCGGGCAGATGCGCATGCCACGCTCGGCTACGTCCACCTGATCTTCGACTGGGACCTGCAGGCCTCAGAGCGCGAGCTGCGCACCTCGATCTCGATTGATCCTAATTTCGCTACGGGTCACCACTGGCTCGGGATTGCTCTGCTGGCAGGAGGGCGACGGGAAGATGCGCAGGCTTCGCTCTCGCACGCACGCGAACTCGACCCGCTCTCTTCAATCTTCGCCGTGGCCGCGGCCTTCCCCGATGTCTATCAGCGTCGGTATGAGAAAGCTCTTCGAATCTACGACGAGATCTCCGAACTGGATCCTACTTTCGTAGCTGTTCACTACTACCGGGGATTGGCGCTGGAGCAGGTCGGTGATCTCGACTCAGCACTGGAAGCTTTCCAGCAGGCAAGCAGACTGGCACCGGTGCGAGTCGAAGCATACGCATCGTCGATTCATTGTCGGGCGCTGCGAGGTGATGAGCTGGAAGCCCGAAAGATGCTGGATATCCTCCGGGAAGACGCAGCGAGCCGATATGTGCCTCCACTCCTGTTCGCCATCGCACATCTCGGGCTCAGCGAGTTCGACCAGGCACTCGGCTACATCGAGGAAGCAATCGAGCAACGAGGAGTTCGGCTCTCGGACCTCCATCTAGATCACCGATTCGATCGAATACCTGATCGCGCAGCGTTCGACAAGCTCATCGAGCGCATCGGTGTACGCCCGCGCTAAGGTCAAAGTCTGCTCGCAGTTTCTTTTTCAAGACCACGAAGGCCAAAGTTGAAAACTTTGGCCACGGCGTTTCTACTCCGGCCTCACGACCCCGGGCCCCCGGCCCTTTTCAGGCGTTACTTCGTGCCGCTGTACTCGCTCAACGTTCCATACTGCACATGACGTTGCACACTACTGAAACCAGCCCTGCGCAGTGCTTCCAGAATGGTCTCGGCGGGGACACACTCTGCCGTGGTTTCCCAGTAGTAGTCCATCATCTCTTCAGCCTTCCGGCTACCAGTTCCCCAACGGACTACGAGCGGCGCCACCGAGTTCATGAAGAACTTCATGAAAAAATATCCGACCTTGTTCTTCGGCGGAGTCAGTTCGAGAATGAGGACCCTGCCTCCCGTCTGGAGGACCCGATGATACTCGCGGAAGCCGGCCACCAGATCTGGCAGATGCCTCATCGCGTAGCCCATGCTGAGGAACTCGAATGAACTGCTACCAAATGGCAGGGCCTCTGCGAATGCTTGAATCGCAGGCGTGGCCTGCTGTCGACGCGACTCCTGAATCATTCCGATGCTGGCGTCGAGTCCAACCACCCTTCCCTTCGCTCCAATGATCGTCGCGGCTGCCCGCGCCACACCGCCTGTGCCAGTGGCGACGTCGAGAATCTTCATGCCCTCGGTCAGCCCGTTCCTTTCCAGAGCCTCCTTTCGATACATCTGACCGGTGCCAAACGAGAGGAATCGGTTCACCCACTCGTAGTGCACTGCCGAGGCGTCGAACAACTCGCGCAGATACCGTGAACGGCCAGCGTCGTCGCCGTAGTAGCTGGAAAGCGTGCGATGCGGGGCGAGTTTTTCAGAGGATTCCTGTGCCGTCATGCGCACATTGTAGCGAAGCCATCCGGGAAGGCGCTACATGGACATCCAGTGCAGTGTTTCGTTAGAAACGAGAGCATCGCATCACAGGCAGGATTGCCTGTGCTCGGCCCGAGGGGCGTCTCTGTCAGCCAGCACGCAGTTGCGGACGCGCTGCTGCGCGTCCCTACCCCACGTAAACAGCCGGTGCGAGACATATGTTGGCGTAGGGGCGCGCAGCAGCGCGTCCGCAACTCCGGCCTGTCGATATGCAATCCCGATTGGCTTCATGCTTCACCACGCTTACACTGACGCGCGTGCAGCCTTCACATAGCGGAATCAGTGGCAGAACAGGTCCGCTACTGCGGCGTTGGATGACGCTGCTGCTGGGGCTCGTACTCTTCGCCCTGGCCATCGCCATGATGATACGAAGTGAACTTGGCCTGGGACCGTGGGACGCGTTTCACGTAGGACTCAGTCGGATCACCGGCCTGAGCGTCGGCGCCGCCAGCATCGTCACGGGTCTGGCAATTGTGCTGGCAGGTCTGTTCCTCAATATCCGGCCCGGAGTGGGCACTCTCGTGAACATGATTCTAATCGGTGTGGTGATCGATCTGCTGCTGCCATTCATCCCCAGCGCCGAGGGCTTCGCCGCAGGACTCGCTTATTATCTTCCGGCCATCGCCGTCTGCGGGATTGCCACCGGCATGTACATCTCGGCAGGACTTGGGCAGGGTCCGCGCGATGGATTGATGATCGGTCTGAGCCGGAAGAGCGGATGGCCGGTTTCAATTGTTCGCGCACTCATCGAAATGCTCGCACTTCTGAGTGGATGGCTCATGGGAGGAAAGATCGGCTTCGGCACGATGCTGTTCGCAGTGCTGATCGGGCCTGCTGTGCAGTGGGGCCTTCGAATGTTTGGAGTCGCCGCCCATCAGAAATCCTGAGGTACTCGCAAAACTCGTCATTCCGATGAGCCACGCGATGCATAGCGATACGCAGCCTTCACTGCGAAGAGGAATCTCCGTTCCGCGCAGACACGGTCGATAACTTCGACCTCGCGGCGCGGACCGGAGATTCCTCTTCGCGCGACACAACGCGAACGCACTCGACAGCCCTACGTGCTCATCGGAATGACGTGCTGCCTGAGGGCACGAGCTATCTGCGAAACTGAACGCTCACCTCAACTCCGGTCGAGTTCTTCCACTGCCCGATCCAACATGCGTTCGACCTGCGATTCGTCGGGGCTCTCGCAGTAGATTCGCAGCATCGGTTCAGTACCGGATTTCCTGAACAGAATCCAGGTACCGTCTCCGAAGTTCAGTTTCACCCCGTCCTTCTCTTCACGGGAGGCGAAATTCTCATGCAGCGAATTCAGCTCACCATTCATCACGCGGTCGATGAGTCTCTGGCAGCTCTCCATGGAGCGGTGAACGTCGCGCCTTCCATAATGCAAAGCTCCGAACTCGACTTCGATCTCTTCGATCAGGCGAGAGAGCGGCTTGCGCATCTCGGCGACAATCTCAGCGACCAGTAACCCGGAAAGAATCCCGTCGCGCTCAGGCAGAAATGAGCCGATCCCGATCCCGCCACTCTCCTCGCCGCCGATGATGATGTCTCGTGTCAGCATCAGGTCAGCTACGTACTTGAATCCGATGGCTGTCTCGTGCAGCGGCACGTTGAGGGAACGTGCGATCTTCTCCAGTAGGCGAGTGGTTGAAAACGTCTTCACCAGTTCGCCCTTCACTCCCTTCCTCCGAACCAGATGGATGGCAAGCAGGGCGATGATTTTATGAGGCGACACGAAGTCGCCCTTCTCGTCCAGCACGCCGAGTCGGTCCGCATCGCCGTCATTGCAGATGGCCAGATTCCAGCCACCGCGTTTCATGAAACGCCTGGTGCTCTCCAGATTCTCGGGGATTGGCTCGGGATTCACCCCGCCGAACGAGGGGTTGATCTCGCCCCTCAGCACTTTCAGCGACGATGCGTCGGTTCCATCTCCTTCAGGATCCAGAACACGATTGACCAGATGCGCACTCGCCCCATAAATCGGGTCGTGCACGATCTTCAATCCCGAACTTCGAATGACGTCTACGTCGACGATTTCCCTTAGCGCCGCCACATAGTCTTCCAGAAGATCGACCTCGGTGACAGACCCTCCTCCGCGACGGTTCTGCTTTCCCAGGTTGCTGGCGATGGCCGAATACATCTCCGGAAGCGCTGAACCGCCGTACCAGCCCTTGAACTTCACACCGTTATAGGTGGCTGGGTTGTGACTGGCGGTGATCACCACACCGCCCAGCGCGGCGCGGTGTTTCACTGAGAATGAGATTGTCTGTGATGGAGTGGGCGCGCTGGACAGAAGAATATCGAAACCGGATTTGCTCAGGGTGAGAGCAACCTCCTGCGCGAACTCCTCGGAAAGGAAGCGGCGGTCATAGCCGACGATCAAAAGGTTGTGGTCGACATGATCAGGCGCGGGAAAGTCCCGGGCCGCAACACCAATGGCGTCAGCGATGATGCGTACGTTGGCGAAAGTGAAGCCGTCAGCGATGACTGCGCGCCAGCCGTCAGTGCCGAATTTTATGTCGTGAGCCATTGAAGTTCCCCGGCCCGTGATTATACGGCGGCCAGGTGCGGCGGGGTCAGGACTGAGTGAGATGCTGACGCTACTGCTTCACCTTCAGCTCGACTCCCCCCGGACCACCGGTTATGACGATCTTCCCTTTTCTGCGCAGCTCGCGACTGGCCTGGATAGTCGATTCATTCGATAGCGATTCGCCGACTCCAGTGGAACTCGCAGGAGGCGCAACAGAGGTATCGCCGAGCCAGGCCTGCCGCTGGGCACCTTCGAGCAGAAGCGGATCCGCGCCAGTGCGATCAGCAATCTCGCCTTCAGGAATCACTACCATGGGAGCACGAGGCGCAACTTCAACGTCTCGCGTTCGTTTGGCGTAGAGGCGGCCATAGGCGCCATCCTTGGGCTTCCGCATCTCCGAAATGAACGAGGCGATCAGGAACAGAACTACGATCGCTCCAAGCGCGAAAAGCGTATTGCGAACCGTGAGCACTCGCCTGCCACTTCGGCGATCCCGCGGTGCTCCGTAACTGACGACTTCAGGCTCCATCGCGACTCCTTGCCATATTGAACAACGAAAGAGCAAAGTATCTGCCACGAACGGCGTCAGGGACCAGCGGCGAGGGAGCAGGCGGGATTGTGTGGCACAGGCAATCCTGCCTGTGGCGCGGAAGAGTGAATTCCTGACCGACGCTCTGGTATTGCCATGTGTCGTCGGAGAGTCGCCGGCAAGAACGAGATTTCA